>DATDAQ010000101.1:0-36215 GCA_036525295.1 Solirubrobacterales bacterium | reverse complement strand
CGACCGAAAGTCATAAGACGACCGGCCTGGCGATCCCGGCCCTGCTGGAGTGGCAGGGGCCGGTCCTGGCGACCTCGATCAAGAGCGACCTGCTGATCGACACGGTGGCCCACCGGCAGACGCTCGGTGAGGTGATGGTCTTCGATCCGGCGCTGGTGACGGGGCTGGAGCCCTCGCGGGCGACGCCGCTGTGGGGCGCGGGCACCTGGCGCGGGGCGATGCGGGTCGCGCACTGGCTGGCCGCCGCCGCGCGCACCGGCTCCGGCGGATTGCAGGACGCCGACTTCTGGTACTCGGCGGCGGAGAAGCTGTTGGCTCCACTGCTGTTCGCCGCCGCCTCCAGCGGTCGCACGATGGAGTCGGTGGTGCGTTGGCTCGATGAAGGGCCCGATGCCAACGACGCCCATATCGAGGAGCTGCTGAACGAGACGGGCGAGGCAGCGGCGAAGCGCGCCTGGCAGGCGACGCAGAACCGCGAGGAGCGCCAGCGGAGCAGCGTCTACACGACGGCGGAGATGATCGTCGGCGCCTTCGCCGACCCGCGCGTCGCGGAGGAGACGAAGGGCGCCGACTACAGCCCGGCCGCCCTCCTCGACGGCGGCGCCAACACCCTCTACCTATGCGCGCCGCTGCACGAGCAGGAGCGGCTGCGGACGGTCTTCTCGATGCTGGTGCAGGAGCTGCTCGCCGTGGTCTATGAGACCGTCGCGGCGACCGGGAAGCCGCTCGACCCTCCGTTGCTGCTCTTGCTGGACGAGTGCGCCAACATCGCGCCGATCCCGAACCTGGCGGAGATCGCCTCGACCGGCGCCGGACAAGGCGTGCAGCTGCTGAGCGTCTTTCAGGACATGGCCCAGGTCAGCTCCCGCTACGGGCGACGGGCCTCCACCATCGTCAACAATCACCGCGCCAAGGTCTTCGGCACCGGAATCTCGGACCCTGAGACCCTCTCCTACGTCTCGCGGGTCCTGGGCGCCGGGGAGTTCGAGCAGCGCTCGCGCAGCACCGGCGAGAAGGGCCGCCACTCGCAGACCGAGGGCGACACCTACCGCGACCTGGCTCCGGCCAATCTGGTGCGCGAGCGCGACCCCGGCACCGGGCTCCTCGTCTACGGGCACCTGCCACCGGCGAAGATCAAGCTGCGTCCCTGGTACGAGGACGAGGGGCTGCAAAGGCTGCGCGAAGGCTCGGGAAACAGCTCTGGCGCGAAGGGACTGGAGCGATGAAGGCAACGCCCGTCACAGGGCCGCGCGAGGAGGCGGCGGTCCCTCTGCGAGGTTTCGTCGCCGGAGGCGAGGAGCTGCATGGCACCTGGGCGGAGGACACGGTGCCGCTGCGGGTTGCCGGCGAGCGAGTCGAAGCCGAGGAACGAGCTGCGCGCCTGCGCCTCGTCACCGGTCGTCGCCGCTTCTCTCTTCGCGGGCGCTAGTCGGGATCGAGGTCGGCCATGTTGCAGGCGATCCACTCAAGCTCGCCGTTGACCAGCGGCACCTCCTCGGGATAGCGGGCCGCCCAGACCCAGCGCTCCCAGCGCGTGAAGCCGCCGTGGCGCGAGGCGCTGATCCGCTCCGCAGGCGTCATACGTCGCAGCACCGAGGCGAAGCTGTCGACGAGGCGTTCGGTCTCGCGGCTGTCGCGACCTTTCAGCCCCTCGTAGGTGAGGTGCTGCTCGCCGCTCTCGACCTCTTGGATCAAGGTGTCCAACGTCTGAGTCATCTCGGCCTCCTTCGGTCTGGCTCCGCCCGCTGCGGGAGCCGATGCCCGCCGCCCGCACGCCGCCAGGCGTGCAAAATCAAGGGCACGCGGGCGGCTCCCGCAGAGGCGGCCTGACCTGCGTGAGCGCCTGAGCGATCACACGCGGCGGCTCGCCGCAGAGGCTCAGATCGGCTCTGAGCGCCTCGCTTCTCGGGCAGAGCGTCCATTCACCCCTGATGTCCAAATAGAGGGGCGTTTGCTTCGGCACACCAACTGCCGCCCGAACTCCGCCGGTCCCTAGCCGAACATGGGTGAATGGACGCAGCCGCTGCAGCGCTAATCGGAGCAGGCGTCGCGTCGGTCGTGAGCTTGTCTTCTCAGTTCTTGGCTCACGGACTCGCCCTGAAACAGGACCGCCGAAACACACGGCGACAGCGCCTCACCAATGCGATTACCGAGGCCGGCACGGCACTCCACGGTCCCGTCCGCGACGAACGGATGAGCGACGAGGAGTTTGAGAGATGGAAGGCCTCTCTTAAACCCGACAGCGTTGCCGCCCGAAATCCGGAGCTGAGTCGAGACCTGATGCCCTTCAACGATGGGATCTACCGGGCGATGGTCACTCTGGAGCTTCAATTCGGCCAGGGCCACTGGCTGGGAGAGAAGTTCATCGACGCGGCGACCATCTGCGCCACTGCTGAAGAGGCAAAGAACTTCCACTTCAACTCCGGCGACGAGGGCTGGCGAATCAACAACATCCCGACGCTGGCAAAGCACGCAGAAGAAGCCCGCAATGCTCGAAGTGAATGGATGCGGCTCGCGCGAGAAGAGGTCGAGAGCATCTAGCCCGACCTCGACTGAGCATCTAGGCGAGGTGTCATTCTCACCTGCTAGTGGAACCGGCAGAAATGACCCGCTGGATGCTGTGGCTCCGCGACGATGCGCCCTCGATCGTCATCGCCGTCGTCGACGACTCGGGGGATGATGAGCTGGCCGCCATCATCGCCCGCGAGGATCACGTTCCGAGCCCGAACTTCGGCGGCCTATGGGGAAGTGGCCAAGAGGATGGGCACTGGCTGGTGGCCTTCCACCTGATTCAGCTCGGCGGCGGCGTCGAGCGCCAGTGGTTCACCAGCAACATTCACCGCCCCCTGCTGGAGGCGGTACTGGACGTTCCCCACCTCGTCGCGATCGTTCCCGAGGAGATAGCGGGGGACGCCAACTCCGCGGAGGAGATGGCGCCTCGATTCGGAGGAGCCCTGATCCTCGAAGTTGATAGCCCTTCGCCTCAAGTCGCGGAGATTCTCGCCGAGCGTGGTGAGGACTAGCGCGCTGCGTTTGCTGCGGCGATGGCCGTGTCGATCGGGGCAACGTAGAGGACGATGAACTGCGCGTCGTCGATTCCGTCGGTAGGAAAGACCAGGTGGGGAACCCCGTTTACCTCGTCAGCGGTGACCGCAACCGCTGCGTGCTGCCACAGGGGGTCCTCCTCGCGCTCCTTGGTGATTGCCTCCCGCAGCTCATCCATCCAGGCTCGCTCGGGCAGACCATCCAGCGGGATACCCACCCGCCCGTCGCCGAGCGGCAGACCGCCGCCTATTCGGTTAACGACCACACCTCGACGGTAGCGAAGACCTGGCGGCGCAGCGTCTTAGGGGCTGAGTCGGCTCGGCTACGGTTGCCGGGTGAGATACGAGCACAACGAGCTGGCGCAGCTTCTCCTCATCACGGAGCAGTTGGAGGTCGCGGGAGCGCTGCTGCGCACCGACTCGATCCCGAACGCTCGCGCCGCGCTGATCCTCTTGGACCACCACGCGGAGATCATGCTGAACCGCCACTTCGAGTCACTGTTTCGAGCGGGCGATGGCAAGGGTCCATTGGCCAGCAGGCCCTACAAGCGGGGCGAGCGCAAGAAGCTCCGTGATTTCGGCGTCAAGGTCGATGCCGCTGCGGGAATTGGCCCATTAGGGGAAGGCGTTGCTTCTGTCCTCGATGCCGATGACGCCGCCTGCCTAAAACTCTCGCACCGGCATCGCAACGCGGCCTACCACCGTGACCAACACAACCCAGGCGTTCTCCAGCTGATCTGCCTTCTGCAGCTCAGGAGCGTTTGCCGCCTGCTGCCGGCGACGACGGAAAGCATCTCGATCTCCTTCGCCGGCAGGGACCTACCCGAGGCGCTGGTCCGCCACGGCGTCAAAGCGCGGGACACCTCCGGGTTGCGGTCCGCGATCGAACTACCTGACGCCGCGCAACAGGTCGCAGACAGCATCACGGCATTGCTGGAGCTTCCCCTACCCTCGGTCAAGGGCGCCCTTGCAAGCGACCTGCTCGACCGCGGCGGAGCGGCCGCCGACGTGATGCAGGGGCTGCTCAAAGAAGGTCTACCGCCCCACGACCTCTACTTCGCGATCGAACACGACGAGTTCTGGAAGAAGCACGGCAGCGATGCGAAGCTGGTCGAGCTGCTGCAGCGATCCGACTTCTGGCACCGTCGCGATGAGGCCGACCCCGACGGGCGCATCCCCGAGGAGGTACGGAAAGACATGGAATTGGCGAATGGCCTTCGGAACGAGCGCTACGTTGAACTTCGTCAGGGATTTCGCCCCCAGGCTCGACAGGAGGCAGTCATTGATGCGATCGAGAAATCGGAGGAGCTGCTTGAGTTGCCGGGGCTGGCCGAAATAGTCCAGCTATACGACCAGCTCGACCATGACCTTGCGATCTTTGAGCGCCATCTCCCTGCGGCGGTAGGTGCACTCAACGCCAGGATCGAACGGCAGATCGACTACGCGCTCGACCGATAGTGGCGAGGGTTGCAAGTGGGACCGTCGACAGACCTGGGTCTCTAGCTCGTTGCCCAAGAGTTGTACGGCGTGTCGAGCATCAGCGCGGCATAGGGCTCAAAGACGTAGCTCTCGAAGTTGTCGGCAATCGTCACCACCCGGAAATCCATCGCAGCGACCCGCTCCTTCTGGCGCACGAACTCCCGCCGGAAGCGACTGTCGAGCTGCAGCTCAGCGCGGGTGATCGGCAATCCCTCGAATTGGCCCTCGACAGCCTCCACCGCAAGCCGCCACGCGAAGGTCGCTTGGTTGTGGGCAGAAGAGGGACGCGTGTGGCCCGCGAGGCGGGTGCGGAAGTTCGAATGTCCCCTGCCCCTTTTCGCGGCGCGCTCAGTGAGACCGCATCGACCGACGTAGAGATGTCGACCGGCCTCGGTGAATAGGTAGACGCCGTGCTCGCGCGGCGCAGGCTTCCGGCCGGGACCACGACCGAACACATCGGAAGCCAACAGAACCTTTAGGTAGCCGGGCAGCTTGGTCTCCACTGCCACCCATGCCCGCTTGCGAGTCTGGTCTTTCATGGGTTGGCGGCCTTTATATGACGGCGAGCACGATCCCGGTCATCCCAGCGAGACTACTTTGCTGCTTCGCGATGCATCGCCGTCAACGTATGACTTGACGCCGTCACGCTCACATTCAGAGTGGCCGCCCCGCCGCCGACGGCGTGCCATTCTCTCAACCGCACTCCGCGGCGGTCGTCGATAGGGAAGGTCCACACCTACGTCTCGAAGTTCGCGGACATAGGGGCCGACAGAGGCAACCTCCAAGTCCAGCGCCTCAGCGATCTCCTGTTCCGGTCGGCCCTCTCGCCAAAGGCGGGCGAGTATGGCATCGCGCTCGGCCTTGGTCGGTCGAGTCCCCGGCTCGTATTCCGGTGGCGGGAGAGGTCTGACATTCCAGTCCACTACCCCTGAAAACAACTCGGCGAGATCGACCTCCAACGCGCCAGCGAGCCTGACCGCCGCGAAGATTCGGAAGTTACGGTTGCCGCGCTCGAAATCGACCACATCGCCACGACTCATTGACGCACGGGCACCGAGGGTCTGCTGGGAGAAGCCGATCCGTTGTCGAGCACGCAGCGCGTTGTGCCCGAGGCGCTTTGACGCTGTGCCCGATTCGTCTTCCGTCGCCTCCACATAGAACGCTCCCATGCTCGGCTCCCAGGTGACGCCGCTGGTGACTCGCGCACAGCGAATGTTGAGACTGGCCGCCAGCTTCACGACCAGGCCGATCCTCGGCACAAACGTCCCCCGCTCGGTCTGAGACACATAGGACCGCTCGGTCTCGATCGCTTCGCTGAGCTGCTCCTG
Organism: Solirubrobacterales bacterium; assembly: GCA_036525295.1. Classification (GTDB taxonomy): domain Bacteria; phylum Actinomycetota; class Thermoleophilia; order Solirubrobacterales; family 70-9; genus VRUE01. Next base: position 30,364 of record DATDAQ010000101.1, on the reverse strand, counting down.
GCTCAGTCCGGCTTGACGGCGGTGAAACGCCACGTTGGCGCCGATCCGAGCTGCCACATCGTCCTTTGATGCTGCCTCTCGACGGTCAGCGTCAGCGGTCTGCTCGACCGCCTCCTCTGCCTCTTGGTGCCGTGGCGGCGGAAGCGAGCTGCGTCGGCGTCGCGCCCCTTCGTGTACCGCCCTCGTCGGGGGATTGCGATAGGGAAGCTCCTCGCCATGCTCGCGGAGTCGGTGAACGATGGCCGAGACGCCTCCGTGGGAAGTACCAACCGCGTCTGCGATCTCTCGGGCGGTCCTCTCCTGTTTCCAGAGATCCCTGATCGGGGCGTCGAGGCTGCGGGCCGGGTGGCGCCTGGCGCCAAGGGGAGCGCAAGACCCGAGCTTTGGCTGCCAGGCGACACCTCCGAGCAGGAACTCGGGTGTGACTTCCAGAGCGTGTGCTAGGGCGAGCAGCTTCTCGATGGTCGTCTCGCGAATCCCCCGCTCGATGAGAGACAGGCCATCCTTACCTAGCCCCACGGCGCGGGCGAGCTTCGTCTGAGTCAGGTGGCGCCGTTCCCGAGCGCTGCGGACGTTCCGCCCGAAGATCGCGGCAGCTTCGTGCCGATTAGCGACTGGCTCGCGCGGCGGTGGCGGGTCGAAGACGGGCTCGCCCTCGGGCGGCACCAGGAAGAACCCGGAGAGCCGCTGCGAGGGCGGGCGTCGCTCCGAGGGCTTGCGCGCCACCTCGCCGGGGTTCCAGTAGATGCGGCTGGCGAGCTGGTCGATGGAAGCCTCCAGCGAGTGGGCCAACCGCAGCGCCCTGGTCACGGTCGGTTCACGAGCGGCATTGCCCTCATGCTGCAAAGGCTCTTGGCGGCTCATCGCAGCCCGTTGGCCTAGCTCCTCGCCCGTCAAGCCCGCTGCGTTACGAAGCCGGCGCAGGTTGGCCGCGAACTGTTCCACGAGAGGGCTGCCAGGCCCGGTTTCTGGAATGCAGTCCTCGCAAGTAGTCGGTGGCGGCTCATCCCCGAGACACACCAGCTCGCGACCGCACTCGGCGCAATGAAGACTCACTAGTCGGCTCGCGTGTCGGCAGGCTCGACGAGGACCGAGATCCCGTAGGCCAGTCGGAACTCCAGCGGCTCGGCATCTCCGTCACCGGGTCCGATGAAGATCTGCGTGTCAGCAGGATCGAGAAAGACGCCGTGAGGACCGTCCAGAACCAAGCTGATCGCCGAGTGGTCAGGCGGCAGGAACTCGACCCGGAGCAGCTCGCCCTGCATTCCACAACCGAAGAACTGTCCGTAGAAGTTGACCGTCGCTTTGACTTGCGAGCCGATCCAGCCGTGCAGACGGCGCAGAGCCTCGGTGAACTCGATCGAACGTAGGTCGTCCATGTGTGACAAAGGCGCGGGCATCGCTAAGTGGGCCCCCTCTCCAGCAATTGCCTGACGCGAGCGCGACCCTCCTTCAGACAGCGATGGACCTTGGCCCGGCTCCAACCGCGCAGCTCACCGATCTCGGCGTAGCTGCAACCGAGGCCGAGCAAGATGAGCGCTGCCCGCTCGTCCGGCTTCAGCTGCTCAATCAGCTCGATGACCTGCGCGCTGTCCTCTGTGCGCTCGACCAACTCGGCTGGCCCGGTGCCCTCCCGGGACACCACCATCTCCAGCCCTTCGGCAATGGTTCGGCGATAGCGCTCCTCGCGCTCGGCCGTCTGCCTGGTGATCGCCCAGGCGGCACGCTTGATGACGAGGAGCATCCAGTGCAGGGCGTCGTCGCCGGACGGGCCGTCGTAGAAGCGAAGGAACTGGACGCAGGCGTCGTTCAGGGCGTCCTCGGCGTCCTCACGGCGACGGGAGTGAAAGCGAGCCTGGCGCATGAGCCTGGCGCGCTCCGTGCGAAGCAAGCGGTCGAGCACCTGAGCTCGTCGCTCTCTTTCAACTCTCCGGCTCTGCGGCGGGGAGGCCATGCAGCCGCCCCGCACGCGCAGCGTGCGATCCTCGGGCGGCGGGCCTCCTCAGCCGCCGGGGAGCTATCCGGCCGGAATCAGCGGCCTATGCGCATGGCCCGCTCCGCGCTGCGGACCCGCTGCTTGCCGAGCTGCTTCCGCACCCGCGCAAGGCGCAAGGCGGCCTCACGGCGATCCCGCCTCTGGGCTGCATCGCGGGGCTTGCCGCCAAGCGGGTCCTTGCCGGTCGAGGTGATGCCGTAGCGCTGACGGTAGCCGTAGATCGTGTCGACGCCGTTGTTCCAAAGCGCGGCGTTCAACGGGTCCTTGGGACGAGGGCCGATGCTCTCCACGATCAGCTTGCTCGGCTGCGCGCGCTCGGCGGCAACTGCGCGGCGGCGAAGATCGACCAGCCGGTCTTCGATCAGGGCGAGCTCGGCCCGCTCGGCGCCGCTCAGAGCGGACGCTCGGGGCGTTTCGGTCGCCACCTCGACAGTGAGGCCATCACGCTCCCCTTCGAGGCGGCCGAGCTGTTCGGCGGCGATGCCCGCGCGGGCGCCGTCCATATCCGTAAGTCGAGCCTTGGCCGTGCCGATGCGCCGCTCGAGGTCGGCGAGTCGTTCCTCGGCCGGGGAGCGCTCGGATGCAGCCGCGCGGCGGCGCTCAAGCTCCGCCCCCCTCCTCGCCAGATCGAGGGGCGCCATCGCCTCAATGCGCTTCCGTGCTCCGACCTCCACCGCGGCGTACTCGCCCGCCGCTCGCTCCGCCCCGACCCGGAGGTCGTGTGCGGCGTCCTCGACCTCCCGCGTGCCCGGTCCAAGGTCGGCGTCGGTCAGCTCCGAGGCGGCCACTCCGTAGGCCGTGGTGGCGCCGGACGTGCGGGAGATCGCAACGGTGAAATCCTCGCGGCTGATGCCGGAGTCGAGCAGGGCGAAGGCCGAATCGAAGGTCTTGGACTCGGTGCTGTAGGTGGTTAGCGCGTAGGCGTGCTGGATTGCTGGCTCGCGCGAGGGCGTGAGCCTCTCCAGGTAGCGGCGGTCGAGCCGCACACCCTGGCCTTCGATGCCGAGACGCTGGAGGTAGAGGTGGTGCTTTGCCTGATCGACGGCGACGATCTCCCACCGTTCGCGGTTCGACACCTGCGGCGTGTTGATCCGGGTGACGACACGATCGCCCACGGCGAACGGCTGGCCGCCGACGACCAGGGCGTCCCTTCCAACCTTGCCCTCGGCCGCGAGCAGCTCGCGCGCCCGTTCGTTCAGCTCGATGACGTCACGGGTGCGACGCGCGATCATCACGGCGTCCTCCCCGGACGCATACCGCTTGTGCCAGTCGAGCACCTGGGCGTCCAGCACCTCGGGAAGGGTGTCGGCGATCACCAGGCGGTCGTGAGCGCGCAGTACGTCGAGCGCGTCCGAGCCGCGACCTTCGTGGGCGAGTTCAACGATTTCGCGGTCCACCGGATCGCGCTGGCGGCGAATCTGGGTCAGCACGACCGGCTCGATCTCGTTGGTCAGATTTCCGTAGAGGCCACCGGGACCGACCGCACCGATCTGGCGAGGGTCGCCGATCAAAACGAGCTTGCCGTCGCAGCCCTCGGCAAGCTCCACGAGCGCCGCCATGTGCGGGGTCGGCGTGGTCGAGGACTCGTCCACGACGATCACCGTCCCCCGCGGTAGGGGAGCGATGCCGCGCTCGGCCAGCTCCCCGGTCTGGATCAAGAACGCGGTGACTGAGGTGGCGGGAACGCCGGCGTCGGACAGCTCGCCGGAGGCGCTGCGGGCCGTGGCGACTCCTACGCCTCGAATCCCGACCGCAGCCCAAGCCTCCTGCGCTGCGGCGAGCGCGGTCGTCTTGCCGGTCCCCGGCAGGGCCGCGACCGCAACTACCCGCTCGCCGCCGGTGGTGAGGCGGCGCACCATCTCAACCTGCTGTTGGCTCAGGTAGTCGTGACGGTCGAGGACGGCAGCGAGGGTGGTGCTGTCGACCACCGCTGCCCCTGCCTTCTCCCCCTTCCGGGCGGTCTCCATGAAGCGCTGCTCCATCTGCCAGAGGCGAGGCGTCGTGTAGTAGGTGGTGTCGAGGGGTCCAGCGCCACGATGCACCTCGATCAGTCTCCGGCCGTCGAGCAGAGATTTGACCGCGGCCTCAAGCGCTCGGGCGTCGGCACCTTCGCGGAGCTGGTTCGCCACCGCAGACAAGAGATCGCGGCGGTCGAAGTGGGAGTGGTGAGCCTCTAGGTCCGCAAGGGCGCGGTCGAGGTGGGCGGCGGCGATCGGCTGAGGCTCGCGACGGCGGCCTCGACTGAGCATCCGGTCAATCGAGTCGGCCGTGAGATCGAACTCGGCGGCGCGCGAGATCCACTCCTCCCGCTGGGTGTCGGGGTTCACCGCGTAGTCCTTCGCGTCGCGGGTCCGGTAGGCGGCGACTTCAGCGGCGGCCGGGGAGCTGGTGCCCCGCTCGGCCATCGCCGCGACGATCTCCGCCCGCCGTTGAGAGAAGTGGTCGATCACCGGCCGCCCGATGCCAGCGAGGTCGGCGTAGCCGTTGACGACCGCCTGCCACTCGGCGCCGACCTCGCGGGTTAGTTCCGCCCGAAGCGCCGCTTGGTAGACGTGGCCCGCTGCCTTTGCCTCGCGCAGAAGGGGTGACTGGCGCCGCGGGTTGGCGAGACTGAGCCAGCGTCCATCCGAGGCAGCGCGGGTCATGTTGGCGGTGACGAGGTGGGTGTGAAGGGCGGGATCGCCGGCCCGCGAGGAGCGGTGGCGGAAGCTCATCGAGAGAAAGCCGGACCCCGGCTCGATCGAGACGCCGCCCTTGCCTCGCTGCACGAAGCACGCCGTCCTCTCCAGGTAGCCGACCGCCTCGGCGACGGCATGGTCGTGGGCGCGTAGGATCGCGGCGCGGACCTCGGGCGAGCCGACCGCGTAGAGCAGCGAGACCGACTTCGGGGCGGCAAAGCGAATGTCGTAGCCGAGGATCGGGTCGAGGTGACGCTCGCGCCCCTCGGCGTCTACGAACTTCCGAGACTTGGGCCGGGCGACTAGGACGTCGCCGGTGACGGGGTGCTTCCCGGCGAGGACGGCGGCGTATGCCTCGCGGTCAACTTCGCCCGAGAGGCCGAGCTCCGCAGCCAGCTCGCCCATCCACTCGCCCGGCGCCTCGCCCGGCTTCGTGTAGTAGTCCTCGCCGCCTTCGGCTACCGCTTCGATCCAGTAGTTGGCGTTGGCGCGGCCAATCTTCGTCACTCCCACCATCGCCCCTGTTGTCCACCGTGCGGCCCGTTTGCATCGGGGGGAACCGGAGGGTTCGTAGTGTGTCGGGCTGCGAGGTTGGGGCTACTGGGGCGATGGGAGGGACTGCTGTTTGGCTCGGAACTCCTCAGTCTTGGGCTCTTGGCTTCGGGCCTTGGTGGGTGGCTCTGGCTGTCTGAGAGCTGCCTGGCTCCTTGCCTTGGCCGTTGACTGAGGATGCTGCGTTTGGCGCCGTTACTCATCGCCACCCGTGAACTGCCCAAGGCGCGTCCCGCCTGGCTCCCAATGCAGCCCGTCGAGCAGTTCTTCGGGAGGAATCTCCAGTGAGCCGGCGAGTTTGACCAGTGTGTCAACACGGCAAACTCGTTCGCCGCGCTCGATCTGGCCGACCGCCGTGCGGTGCAGCGAGGCCATCACCGCAAGCTCTTCCTGGGAGAGCTTGGCCCGCCTGCGACAGTAGGCGAGGTTGCTGCCGAGCTGGTCCGCGACCATCAGCCAAGCCGTCTGGGCGGATCGTGCTGATCGCCTCGCCGCCTTGGGCTTCGACAGCGCCGACGGTGCTGGCGGCGTCGAGGCAGACCGACTCGCGCGTCTGAAGGGGTAAACGTGAGCAAGACCATCTGGCCCTTGCGGCGGAGCAGCCCTTCGTTGGTCATGGCGCCTATCGCCTGGTCCACCGAATCGTCGTCCTCGTCTGCGCTCAATTCGTAGCGGAGGTCTTCGACGCTGATCCCCGTCGGGTGGTTGTTGAGGACGAGGGTGCCGACCATGACCCGCATCCTGCGGGGGGTGTCGAAGAACTCGGGAGGCAAGTCCTTTCGCAGGGGCGGTTGGCGGCGCCGGTGCATGGCGTCAACTCCCTTTGCGGCTTGCCGGGGGCCAGGGCCTCCCTGTGGCCTGCGCGCCGTCCCTAGATCGTTCTGATCCAGGTGGTCTGGACGACGCAGGCCCCGACCCCCGGCAAGCCGCTGTGGGGAACATCAGTCGCGGTCGAAGAACAGGTAGTTGAACCGCAACGCCGCGCGGGTCGGCCGGATGCTGTCGCCCTCGCGGTGCAGCAGGCCGAGTCCCACCAGATCGCGCACACCGCGTTCGAGCCAATCGGGTGGCGCCTCTGCATCGCCGGGCCGTTTCATCTCGCGGGCCAGCTCGGTCATCGTGAGCTGGTCGGGGTGTTCTGCGAGGACGTGCGCGAGGATGGCCTCCTCGTCGCGGTCGTTTTCCTCGGCGGGCGTAAGGACGCGCCGCTCTTTATCGTCGCTGTCGTGCATGGGAGCTGTTACCTCCTGTGCGCAAAGCCCCGGCGGCGGGTTACTCCGTCGTCGGGGCGTATGAACTTGTCCAGGTCGTGAAGTCCCGAGCGACGCAAAGTGGGCCCCCTCGGCACAAAAAAGGGCGCCCACCTCGCGGTGGACGCCCGACGCGGAACCCGGCTAGAACGGGATGTCGTCCTCGCCGCCGCCGGCGCCCTCGGACTCCGGCTCGGCCTCGCTGCCTTCCTCGTCTTTGTCCTTCGGCTTGCCGCCGAGGAACTGGACCGTGTTGGCGACGATCTGCACGTACTCGCGGTGGTCGTCGCCCTCGCCCTGCTCCTTCCAGTCGAGCCGACCTTCGACCGCGACCGGGCGACCCTTCTTCAGGTGCTCGGCGCAAGCCTCGCCCTGGGCGCCCCAGACGGTGACGTTGAAGTAGTTGGGCTTGTCGACGTACTCGTCGTTGCCGTTCTTGCGGCGGCCGTTCACCGCGACGCGGAGGTTGCAGACCTTGGTTCCGCCTTCGGTGGTCCGCAGCTTCGGGTCGCGGGTCAGGTTGCCGGTGATGACTGCGACGTTGATGTTCTGCATTTCGGGCCTCCTTGAGAGGTGGTTCGATTGACGAGCCCAGGTAGGGCGCGCGACCGAACGCGCGGAACCGAGCCGGAGACGAATGTCGGAGGTGAGGGGAACCCCCCTTGCGGGGGTTGAAGCGCGGGCGGCGCGTGCCACCCTGGCGGGAGGAAATTGGACTGCCTCTCTGGGTGGCGCATATGCACCCAAACGTCGTTGTTCACCGGCCGAGCCGATGCGAAGTGCCGGCCCTCGCAGGCGACACTCGAACTCGATCCGTCGCGGTGGGCGGTCGCCGCAAGAACTGCTCAGGCTGCGACCGGCTCCCTGTCACCGGCTGGGGCGTCCGAGGCGAGGACCGCATCCTCGAGCCGGGTCGCCAAGCGGTCGATCAGCTCTGCGTAGCGGGCGATCTCGTCCCCTTCGCCCCAAGTCGCCATGTAGGGGACCGACCAGTCCGAGGTGTCGAGGCCGACGGTGGAGCAGACGGTGTGCGAGACGCACTCGACGACGACCTCCTCCTCCCCGTAGGCGAGCTTCGGGTCCTCCTCGCGCCGGTCGCAGCGGACGAGGGCGTGGGCCAGCTCGTGGATCTCAACCCCCACCTGGGCGTTGGCCGAGAACTCCTCCGAGATCGGTTCGACGCCGATGTGCTGCCGCGACGGCGAGCAGTATCCGAGGGCGGAGCCGGCGATCTCCTCGACGGCGACGGTGTAGCCGATCGACCGGCCGAAGTTCGCCAGCGGCTCGAACAGCGCCGCCAGGCTGTCGCCCTCGACCGGCGCAAGCGGAGGGTCGAGATCGACCGGGCCGCCAGGAAACTCCGGCAACGGGTCTACCTGGGCACGGTCGAAGACCTTGACCAGGCGAAAGTACGTCCGCGGCCGCTCGTCCGAGTTCGAGCCAGCTTCGCGCCACTCACGCAGCTTCTTATTCGACGGCGGGCAGGGAGCCCAGATGCTGAGGCCGCGCTCGCCCTTGCGGACGGCGTAGCCTAGGCTGAGCCAGCGGCGAAAGCCAGCGACCCGCGTGGCGCCCGGTCGCTGGAAGGCGATCAGGAGCTGGTTGTGAAGGCTGTAGGAGTGGAAGTGGCGACGGACGCGAAGCCAGCGTTGCCAGCCCTCGCTGGAGCGCAGCTGCTCGATGGCCTGCGCCATCAGCTTGCGCTCAGCGGCTCGCTTCTCGGCCCGCTCCTCGTCGCTGAGTGGGCGGCGGCGTCTCCTCGATGCCATGACGGCCTCCTTGCTTGGCCCGCCCCGCTGGCGGGCGATCGCCGACCCGACGCACGGCGAAGCCGTGCCAGCATCGGGAGGCGTCGCCCGGACGCGGGCTAGCGCCAGTGAGCACTTGAGCCGTACCCGCCCAGCTCGTGACTGCGAACGCTGGCGGCGTCGCCGCCACGCGCCATGTCGGCGCTGACCGTTAGGGCTTCGCGCCGCCGATCTGCTCGACTCGTTCGCTTCACCTTTCGCAGTCGCTTGATCTCGCTGTCGGCCTCCTCAAACGTCTCGGGGTAGGCGAAGGTCTGACCCCGGCCGAGCGCGAGGTCGCGCAGGTAGCTGATCTGTTTGGGGGTTGGCGGGTTGCTGGGATGTGGCTGTGGATTGGTCATGGCCCAGCCAGAGCGGGCCGGGGGAGGTTCGGGCGAAGCCCGGGCCGGAGGAGGTCTGCTAGGCGTCCGGGCCGAGACCAATCCACAGCCGCGGCCCGGAGCACCGACCTGGGGAAGGGCCCAACCTGCGGACCCTTCCCCGGATGTGGCTAGTTGCTCCCCTTGCGGCGCTGGCGCCGCGGACGCACCGATTTGATGTCGGCGGAGAGCAGCTTTTCCACCTCGGCGGAAGCGCGGAGGCCACCACGCACCCGCTTGGACTGGGGCAGCTCGTTCTCGTCGGCCAGCAGCGAAGCGACCATCGCGTCACCGACGATCTCCGCGACCTCGTTGACCGAGCTGGCGTCGTTGACCCGTTTGACGAGATAGGCCGTGGACTGCTCGGCGTCGGCGTAGCTGACCTTCTCCTTCGTCTTGCCGGTCGTCTTGAGCTGTTTGACCTCGACCTCCTGCAACTGCGAGGTGACGAGCCGCAGACCCCGCGCCGCGAGGGTCGGGTTGTCGGTGATGAGGGCGATCGCCATTGCCTTGACCCTGGCGAGCGCGAACTGCTTGCGGCTGGCGCTGCCGCGACGCTTGAGCAGGTTGCCGCCGACGGTTCCGTTCCAGGTCCGCGCCGTCGCGGCTTTTGCCTGGCGCTCCTTGTAGGCGGCCTTCCGCTCATCTTTCTTCTGCTCGGGAGTGAGCGGCTCGCGGCCCTCGGACTGAGCGCGCCATTCCTCGTCCCGCTTCTTCCTCTCCGCCTCCTCCTTGACGATCCGCTCGACCAGGCGCTCCGCCAGGTCGGCGGCGAACTCGGCGTCGGTGATGAAGGCGACCGTCGAGGTCCATTCGCCGTGGTCGACTTCGTGCTCGACCAGGCAGCCGGCGGCGCGCGCCGCGTCGACCTCGGCTTCACTGAACCTCAGCGTCGGGTTGTCGGTGTGGGTGTAGGGCTTCGCGGCCAGGTGGCGGTCGCCGAGGTCGCGACGCTTCTTCTCGTCGGCGATGACGTCGCCGAGGCGAACTGCGCCGGGGTCGATCATCGTCGGCTTGTCCTCGAAGCGTGCCTGGGCGACGGCCTCGAACAGGTCGCCGAAGTTGACGACGAACTCGCGGCCTTTGACCTTGCGGCGCTTCGCCAGCTCGCAGATGCACTCGGCGATCCGCGGCGAGACTTTGGCGATGCCGCGCAGGTCGCGCTCGGCCTCGACCGGGACGTGGCCCTCGGCGATGTAGACCTGGACCCCCTCGGGGAGCTTCAGCAGCCGCAGGTGCTGGCTGACCCAGCTATCCGAAACGTCCAGCTCCTCGGCGATCTTTTTGTGGGTGGTCAGATTGAGCTCGGCGGCCAGCTCGGTGAGACCGCGGGCAGTGTCGATCGGATCGAGATCCTCGCGATGGAGATTCTCCGCGAGGGCCGCCGCGCGGGCGTTGCCGTTCTTGCGAACGTGGACCGGCACCTTTTTGATGCCGGCCAGCTTCGCCGCCTCCAGGCGCCGGTGCCCGGCGATCACGGCGAACTTGCCGCCCTCGATCGGCCGCACGGTGAGCGGCTGCACCACGTCGGTCTTTCCGAGGCTGCCGGCAAGCCGAGCGAGCGCGTCGGGGTCCATGTGGGTGCGAGGGTTGAAGCCCTCGATCACCTCGATCTTGTCGACCTCAAGTAGAGGGGTCGCTAGGTCACTCATGGGTGCTCCTTTGTCCTTGCCCCCGCCCGATGCGGGAGCCGGTGCCCCCGCCCCCGCACGCGGAGCGTGCGACCATGCGGGGCGCCGGCTAAGCGAGGGCGGCCAGCTCGAAAGCCCGCTCGGTCGCCTCGCGGCTCATCGGGCAAGCGCCAAGTCGCTCGGCCTGTCGCCGGTAGTCGGCGAGCAGCACCGCCAGCTCCACCTTGGACTCGAATCCCGACTCGACGAAGTAACGACGACCGTGGCCGTCGCCCGGATAGTCGTAGACGAAGACCTCGCCCTCGATGCGGCGGCCGACCAGGACCCGCGGCTCATCGGAGACGGTGTAGCGGCCGAGGACATTGAGCTGTGCCGGATCGGACTGGACTGCCGTGGCGCTCATCGCGCACCTCCTGGGCTCGTTGATGGATGACGTCGAGCCGTCGGGCAGCGGATCAGGCGGCGCGGAACCCGAGCGTCAGCGAGGGCGCGTCAGCGAGGCCCCGCGAAGCGGGTGCCTTGTAGCGGCGCCGGCCGCTGCCAGGCTCGTCACGGCTTCCGTCAACGAGCCCTCAGGACCGATGGCAGACGGGCTACCGTGAGCCGATGCCGAAGACGACCGCCGATGAGTGGTTCGAGCGCTACCTGCTCGACCACGGCTTCGACCCCGGAGAGCACGAGCCCGACCTCAGTTCATGGGATGTGCAAACCCATCCCGACTACTTGCCCACCGGGGACGCCGGGCAGATCGCCTGCGAGGTCAAGCAGTTCGGCAAAGACTCGAAGCTGGCGAGGCGGCTAGCCGAGCAGCGCTATGTCGCAGCCTCCGACGCCGAGGTCTACGGCCCGATCCGCAATCAGGTCGCGGAAGCCGCCAGCCAGTTGAAGCCCCTCGGTTCTCGACAGATGCCTCTCGTCGTCGTCCTCGCTAACCCGGCAGGCGCCCCGGTCGATCTCAGCTTCGATCACGTCATCGCCGCCCTCTACGGAAATACGCAATGGACGGTCGCGATCGACCCGAGCACCGGCGGCGCAGTCGATGAGGGTCGTTTCGAGCTGGGCCGCGACGGCAAGCTGACGAACGACCACGCCTACCTCAGCGCGGTCGCGTTGCTTCGCCGACGCGAACTTGCCCTTGACGCAAGGGACGAAATCCTTGCGGAGCTGAGAGAGCGCTACGACGGCGAGGCCAAAACGGCGGAGGAGCGCCAGGAGCGAGCGGTGGCCGCGATCGAGGAGCTGGAACGTCACGACTTGCCCGACGGGCACTACTTCTATGTCGAGGTGATCGAGGCGCTCAGCGAACTCGCGGTTCCGCTGCCCGAGGCTTGGTTCGCCGGGAAGCGCGATCGACGCTGGCGCTGCAACTCGGCGGGCTACTACGAGATGGTCCACGGAAGCCTGACGCCAGGCGAGCATTGAGAATGCGAGGTGCTCAATGGCCAATTCACGCGGGAGGAAGCGCTCGGGGGAACGTGGGGGGAACGAAAGGGGGTTAAAACAGCCTTTTGCTGACTTTCGTTGACTCGCCTTGACTCTCCGACTTCAGCGAGGTCGAGGCGGCGCTATCGCAGTCCTCATGCGGGATTTCGCTCTACAAAGCGGAGGGGGTGGGATTCGAACCCACGAGCCGCCTTACGACGGCCAACGGTTTTCGAGACTGCCCCGTTCAACCACTCCGGCACCCCTCCGGGACACGTCGGAGATCGATTCTAGGCGCAACTCAAGGGCTTAGCGGGCACGGCCGATGCAGCCATATGCAAGACAACGAGCAGACCCGGCTCGGGCGCTTCTTCGACCAGCGTCCTGCCCTGCTGCGCGCGCTGGCGGTCGTGGCGCTGCTCTGGGGGGTCGGCTACCTGACCTGGCGGATCGGCTGGAGCGGCGAAGGGGCCAGCCCGGTCGCCTTCGCGATGCTGCTGGTGACGGAGATCTACGGTCTCTGGGCGCTGGCGACGCTGGCCTGGTTCTCCTGGTCGCGACGGCCGGTCGTGCGGCCGTCGGCGACGCCGGGCCGTTCGGTCGACGTCTACGTCTGCACCTATGACGAGCCGGTCGAGGTGGTGGCGGCGACGCTGGCCGGCTGCCGGGCGCTCAGCTACCCGCACACGACCTACCTGCTCGACGACGGGCGGCGGCCCGAGATGGAGGACCTGGCGCGGGTTGCCGACGCCCGCTACCTGACCCGGCCCGACAACTCGCACGCGAAGGCCGGCAACATCAACGCGGCGCTGGGCCGGACCGAGGGCGAGCTGGTCCTGATGCTCGACGCCGACCACGTGCCGATGCCGGACGCGCTCGACGCGATCGTCGGCTACTTCGACGACGAGCGGATGGGGCTGGTGCAGACCCCGCACGACTTCTTCAACCACGACTCGGTCCAGCACTACGTCGTCGGCCGGCACGAGCAGTCCCTCTTCTACCGGGTCGTCTGCCCGGGCAAGGACCGTCACGGCGCCGCCTACTGGTGCGGCTCGGCCGCGCTGATCCGCCGCCAGGCGCTGCTCGAGATCGGCGGGGTCGCCACCGAGACGATCGCCGAGGACTTCCACACGACGATCCGCATGCAGCGCCACGGCTGGCGCAGCCGTTACCACGACGAGGTGCTCGTCCAGGGCCTTGCCCCCCACGACCTCGACGGCTACCTGCTGCAGCGCGACCGGTGGGCGCGCGGCAACCTCGCCGTATTCACCCTGCCCGAGTCGCCGCTGCGCGCTCGCGAGCTGCGCCCCCTGCAGCGGCTCTCCTACTTTGCCAGCCTCGCCGCCTACCTGGCGCCGCCGATGCGTCTGCTGCTGCTGGCGACGCTGGGGCTGGTGCTGTGGACCGGTGCGCTGCCGATGAAGATCAGCCTGGTCGCGCTGGCGGCCCTCTGGCTGCCGGCGGTGACGCTCAACCTCAGCGCCGGCACGGCTCTGGCACGCGGCTACATGAAGATCGGCGAGACCGCCCACTACGAGCTGCTGACGATGGAGATCTACACGCGGGCGCTGCGCTGCGCGGTGCGCCCCAGCCGCACCGCCTTCAAAGTGACGCCGAAGCAGGGGACGGACGGAGGTGGGATCGAGGCCGTGCGCAGGCTGCACCTCGTCCTCGCCTGCGCCGTGCTGCTGGGCCTGGGCACGGCGATGCGCCTGCTCGACCTCGCCGGCGCCGGGCCGCTGCCGGACCTGCCCGGCGTGGCGGCCGTCGTCGTCCCACTACTGGGACTGATCGAGCTGCGCCGGATCGCCCGCACGCTGCTGGCGGTCGGGCGGCGCCGGCAGCGGCGCCTCGTCTACCGCTTCGAGGGAGACGCCCCCGCCCAGTGCTTCTCCGAGGACGGACACGTCCCCGGGCGCTTGGTCGACGCCAGCTCCGCCGGTGTCGGCCTGGTGATGGAGGCGCCGCTGGAGGTTGGCGCGCTCCCAGTCGTCCTGCTCGAGCTGCGCGATGCCGCCGGCGCGACGCACGAGGTCGCGGCCCAGGTCGAGGTCCGCTCCTGCCGCGAGGCGGAGGGTCGCTGGCTGGTCGGCGCGACGATCGCCGACATCGACCCCGACTCGCGCATGCGCCTTATGGAGTGGTGCTACGTCGTCTGTAGTCACGAGCGACTGCGCGGCCACCGCCCGACTGCGCCGATCCCGGAGCGCGACGCGATCGTCGTACCGCTGCCGATGCCGTTGCCCCTACCCGAGACCGCGGTCGCGTAGCCACCTCTCGCCACCGAAGCAATACCCTTCGCTGTGGCCCGGAGAGGTGTCCGAGTGGCTTAAGGAGCGCGACTGGAAATCGCGTGGGCGGGGTTAACCCGCCTCGTGGGTTCGAATCCCACCCTCTCCGCTCCGCCACATAGGGCGACGCCTGGCGGCGTCTTCGGTCGCTCGCGCGCAGAGCACGCCACGCTCCCTGCATCCTGGCCATGCTTGCCCTATGTGGCGGAAGACCGTCGGATGGAGAAGAACTCGGTCAGGAGGCTCGCGCACTCGGGCTCAAGCACGCCGCTGACGACCTCGGGGCGGTGGTTGAGGGCGGGCTCGGCGAGGACGTCGAGGACGCTGCCGGCGGCACCCGCCTTCGGATCGGAGGCTCCGTAGACGACGGTCGGGATGCGGGCGAGGACGATCGCGCCGGCGCACATCGCGCAGGGCTCGAGGGTCACGTAGAGCGTCGTGCCGGGGAGGCGCCAGCCACCCAGAGCCTCCGCGGCGGCGCGGATGGCGAGGATCTCGGCATGGGCGGTGGGGTCACGGCGCAGCTCGCGCTCGTTGCCGGCGACGGCGAGCGGCTCGCCCCTGCGAGCGACGACGGCGCCGATCGGCACGTCGCCATGGCGCTCGGCCTGACGGGCGCGCTCGATCGCAAGGGCCATCAGTCGCTCGTGCCGATCCTGCAAGGTCTCGCTCTCCATACATACGAGAGTATGTGCACCGACAACTTCGCCCGCGGGCCGGTGTTAGGAGATTGCCCGTCGAGTGCAGGGATTCCGCGAGCGCCAGACGCATGATGAACCTACGCCTTCCGATCGCCGCCTCCATGACCCTGCTCGCAACGCTTGTCCTTGCCGGCACGTCCGCCCGCGCGACGACCGGCCTCGCCCCGGCCCACGGCTTTGTGCCCCACCAAGTGGTCCTCAAGCTCGCCGGCGGCGAGGCGGGCACCTTCGACCTGAGGCGGAACGCCGACGTGACCGCGGTGGTCGCGGCGCTGCGCGCCGACCCGCGAGTCGAGTACGCGTCGCCCAACCACATCGCCACGGCCTCGGTGACGGTCCCCGTTGCCGAACCCCAGGTCCCCAATGACCCCGGCCCGATCACCGGCACGCCCGGACCGCCGGGCGGGTGGGTTTCGAAGCAGTGGAACTTCCTACCCTGGCAGGGCGAAACGACTCCCCTGCTGCCGGTTTCCCCCGGGGGCATCGACGCGATCGGCGCCTGGGAAAACCTGGCGGCCGCCGGGCGGCCGGGTGCGCAGGGCGTCACCGTCGCCGTCCTCGACACCGGGATCGCCTACCGGACGCTGTCGCCACGCTTCCTCCGCAGCCCCGACTTCGCCTCCGGCCAGTTCGTCAAGGGCTACGACTTCGTCGACGACGACACCCTGCCACTCGACGAAAACGGTCACGGCACCCACGTCGCCGGCACCATCGCCGAGAAGACCAACAACGGCATCGGCCTCACCGGGCTCGCCTTCCGGGCGAAGCTGATGCCCGTGCGCGTCCTCGACCGGTTCGGCCGGGGCCGGGCGGACGACATAGCCAAGGGCATCCGGTTCGCCACCGGGCACGGGGCAAACGTGATCAACATGAGCTTCAACTTCGGCTGCAGCAGGCAGGTGCCAGGAGTCGACGAAGCTCTGCGCCAGGCTTACCAGCGCGGCGTCGTCACAGTGGCATCGGTGGGGAACACAGGCTCGGAGGCGTGCGTCTCCCCTCCCTCCACCGGGCCGCACGCGATCGGCGTGGGCGGCAGCACCCAGGGCGGCTGCATCGGCAGCTACTCGCTGGCCGGCAAGGGTGTCGACGTGCTCGCACCGGGGGGAGGCATACCGGCGCTCGGCTGCCCCTCGGTCTCCGCCGACGCGATCTACCAGGTGACGCTGAAAGACCGCACCACTGACGAATTCAGCGAGCCGAGCAACTACGTGGGCACCTCGATGGCCGCGGCCCACGTCTCCGGAGTCGCCGCGATGGTCCTCGCCAGCGGCGTCATCGACCGCAAGGCGAAGAAGAAGGGGAAGGTCGGAGCGGTGACGAAGCGCCTGCGCCAGACCGCCCGCGACCTGGGGCTCCCGGCGACGCGCCAAGGCGCCGGCCTGATCGACGCGGCGGCCGCCACCTCATCCAGTCCCTGACGCCACCTGGCCAAGCAGGTCAAGGACGCAGGGAGCGCCGCGTGCTCTGCACGCAAGCGACCGGCCAGGTGGCGTCAGGTTGTTCTAACGATTATCACGCTGCATGGAGCGTGGTGGGAGACGTTGTTGGGGACGCTGCCGAGGAGGAAGCGGCGGGCCCCGGTCATGCCCTTGTTGCCGACCACGATCAGGTCCGCATCGGTCTCTTCGGCGACGTTGAGGATCGCCTCGGCGGGTTCGCCTTCGACGGGGTGCGTCTGCACCTTCACGCCCTCTTTGCGGGCGGATGCGGCCGCCGCGTCGAGCACGAGGTTGACGTCCTCGCGGGGACCGATCTCGTGCTGGACGTCGGCCGGCGCGTCGTGCTTCTCCGCCTCGACCCGCCGCTTGGAGACCGGTTCGAAGGCGCTGACGATCTGGAGCTCGGCACCCACCGCCTTGGCCAGGTCGACCGCCTGGCGCACTGCCTCGGCGGCAGTATCGGACCCATCGGTTCCAACCACGATGCGAGTGAACACGCCGCCTCCTTGCTCGGTCGCTGAACGCGGCCGATACTAACGGGAGTCGTGGGCGCGAACGGGCAGCCCGCGGAAGCCGTCGCCCAGGATTTCGGTCGGGGTCGTGGCGAGGCGGAAGATCGCGATCGCCATCGACGCCAGCAGGCAGGCGATCAGAACGACCATTCCGGCTTTCCAGGCAGTCGGCATCAGCGCCAACGTTACGAGACCGGCCGCTAGGGTGGATCTCATCATGGAGCAGGTTGCCGACGGGGTCTGGCTGCTGCGCGGGGACGCCCGCAAGTCGATGAACGTCTATTTCCTCGAGGACGAGGGTGGAGTTGTGCAGTTCGACGCCGGGACCAAGTCGATGACGAAAAAGGCGAAGGCCGCCGCCAAGCAGCTCGGCGGGTTGAAGCGCGTCGTGCTGGGGCATGCTCACGCGGACCACCGGGGCACGGCGCCGGCGATGGGGGTGCCGGTCCACTGTCATCCAGCCGAACTGCCCGACGCCGAAAGCGACGCCTCGATCGCGCCCTATATGGACATCTCCGAGCTGCCGTGGGCGCCGGCGCGCTGGCTCTACCCGACGCTCATGCGGCGCTGGGACGGCGGTCCGGTGAAGATCGACGGGACTGTCTCCGGGGGCGACGAGGTCGCCGGCTTCCGCGTCGTCCACTTCCCCGGCCACGCGCCGGGGCTGATCGGGCTCTGGCGCGAGAGCGACCGGCTGGCGATCGTCAGCGACGTCGTCTATCTGATCGACTCGGCGCGGCTGGGACGGCCGCTGCCCGCGGGCGAGGCGAGCGTCCCCCACCCCGCTTGGGCCTGGGACCACGCCAAGGCGAAGGACTCCGTGCGCAAGCTGGCGGCGCTGGAACCTGCTGTGGTCTGCACCGGGCACAGCGAACTCCTGCGCGGCGAGAACCTGCGCGAGACGCTGGAGCGGGCGGCGGAGAAGTATTGAGCCGAGGCGGCGGCCGCATGCGCCGCTGCCATAGTTTCCGCCCCTGATGATCGGGACCTACGCCTCGGCGACGCTGATCTGCGCCGCCTCAATGCTGGTGGGACGCGCAATCCTCAGCCTCGCGGGGGGAGGCGGCTCGCGTAGCTGGCTGGCGCCTGCGGCCGGTTTCGGCGCGATGATCACGGTCACGGGCTTCCTCGCCCGGGCCCCGGGGCATGCGACCAGCGCGGCGCTGGGCGCGATCGTCCTGGTCGCCGTGGCGGCGCTGGTGCTCTGGCGGCGGCCGGGCCGCGTCGAGGGCTCGATCTGGCTGGGAGTGCTCGTTGCCTTCGTCGTCGCCCTGATCCTCTCGATCCCCTTTGCGGTCAGCGGGCGCTGGGGACTGCTCGGAGTCGGCTTCAACAACGACCTCGGCCTGCACCTGGCCTGGGCCGAGTGGTTGCGCAGCGGCCTCGGCCCGACGCCGGAAGCGGGCTACCCGCTGGGGCCTCACGCGCTCGCCGACACGGTCGCCGTGCTGCCCGGCATCGGCCTCGGCCAGGCATTCGTCGGCGAGATCCTGGCGATAGGGGTGCTGACCGCGCTGACCGCGCTGGTGGCTCTCGGAGACCTCGGGCCGGGTCGCCGGGTGGCCGGCGCGACGCTGGTGGCGATCACCTACCTCGGCGCCTCCTACTACGCCCAGGGAACCTTCAAGGAGACCGCCGAGGCCCTCTTCGTCCTCGCCTTCGCCGTCTATCTCTTCGACCTCGACCGTCGACGGGCCTCAAGGGCGGCACATGGGAGCGTTTCAGGCCCGTCGGCGGGGTGGTGGTGGGTGCTGGTGCCGCTGGCGCTCGCCGGGGGGATCTTCTTCTCCTACAGCTTCGCGGGGCTCGCCTGGCCGGTCGGGATCGTCGTCTTCTGGGCGGCGACGGTGCCCGAGATCCGCGCCGAGCTGAGGCCGGCCAGGCTGGCCCGCACCCTGCTGCGGCCGAAGCCGCTGCTGGCAATCGTCGTGCTCGGCGGCCTGACGGTGACGCTGATGCTGGTCGGGCCCTTCGCCTTCGTCCACGGCTTCAACCGCGTCGCCGGCACCAACACCTACGGGCCGGTCTCGCCGCTGGAGACCCTCGGCGTCTGGCCGGCCTCCAACTACCGGCTCAGCGCGGCCGGAGGCGCGCACCTGACCGGCCTGGCGGGCACGATCGGGGTTCTCGCGGTGGTCCTGGGCTCCGCCTGGTGGCTGCGGCGACGGGAATTCGCCATCCCGGTCGCGCTTGCTGCCTGCGCGGTCCTCTACCTGGCGGCGCTCGCCACCAGCGGCGAGTACTCCCAGGCCAAGGCGCTGATGATCGCCGCCCCGCTGGCGATGCTCCTCGCGATCCGCCCCCTCCTCTTCGAGCTCGGCGGTCGCAGTTCCCGCCGCATAGCGGAAGAAAGTGCGACCGCAAGCGATGCTGGGGAACCTGATCGCTTTTCCGGTCGCAGCGACCGCCGCATAGCGGCGGGAACTGCGACATCAACGGGGTTGGTGCGGGTTGGGTGGGGGGTGCTGGCGGTGGCTTTCGTGGCAGGGGCTGTGTACTCGAGCCTGCTGGTGCTGCGGGACGCACCGGTCGGGCCGCCGGGACACGGCGCGGAGCTGCAGGCGTTCATGCCCGTCGTCAAGGGGGAACCTGTCCTGTACGCGGGGCAGGACCGCTATGCCGCCCACGAGCTGATGGGGGCCGACACGCACGTGCCGCTGGTCGAGTTCCCCGACGCCGAGGTCTCCGCCAGTCCCGAGAAGCCGTTCGACACCGGCGACGCCTACAGCCCGATCGACTTCGACTCCTTCTCGCAGGCCACACTGGCGCGCTTCCCCTTCGTGATCACCGGGCGGGCCGCCTGGAACAGTGAAGCGCCGCGGGGCTTCAGGCGCGTCGCCGCGACACCCTCATACCTGCTCTGGAAGAGGATGGGACCGCTGCCGACGGACCGCCACGTGCTGCTCGAGGGAACCCAGCCAGCCGCACACGCCGATTGCGCCGCGCCGGAGCTGCGCATCCTCACCGCAAACCCGGGCCGGGCCTCGCTGTTCCCCGGCGCCGCGATCGGCGGCAAGGGGCGCTGGAGCCCCGGTGCGGAGCTGGAAACGGGAGAGAGCGCGTCGCAGACGCTCGCACTCCCGGCCGGCGACTGGCTCCTCTCGCTCCAGTACTTCTCGCCCTTCGGCCTGACCCTCTCCGCCCCGGGCCTGCGGCAGCCGCTGAAGGCCGCACAGGACGGCCAGCGGCCGACCACGATCAGCCTCGCCAGCAACGGCCAGTTCTGGCCCGCCGGGAAGGTCCACAGCGACGGCGGGCCGGTCCGGTTCACGGTGACCGCGGACGACTCGAGCACACTCCAGCGACTGACGGGCTACTCGGGCAAGGCTGTCCTTGGCGAACTGGCCGCGGTCAAGGACGAGCCGCGCAGGCTCGTACCGCTCGTGCATGCCTGCGGCAGCTGGGTCGACTGGTACGAGAGCAGTGAATCCCCCTAAGGGGGCCCGACCGGCGGTTAGGCGGCCTTAGAGGCGAGGCGCTCGGGGGCTACGCGCACGACGTCCCAGGCGAGGCCGACCCGCTCGAGACTGTCGATGACGATCGCCGAGACGTCCACCTGCCAGCGGCCGAGGCCGTGGGTGGCGGAGGTCGGGAAGGCGTGGTGGTTGTTGTGCCAGGCCTCGCCGAAGGTCGGGATCGCGATCAGCGCCAGGTTGCGCGACTCATCGCTGGTCTCGTAGTCGCGCTTGCCGAAGACGTGGCAGAGCGAGTTGATGCTGTAGGTGAAGTGGTGCAGGACGAAGACGCGGACCAGGCCGCCCCAGAGCAGGCCGGTGAAGGCGGCGAAGAGGGTGCCGCCGATGACCCAGCCGAGCGCGAAGGGCAGGAGGAGGCCGCCGATCGCCCAGTACAGGAAGGTGCGGTCAACCCAGTTGATCACCGGGTCCTCGATCAGGTCGGGCGCGAAGCGCTCCTTGTTGCCGCGCTGGGTGTGGATGAAGAGCCAGCCCATATGGGCGTGGAAGAGGCCGCGCATCGCGCCCGACCAGCCGTGGCCGTGGTCGACGTGAGGGCTGTGCGGGTCACCTTCTTCGTCGGAGAAGGCGTGGTGCTTGCGGTGGTCGGCGACCCAGGAGATCACCGGGCCCTCGATCGCCGCCGACCCGAGGATCCCCAGCAGGCCGTGCATCCACTTCGTCGTTTTGAAGCTGCGGTGGGTGAGGTGACGATGGAAGCCGACCGTTATCCCGATCCCGGTGAAGAAGTACATCCCGAGGAAGAGGAAGACGTCGCTCAAGTGCAGCGCCTGGCCCCAGACCTGCCAGCCGGCGAAGGCAAGCGCGAGGAACGGGATCAGCGTCACCAGCCCGGTGATGATGCGGTCGCGCGTCTCGTTGGCGACCGGCTGGATGTCGGATGGGAGAGGACCTGCCACGCACGACGATCATACGGTGGAATAGACCGGAAGCCCGTGCAGCGCGCATGTAGGGTTTTGGGATGCCGTTCGCAAGCACCGCGAAGCTCCGGCAAGAGATCGAAGGTCGCATCCCCAAGCGCCCTTTTGCGATCGAGTTCTGGGACGGCACGCGGTTGCCGTCCACCGGCGGCGACGGGCCGACCTTCTATGTGCGCTCGCCGCGGGCGGCCGCCCATGCACTGCGAGCGCCCGGGCAGCTCGGTCTCGGGCGCGCCTACGTCAGCGGCGACATCGAGGTCGACGACATCGACTCTGTGATCGAGCTGCTGGACGGCTGGCAGCCGCCGACACTCGACGGCACCGACAAGCGGGCGTTGCTGTTGGGTGCGGTGCGGGCCGCCGGGCTGATCAAGCCGCCGCCGCGGCCCCGCGCCGAGCTGCGCCCCAGCGGACGACGCCACAGCAAGGAGCGCGACGCCCGCGCCGTGCGTCACCACTACGACGTCTCCAACGAGTTCTTCGAGCTCTTCCTCGGCCCGACGATGGTCTACAGCTGCGCGATCTTCTCGCGCGGAGCGACGACATTGGAGGAGGCGCAGGAAGAGAAGCTGGAGACGGTCGCCCGCAAGCTGGAGCTGAAGGAGGGCGACCGTGTGCTCGATGTCGGCTGCGGCTGGGGCGGCTTCCCGCTCTGGGCGGCGACCAAGCATGGGGCCCGCGTCGTCGGCATCACGCTCTCCCCTCCCCAGGCCGAGAAGGCGCGGCAGCGGGCCGACGAGGCCGGCGTCGCCGACCGGGTCGATATCCGCGTCATGGATTACCGCGACCTCGCCGGCGAGCGCTTCGACGCGATTGCCAGTATCGGCATGGTCGAGCACGTCGGCGCCTCCCAGATCGACGTCTACGCCCAAACCCTGGCCGGCCTACTCGAGTCGGGCGGGCGTCTGCTCAACCACGGGATCACGCGGCTGCGCTACGAGGACGCCGAGGCTGGTGCCTTCTCCGAGCGCTACGTCTTCCCCGACGCCGCCCCCTTGCACCTCTCGCGCAACCTGATGGCACTCGAACGGGCCGGCTTCGTCACCCACCACGTCGAGGACTTCGCACCCGACTACGCCGAGACCCTGCGCCACTGGGCCCAGCGCCTCGACGACAACCTCGACGAGGCAATCCGCCTTGCTGGTCCCGAGCGGGTGCGAGTCTGGCGGCTCTACCTGCGAGCGGCGCGCAATGGCTTCCTCTCAGGCTTTACCTCGATCTACCAGGCTCGCTGTTCTCTGGGCTGAGAGCGCATCTAGCTAGCTAGGCTGGGAAGCCGTCTGTGACCTGGGGGATCGCCCAGTCGGCACCAGCTTGTTTGAGCTGATCGACTTTGTAGCTGCCCGTAGCTACGCCGACTATTTTGATCCCGGCGCCGTGACCGGCCTTGACGTCGCGGGGGGTGTCGCCGACGGCTATGCAGGCGCCGTCGGCGAGGGTGCCGCCGGAGACTAGGGCGCCGCGAGTGAGAGCCGCCTTGGTCAACTCGGTGCGGTCGGCGGAGTCGGAGCCGTAGCCGCCGAAGCTGAAGAAGCGGTTGAGGTGAGCGCGGGCGAGCTTGATGTGGGCGGCGGCCTCGATGTTGCCGGTGACCAGACCGAGCAGGAGGCCATCGTCGATCAGGCGGTCGAGCAGCTCCTCGATGCCCGGCATGACGCGGTACCCGCCGGACTCGGCGACGGTGTCCGGCAGGTGTTTGAGGTAGCAGCCAATCGCCTTCGAGCGCTCTTCCTGGGTGCCCTCGCGGCCAATCACCTCGCGGAAGACGATCGCGGCGATCTCGGGGTCGGTCATGCCGGCGTCGGTGTGCTCGGCAACGTTGGCTTCCACTTCGTAGAGCTCCGCGAAGGCGCGTTGCCAGGCGCGGCCGCCGGCACCCCCGGTCACCAGAAGCGTGCCGTCGATGTCGAAGAGGACCGCGCGGATCGCCCCCACCTCAGAGTCCATTCGGAACCCCCGCGTGCGCGGGGGGGTTTTCGGATGGACTCCTACTCATTGAGCAGCTGCTCCTTTTGAGAGAGCCAGTAGAGCAGGCCCAATGCCGGCAGGACGACGACCGCGGCGATCAGGAAGACGACGATCACGGCGGCAAGTGTCTCCGGAGGCGCGGCGGACTCAGTGATCGTCAGCGAGGCCGGCAGCAGGTAGGGAAACTGGGCGACGCCCCAGCCCCAGACCACGGCCACCACCGCACCTACCGCCAGCGGACGCAAGCCGCGGCGAGCGCCGCGCAGCAGCATGACGAGCACGCCGAGGCCACAGAGCGCCGAAACGACGACCAGCGGCAGGGCCTCGTCGGTGAGGCGGTCGTAGACGTAGCGCGTATCGGCGTGGAGGACGAAGAGGCCGGCGATGGCGAACGCGCCCGCCACCAGCGCCGCGGCGAGCGCCCGGCTGGCGAAGTAGCCCTCCAGGTCAGCGCCGCTCGAGCGGCGCGCGTCGGCGACGAGGAAGACCGCGGCGAGGTAGGCGCCGCTGGCGACGAAGAGTGCCCCCGTGAACAAAGGCAGAGGCTGGAGCCAGCTCGAGAAGGGGTCGCCGTCGCCCCCCACGGGGACGTTGCCGTCGGCGATCGCGCCGACCACGGTGCCCATGAAGAAGGGGGTGAGCACGGAGGAGATGGCGAAGGCGGCGCCCAGGGCGCGCTTCGCCTCGAGCGAGCGGATCGACTCGCGAAAGGCGAAGCCAGCCCCGCGCAGGACGATGCCGAAGGCGGCCAGGGTGAGCGGCACGTACAGCGTCGACATGATCGCGCCGAAGGCCTCCGGGAAGGCGGTCCAGAGGACGACGAGGATGAAGATCAGCCAGACGTGGTTGGCCTCCCAGACCGGCGTCAGTGAGCGTTCGATCAGCGCCCGCGGCCGCTTGCCCTTCTCGGCGCCCCCCGCGATCAGGTCCCAGAAGCCGGCGCCGAAATCGGCCCCGCCGAAGACCGCGTAGAGAGTGGCACCAGCCCAGAGGATCACCGCGGCGACGTCGGCGCGCGTCATGCGACTCCCTTACCGCCGACGGGCCGATTTCCGGAGCCGGGTTCCGGATTTAGGCCCATCGGCCCCTGGGGGCCGTAGGGGGTCTCGCTGTCATCGGTCTCCTCGTCCTCCTCGCGCCAGCGGCGCGAGAGCGTGCGCAGGACGAGGATCGCGATCGTTCCGAGCGCGGTGTAGAGGAGGAGGACGCCGGCGAAGGCGAACCAGATCCCCTCCGCCTCGGTCACCGCTTCCTCGGTGCGCATGAAGCCCTGCACGATCCACGGCTGGCGGCCGACCTCGGTGACGATCCAGCCGCACCAGAGGGCGATGATCGAGGCGACGCCGGAGGCCGCGACCGCGCGCAGGAACCAGGGCGTGCCGGGCAACTCGCGCCGGCGCCACCAGACGAAGCCGAACCAGATGGCGAGTCCCACCAGCGCGGTGCCGATCCCGACCATCGCGTCGAAGGAGAGGTGCAGCAGGGTGTTGGCGGGGGGCTCCTCGTTGTCGGGGATCTGGTCGAGCCCGGTGACCACCGTGTCGCGGCTGAAGCCGACCAGGAACGAGTCGAGGCCGGGGATCGGGATCGCGCCCTTGACGCCGTCCTCGGTGCAGATCCCGCCGATGTACTCGGTCTGATCGGGGCCGGTTTCCTCGATGCACTCCATCGCCGCGAACTTGGCGGGCTGGTGGTCGGCGATCGCCCGGGCGGCGGTGTCGCCGACGAAGAGCTGGATCGGCGTGGCGACGCAGGCGATCGTCAGCGGGATCACCACCCCCAGACGGTGCAGGCGGTCGCGCCGGCCGCGCAGCATGCCGACCGCGTAGATCGAGGCGACGAGGAAGCCGGCCACCATGTAGGCGGCGAGGAGCATGTGCGGCACCTCGTAGCCGGTGGCCGGGTTGAAGAGGATCTCGAGCGGGTCGGTGCCGACCACCTTGCCGCCGGCGTCGAGGGTGAACCCCTGTGGCTGGTTCATCCAGGCGTTGGCGGTGACGACCGAGAAGGCGCCGCCGATGCCGGTGATCACCATCGGCACGCCGGACCAGAAGTGGGCCCAGCCGCTGAGCCGCTTCCAGCCGTAGATGTAGATCGCGAGGAAGATCGCCTCGGTGAAGAAGAAGATCCCCTCGATCGCGAAGGCGATCCCGAAGGCGTCGCCGAAGCGTTCCATGAAGCGGGGCCAGAGCAGGCCGAACTCGAAGCTGAGCACGGTGCCGGTGACGGCGCCGACGGCGAAGGTCACCGCCATCGCCTTCGACCAGCGCCGCGCCAGCCGCATCGCATCGTCATCACCGCGCTTAAGGCCGAGCCAGTTGGCGGTGAGGATGATCGCCGGCAGGGCGACGCCGATGCAGGCGAGGACGATGTGGAAGGCGAGGGTGAAGGCCATCAGCTCGCGCGCGGCGAGCAAGTTGGACTGCGACGCCGCGAGCGGGAGGGCGTCGAGGAGGAACACGGCCTACTCCGCGCGCCTCGCCTGGCGGTAACGGCGGATCAGCGCATTGGTCGAGCTGTCGTGGGCGAGCTTCGGCTCCTCGTCTGCCTGCAGCTCGGGGATGATCGCGACCGCCAGGGCCTTGCCCAGCTCGACTCCCCATTGGTCGAAGGAGTCGATCCCCCAAATCGCTCCCTGGGTGAAGACGCTGTGCTCGTAGAGGGCGACGAGCGTGCCCAGCGTGTGCGGGTCGAGGCGCTCGGCGAGAATCGTGTTGGAGGGGCGGTTGCCCTCCATGACCCGGTGGGGAACCACCTCCTCCGGCGTGCCCTCGGCGCGGACCTGCTCCGGAGTTTTGCCGAAGGCGAGCGCCTCGCTCTGGGCGAAAACGTTCGACATCAGCAGGTCATGGTGGTTGCCCAGCGGGTTGTTGCTCCGCATGAAGCCGATGAAGTCACAGGGAATCAGGCGCGTGCCCTGGTGGATCAGCTGGTAGAAGGAGTGCTGGCCGTTGGTCCCCGGCTCACCCCAGAAGATCGCCCCGGTGTCGTAGTCGACATGGGCGCCGTCGAGGGTGACGTGCTTGCCGTTGGACTCCATCGTCAACTGCTGCAGGTAGGCGGGAAAGCGATGCAGGTACTGGTCGTAGGGGAAGACGCCACAGGTCTGGGCGCCGAAGAAGTCGCCGTACCAGACCGAGAGGAGCCCGATCAGCGCCGGCAGGTTTTCGGCCAGCGGCGCCTCGCGGAAATGCTCGTCCATGGCGTGGAAGCCGGCCAGCATCTCGGCGAAGCGGGCGGGGCCGATCGCCAGCATGGTCGAGAGGCCGATCGCGGAGTCCATCGAGTAGCGGCCTCCCACCCACTCCCAGAAGCCGAACATGTTCTCGACGTCGATGCCGAACTCGGCGACCTCATTTGCATTCGTCGAGACGGCGACGAAGTGCTTGGCGACCGCGGCCTCCTCGCCGCCTAGCCCCGCCAGCGACCACTCGCGCGCGGTTCGCGCGTTGGTCATCGTCTCCAGTGTGGTGAAGGTCTTGGAGGAGATGACGAAGAGCGTCTCCTCGGGGTCGAGGTCGCGGGTCGACTCGGCGAAGTCGGTGCCGTCGACGTTGGAGACGAAGCGGAAGGTCATCTCGCGGCGGCTGAAGTGACGAAGCGCCTCGTAGGCCAACACCGGGCCGAGGTCCGAGCCGCCGATGCCGACGTTGACGACGTTGCGGATCGGCTTGCCGGTGTGACCGGTCCACTCGCCCGAGCGGACCCGCTCGGCGAAAGCACCCATGCGGTCGAGCGTCTCGTGCACCTGCTTGACAACGTCGACGCCGTCGACGAGGAGCGAGCGCTGGCGCGGCATCCGTAGCGCCACGTGCAGCACGGCGCGGTCCTCGGAGACGTTGATGTGCTCGCCGGCGAACATCGCTTCGCGGCGCTCCTCCACCCCGCACTCGCCCGCCAGCCGGCCGAGCAGCATCACCGTCTCGTCGGTGATCCGGTTCTTGGAGAAGTCGAGGTGAAGGCCGGCGCCGTCGGCGACGAGCCGCTCGCCGCGCTTGGGATCGGCGGCGAAGAGGTCGCGAAGGTGCGCGTCCTTGACCTGGGCGTAATGGGCCTCGAGCGCCCCCCAGACCGGCGCCTGCCGCGGCCCCTTCACTTCCGGTGGTCCTTTGCACCCCTATTCGGGGAAAAGGCGCACCGGAACGGGCTGCTTGCGTCGCTCACCCGGTCAGCGCTCCGCGCTTGGACTCGATCGACTCGAGCATGTCGTTCCAGGACTTGACGAAGGCCTCCTTGCCCTCCCGCTGGAGCCGCTCGGCCAGGGCGTCGACGTCTATCCCGGCCTTGGCGAACTCGGCGAGCACCTCCTCGCAGTCGCCGCCGTCAGGCGGGACGAGGTCGCCGACCTCGCCGTGGTCGGCGAAAGCGTGCAGGGTCGGCTCGGGCATCGTGTTGACCGTGAACGGTGAGGCGAAGCCCTCGATGTAGAGAGTGTCGGAGGCGTCGGGGTCCTTTGTCCCGGTGCTCGCCCAGAGCAGTCGCTGCGGTCGCGCACCCTCGTTCATCAGCCGTTGCACGCGCTGGGAGTCGAGCATCTCGCGGTAGGCACGGTAGGCACGAAAGCCGATCGCGAGGCCGAGCCGGTTGTGGAGCTCACCCGGGACATCACCGGCCACGGCGACGTCCCAGCGGCTCATGAAGATCGAGGCCACGGACGGGACGTCGGGGTCAAGCCCCGCCTCGATCCGCCTCTCGATCCCCTTCATGTAGGCGTCGGCGGCGGCGAGATGGTCCTCGCGCGAGAAGAGCAGGGTGACGTTGATCGGGATCCCGGCGAAGATCGACTCCTCGATCGCCGGCAGGCCCGAGGGCGTGCCCGGGATCTTCACGTAGAGGTTGTCGCGGTCCGCCTTCGAGTGCAGCTGGGCGGCCTGCTCGATCGTCGCGCCCGTGTCGTCGGCGAGCTTGGGCGAGACCTCGAGCGAGCAGAAGCCGTCGAGGCCGGCGGTCCGTTCGTGCACGCCGCGAAAGAGGTCGGTCGCGTCGCGCAGGTCGGCGATCGCCAGCTCGAAGAAGACCTCCTCGGGCTCGTGGCCGTTCTGGCTCAGCTCGATGATGTGCTGGTCGTATGCGTCGCCACCCGAGATCGCCTTGTCGAAGATCGTCGGGTTGGAGGTGAGGCCGGTGACAGAGAGCTCCTCGATGTAGCCCCGCAGGGTCCCGTCGGCCAGCATCGTGCGGGTGATGTTGTCGAGCCAGAGGCTCTGGCCAATCTCGTGCAGCTTCTCGGTGGGCTTCATGCCAGCAACTCCTTTGCGGCCTCGGCCACCCGGTCTCCGGTGAAGCCGAACTTGGTTTGGACGTCTTTAAGCGGCGCCGAGGTGCCGAAGGTGTGCATCCCGATCTTCGTGCCGTCAGACCCAACGTAGCGATCCCAGCCCAGCGTCGAGGCCTCCTCGACCGAGACACGCGCGGTCACGGCCGGGGGCAGCACCTCATCGCGGTAGGCGGGGTCCTGGCGGTCGAACAGCTCGCAGCAGGGCAGGCTGACGACACGCGAGTGGACCCCCTCGGCGCTCAGCTCTTCGTGCGCCGTAAGCGCCAGCGCGACCTCGCTGCCGGTGGCGATCAGGATGACCTCCGGCTCGCCCCCCTCGGCGTCGGCGAGCACGTAGCCGCCGCGGCGCAGGCCCTCGGCCGACCCGTAGCGCGAGCGGTCGAGGACCGGCACGCTCTGACGGGTGAAGACGAGGGCGACCGGTTGGTGAGTGCGGTCGAGGGCGACGCGCCAGGCCTCGGCGACCTCGTTGGCGTCGGCGGGGCGGATCACGTCGAGACCGGGGATCGCCCGCAGCGAGGCGAGATGCTCGACCGGCTGGTGGGTCGGCCCGTCCTCGCCGAGGCCGATCGAGTCGTGGGTGAAGAGGTGGATCACCGGCAGCTCCATCAGCGCCGAGAGGCGGATCGCGGGCCGCGCGTAGTCGGAGAAGGTCAGGTAGGTCGACCAGAGCGGGCGCAGCTTGGACAGCGAGAGGCCGTTGGAGATCGCCGCCGCCTCGTGCTCGCGGATGCCGTAGTGGAGCTGGCGGCCATCGTAGGCGCCGGGCTCGAGGTCGGCCGCTCCGTCGAAGGAGAGGCGGACGGAGGTGGAGTCGGTGAGGTCGGCGGACCCGGCCAGCAGCCAGGGCAGGCGCTCGCCGATCGCGTTCTCGACCTGCTGGGAGGCCTTGCGGGTGGCAATCCCCTTCTCGTCGGGATCGAAGCTGGGGATGGCGGAGTCCCAACCTGCCGGCAGGGCGCGCTTTTGCTGCAGCTCGATCTCGAGCGCCAGGTCGGTGTGTTTTTCGGAGTACTCGTCGAGCAGCCGGCGCCAGCCGGCGCGCAGGCCGCCACCGCGCTCACCGATGCCGGCGGCGAAGTGCTCGCGCACGCCGTCGGGGACGAGGAACTGGGCGTCCTCCGGCCAATCGTAGGCGCGCTTGGTCTCGCGAACCTCCTCCTCGCCCAGCGGCTCACCGTGCGCGGCGGATGTGTCCACCTTGTGCGGGGAGCCCCAGCCGATGTGGCTGTCGACGACGAGCAGGGTCGGGCGCCCCTCTTCACCCCTGAACTCCTCGAAAGCGGTGGCGATCAGGTCGGTGTCGTTGGCGTCGCCGACCCGGGTGACGTTCCAGCCGTAGCCCATGAAACGGGCGGCGACGTCGTCGTCGTAGGCGAGGTGGGTCTTGCCGTCGATCGTGATGTGGTTGTTGTCGTAAACCCAACAGAGATTGTCGAGCTTGAGGTGGCCGGCGATCGAGGCGGCTTCGCTGGAAACGCCCTCCATCAGACAGCCGTCCCCGGCGATCGCGTAGACGTCGAAATCGAAGAGGTCGAAGCCGGGGCGGTTGTAACGCGCCCCCTGCCACTTTCCGGCGATCGCCATCCCGACGGAGGTGGCGATCCCCTGGCCGAGTGGCCCGGTGGTCGTCTCGACGCCGGAGGTCCAGCGGTACTCGGGGTGGCCGGGAGCGCGCGAGTCGAGCTGGCGGAAGCTTTCGATGTCCTCTCGTGAGACGGCCGGGTCGCCGACAATCTCGTAGTCAGGGTCGACCGCCCGCACGCCGGCGAGGTGGAGCAGCGAGTAGAGGAGCATCGAGGCGTGGCCCGCGGAGAGCACGAAGCGGTCGCGGCCAGGCCAGATCGGGTCGGCGGGGTCGAAGCGCAGGAAGCGCTGCCAGAGCGTGTAAGCGACCGGCGCCAGCGCCATCGGCGTACCGGGGTGCCCCGAGTTGGCCTTCTGGATCGCGTCGATCGAGAGGGTGCGAATCGTGTTGATCGCGAGTTGGTCGATGTCGCGGCTCACGTTTCGATCCTATGGGAGCCGTCCCGCTGAGTTCTGGGCGCGGGGCGTCGGGGGTGGGTATCCGGGCCGGCCTTCG
>DATDAQ010000100.1:0-4884 GCA_036525295.1 Solirubrobacterales bacterium | reverse complement strand
GACCGCAACGACGGGGAGTGGCTCAAGCACATCGACCTGCAGCAGGGTGCCGACGGGCCGGAGATCTCATACTCAGAGGTGACGATCACTCAGTGGGAACCCGAAGAGAGGAAGTACTAGCGAGATGGCCTCCTACACGCTGAAAGTCCGCCGTTACCAGCCGGAGAGCGGTGAGGGGCCCTACTGGGAGGAGTTCAAGGTCGACCTCGACCCCTCGCTCTCGGTCCTCGACGGGCTGCTGCAGGCCAAGGACCGCGACGACGGCTCGCTCTCGGTCCGCTGCTCCTGCCGCGCCGCGATCTGCGGCTCGTGCGGGATGAAGGTCAACGGCCAGTCGGGCCTCGGCTGCAAGACCCAGATCGGCGAGGCCCAGGAGCTGGCCAACAAGGTCGCGCGCGCTGCCGGTGGCGGCAACGGCGCCGGCGATGTCCCGATCGTGGTCGAGCCCATGGGGAACATGCCGGTGATCAAGGACCTGGTCACCGACATGGAGTCGACCCACTGGGCGAAGATCCGCCGCGTCACCCCCTGGCTCCTCCCCCACGGCGAGCCCCCCGAGCGCGAGTACGTGGTCGAGCCGGAGTCGATGATCGACATCACCCAGTCGATGGCCTGCATCCAGTGCGGCGCCTGCGTCTCCTCCTGCCTCTCGATGGAAGCCGACCCCGACTTCATCGGCCCAGCTGCCCTGGCCAAGGCCTACCGCTTCGTCGGGGACCCCCGCGACGCCGAGACCAAGGAGCGCCTCCACGACCTCGCCCACGACCCGCACGGGATCTACGACTGCACCCACTGCTTCAGCTGCATCGACGCCTGTCCCAAGGGGGTGGCGCCGATGGATCAGATCATGCGCCTGCGCCGCAAAGCCGGCGAGGAGGGCATCGAGGACCCCAACAGCGGCCACCACCATGAGCTCGCCTTCGTCCAGATCATCGAGAAGAAGGGAACGCTCGACGAGGTGGCCCTGCCGAAAGAGTCGTTTGCCTTCGGCATCAAGGGCAAGCTGAAACCCAGCAAACGCGCGATCAAGGAAGTCATCGGCGCGTTGCCGACGATCTTCCGCACGCTGAGGACCGGCAAGGTGCGCAGCAAGTGGGTCGCGCCGCACCACAAGCTGCCGGGCGGCGCCCAGGACGAGGTGAAGGCGATCTACAAGCACGCCGAGGAGCACCGCGAGGAATTCAACCTGTACATCCGGGGCGAGGAGGACGTCGAACCGGAGCCCGACGAGCCCACGGACGCCACCCTCACAGCGGAGGCTGCGGCCGCGACGGATGAGAAGGGAGTGTCGTGATGAGCGAGCAGATCAAGGTCGCCTACTGGCCCGGTTGCGTCTCGCGCGGCTTCACCCCCGAGCTGCACGGCTCGATGGCGATCGCCGCCGAGAAGCTCGGCATCGAGCTGGTCGAACTCGACCGCGCCAACTGCTGCGGCGCCGGCGTCATCGCCGAGCACAACCAGGAGCTGGCCGACACGCTCAACGCCCGCACCTTCGCCCTCGCCCAGCAGACAGGGCTCTCGATGATGAACATCTGCTCGACCTGCCAGGGCGCGCAATCAGAGTGTCAACAACGGCTGGATGCCGATTCTGCGTACCGCGCTCACGTCAACGAGGTGCTGAGCGGCCAGGGCCTCTCCTACGAGAAAGGCAAGGACGGCTTCACCAACAAGAACTTTCTCTGGCTGCTGGTCGAGGACTACGGCCTTGACCGCCTGGCCGAGAAGATGACGCGGCCGCTCAGCGGCCTGCGCGTCGGCCCCTTCTACGGCTGCTACGTGGTCCGCCCCAAGGAGCGGCTCGGCTACGACGAGTTCCCCGATCGCGACATCTACCTGGAGAAGGTGATCGAGACCCTCGGCGGCCAGGTGGTCGAGTACGACGGCGCCCGCAAGTGCTGCGGCTTCCCGGTGATCACGATGAACCGCGACACCTCGCTGCGCCAGGCCGGCACCCACGTCGGCGACGCGATCGACGCCGGCGCCGACTGTCTCGTCACCCCCTGCCCGCTCTGCCACCTCAACCTCGACATGCAGCAGCCCGAGGCGGCCAAGGTCGTCAACCGCGACCTCGGCCTCCCCGTCCTGCACCTGCCGCAGCTGGTGGCTTTGGCGCTTGGCGCGGAGCCCAAGGAGCTTGGGATGAGCAGGCACATCGCCTCGACCGGCTTGGTCGAAGACAAGCTCTCTGCGGTTCCCGCTTAAACCCGTTCGCAAGCGGGGTAGGGCGAGCGCTCAAAGCTGGGCAGCGAGGAAAACGCCGCCGAAGGTGGCGAGAATGCCGCCAAGAGTGAGGATCATCGTTCGCTGCAGGGCATCGAACTTTGCGTCGAGCGCGGCAAATTTCGCGTCGATGCGGGCTTCCTGCCGTTCAAAGCGCTCGTCCATGTGATGACGCAACGAGTCGACCTGGCTCGAGAGGTGGTCGAGGCGATCGTCGTTCCACTTGGTCCTGGCCTGCTCCATCTCCAGCCAAGGCTAACGGACAAAATGTTACGTGTGGGGAACGGAAGCGTGACGGACGGATGGCTTAGATGCGGGTCGCCCAATGTCAGGGACCGGGGTGTGAGGCGGCGATCGCGATCGTCACGATGTTGAGCACGACCATGGCGGCCGTGAGACCGTACATGATCAGGCGAAACGTGAAATCCGCCCGCTCCCAGTTCTTGCGTTCGAGCTGGTCGACACGGACCTCAAGTCGATCGACTCTCGCTTTCTCCCAAGCTTCCATGCACCGCATAAGCTAGCAGACAACACGATTCGGCCAGATGTCTGAAGCTCAGCCGCTCCAGCCTATGGGCGGTCACCCCTGGGTCGCCGGACACTCAGCGCGAAGCGCGTCCGCCGAGTCGATACCCAAAGGCCTACCCCCTAGTCCGAAGCCCCGGCCAGCCGGTCGACGCCCGACCGCTCGATCGTCATCCGCAGGCCGTCGAGCAACTCGACGGCCGGCTCCCAGCCGAGCAGGTCGCGGGCGCGGCCGATGTCCGGGCGGCGCTGCTGGGGGTCGTCGACCGGCAGCGGCTCGAAGACGATCTCAGAGCGCGACTCGGTCACCTCAATCACCTTCTTGGCCAGTTCGAGCAGGGTGAACTCGTCCGGGTTGCCGATGTTGACCGGCGAGTGAGCGTCGGACTCCGCCAGGGCGACTATGCCGCGGATCAGGTCGTCGACATAGCAGAAGCTGCGGGTCTGCTCGCCCTCGCCGAAGACGGTCAGCGGCCGGTCCTCGAGCGCCTGGCGCATGAAGGTCGGGATCGCCCGCCCGTCGCGCGCGCGCATGCGCGGGCCGTAGGTGTTGAAGATGCGGACGATCGAGGTGTCGACTCCCTGCTGGCGGTGGTAGGCCATCGTCAGCGCCTCGGCGTAGCGCTTCGCCTCGTCGTAGACCCCGCGCGGGCCGATCGGGTTGACGTGCCCCCAGTAGTCCTCGGTCTGGGGATGGACCTCGGGGTCGCCATAGACCTCGCTGGTCGAGGCGAGCAGGAAGCGGGCGCGCTTGAACTTGGCCACCCCGAGCATGTGGTGGGTCCCGTGGGAGCCGACTTTGAGCGTGTGCAGCGGCAGCCGCAGGTAGTCGATCGGGCTCGCCGGCGAGGCCAGGTGGTAGACGAAGTCGACGTCCTCGGGGAGGTCGACGTGCTCGGTGATGTCGATGTTGCGGAACTCGAAGGCCGCGTCGCGGATGTGCTCGATGTTCTGCAGCGAGCCGGTCTCGAGGTTGTCGACGCAGATCACCCGGTGGCCCTGGCCGAGCAGGTAATCGCAGAGATGGGAGCCGAGAAAGCCGGCACCGCCGGTGACAACGCAGGTGCTCATCGAGTCCGATGCTATCGGCCGCCCCCGCAAGCGGTCGGCGGTGAGTATCCATGCAATTTGCGGGTTACGGGCCGACCACCCGTCCAGAAGGGGGGAGAACCCACAGCCGTCGCTCCCTTCGCTTGGCATGTTTGGACTACGGACCTGAACCGGTGCAGGGGAGCTCAGCGAATTGAGGGAGCGGGAGTCGATCGCGATGCGGGGAGTGCGGCTGGAGCCGACCGGGGCCGTGCGGCCGGAAACGGACGCGGCCCGCAAGCGAGCCGCCGTGGAGATGATCGCCCGCCACGAGCACTCGCTGAAACGGACCGCCCGGCGCTTCTCGCTCGACGCGGAAGACGCCGACGACGCCTACCAGCGCGCCCTGGAGATCGTCCTCACCAAAGCGCCGACGACAGACGCGCGGGAATTGATCCGCTGGACCCAGACGGTGATCAGGCACGAGGCGATGGCGGTGCGCGAGAGCCGCGAAAAGATGCTTGGGTTCCACAGCTCCCGCGAGGGTGCCCCGGATCCGCTGGCATCGATCCCAGCCGAGGGCGGCGGGCCCGGAGAGCAGGCTGAGCGACGCGAGGTCGTCGCCCGCACTCGCGAGGCGCTGCAGGCGCTGAAGCCGGCGGAGCTGAGGGCATTGAGCCTGCTGGCCAGCGGCTACTCCTACGCCGAGATCGGCGAGATAACCGGCTTCAGCCATACGAAGATCAACAGGGTGCTGGCCGAGGGGCGCAACAGGTTCCGCGCCCTGCTCTCCAGCAGCGAGGACGGCAGCCGCTGCCGCGAGCTGCGGCCGCTGCTCTCGGCCTTCTGCGACGGCGAGGCGAGCCCGGGCGATGCCGCGACGGTGCGCGAGCACCTGCGGGCCTGCGCGCGCTGCCGGTCGACTATGCGGGCCTACCGGGCGGCGCCGCGGATCGCGGCGGCGCTGGCGCCGGCATTCCCGCCCTCTCGTTCCCTGCTCGAACGAGCGCACGATGCGTTCGCCGGGCTCGCCTCGCGCCTGCCAGGCGTGGGTGGAGGCACGGACTCCGCCGCTCAGACGGTCGCCACCGGCGGCACCCGCGGCGCCGG
>DATDAQ010000099.1:0-9709 GCA_036525295.1 Solirubrobacterales bacterium | reverse complement strand
CAGGCCGCTTCGCGGGAGTTCCTGGGGGAGGGACCCCCGATGGCCCTAACGTGCTGAAACCAGCTCGCGGTAGAGCTTGTCGACGTCGCTCAGCAATCGCTTGGCGCCGTAACTTTCTATTGCGTGCTTCCGGGCCTCGATGCCGCAACGGTCGCGGCGGGCGGGGTCGGCGGCCATCTCGACTATCGCGCCCGCCAGGGCGGTCGCGTCGTCGCGGGGGACCAGGACCCCTGTGTCTTTGCTGACGACCTCACGCACACCGCCGACGTCGGTCGCTACTGCGGGTAGGCCGGCCGCTGCGGCTTCGATCAGGGAAACGGGGGTGCCCTCGTTGTCGGAGGAGAGGACGGCGAGGTCGGCGGCGGCGAAGACCGGGCGCAGCTCGCGGCGGTAGCCGAGGAAGCGCACGTCGCCGGCGATGCCGAGCTCGGCCGCCTGGCGCTCCAGCTCCGGGCGTTCCTCGCCGTCGCCGACGACCGCCAGCCGCAGGCGCGGATCGGCCTCCCTGGCTCGCGCCAGCGCCCTGAGGAGCAGGTCGAGGCGCTTGATCGGGACGATGCGGCCGACGAAGACCAGAAGGATCTCCCCGTCGCCGATCCCCAGCTCCGCGCGCGAGGCGGCCCGCAGCTCGCCCGGGGGCTCGGCCAGGCGATCGAGGTCGAGTCCGAGGGGCAGGACTCGGAACTTCGAGGGCGCCGCGACACCGAGGCGGACGAGATCGTCGACCGTCGCCTGGCTGACCCCGATCAGGCAGTCGCTGACCCGGGCAAGGGCGCGCTCCATCTCGAGGTAGAGCCGCGACTTGGCGGCGCCGAAGTAGCCCTCGAGGACGTGGCCGTGGTAGGTGTGGACCACCGCCGGGCGGGGGCGGACGGCGAGGGCCGCCTGACGCCCGAGGACGCCCGCCTTCGCCGTGTGGGTGTGGACGACGTGCGGCCTGAAGCCCCGCACCAGGCGGACCAGCTTCGCCAGCGCCTGCGCGTCGCGCAGCGGCTGCACCGGCTGCTGCAGCTGGGGGAGGAAGTGCATCGTCGCGCCCTCCTCCTCGGCCAGCCCGGCAAGCGACTCCTCACCCGGGGCGAGGCTGCCGTGGACGAGCAAGGTCTCGTAGCGGTCCGGGTCGAACCGCCTGCCGCTGAGCAGGGCGGCAATGTGAGCCGGCCCTCCCATGTTGAGGCGGCCGATGACCTGCAGGACGCGCAGGCGCTCCCCGTTCTCCGAATCGGCCGCTGGTGGAATCACTGCCGACGCAGGCTAGATGGTCGATCTATGCGTCAGGCAGACCACTCGGTCGTGGGGGCGGGAGCCCAGTCCGGCGACTCCAGCAACGCCACCACGGCGACGCCGACGAGGATGAGGACGGTCGCGGCGAAGGCGGCGACCGACTTGTCGCTCCCGGCGAGGACGGCGCCGGCGCCGGTGAGGACCGCCTGGGCGCCCGCCAGGACGAGCGCCACGCGGCGGGCCGAGCCCAGCTTCGCGCGCAGCCTGTGGGTCAGGTGGTCGCGGCCCCCGACGAAGACGCCGGCGCCGCGCCGCAGCCGCGAGACGACGACCAGGGCAGTATCCAGGGCCGGCAGCCCGACCAGCACCACCGCGACCGGGACGAAGGCCCAGCCGAGGTCCCCGGTCCCGGGCACCGCCATGATCGCCGCCGCGACGACGAAGCCGATCGGCATGCTGCCGCCGTCGCCGAGGAAGATGCGCGAGGGCGAGGCGAGGTTGAAGGGGAGGAAGCCGAGGCAGGCGCCCGAGAGGGCGAGCGCGATTGCCGCCAGCTCGGCGCTTCCCTGGGCGAGCGCGAGCACCCCGAGCGTCGCCCCGGACACGGCAGCGACCGTGCCGGTGGCGCCGTCCATGTTGTCCATCAGGTTGAAGGCGTTGACGACGCCAGTGACGAAGACGACCGTCAGCCCCAGGTTGAGCACGTCGCTGGCGAAGAGGTCCCAGCCGATCCCGCCGGCGAAGAGGACGCTCGCCGCCGCGACCTCGATCGCGAGCCGAGTCAACGGCCCCAGTCCGTAGCGGTCGTCGATCGTCCCCACCCCGAGCAGGACGACGGTCCCGATCGCGATCGGGACGAAGGCGCTCGAGCCGCTGCCGAAGAGAGCGGCGGCGAGGAGCATGCCGCCGATCACGGCGGTGCCTCCGAGGTAGGGAGTCGGGCTGCCGTGGCCCTTGTAGCCGACCGGGTGATCGTAGAAGCCGGTGCGGCCGGCGAGCCGGATCGCCAGCGGAGTCAGCAACAGAGTGGCGCCGATGGCCACGAGGAAAGCGAGCTCGGGGCCCACGCTGCCGACCACCGCCTAGGCGTCTACCAATGGATCGGCTGCCGTGCCCTCGCTGAATTCGACGATCTCGCCGTCGGCGGTGGGCAGGGCGTTGGCGGCCGCGCGCTTGCGCTCGAAGGCAGCGACGTCGTCGATCGCCTCCTCCACACCGCGGGTCGAGCGCCAACCCGTCATCTGCTCCAGCGCCGTGGTGTCGGGGCAGCGCCGGCCGAGCTCCTCGAAGCCCTCGCCGTAGGCCTCCTCGTAGGGGACCATCCGGATACCCGAGTCCGAGCCGGTGCGCTCGATCACGGCTTCGGCCAGTTCGAGGATCGTGATCTCAGACGAGCGCCCGACGTTGAAGGCCGTGCCCCGCGCGCCCTCCTCGTCCATCAGCATGACCAGAGCCCGGGTCGTGTCGTAGACGTGCGAGAAGCAGCGGGACTGGCTGCCGTCGCCGTAGACGGTCAGGTCCTGCCCTTCGAGGGCCTGCACGACGAAGCGCGGCAGCACCATCCCGTAGGCACCGGTCTGCCGGGGGCCGACGGCGTTGAAGAGGCGGGCGACGACCGTGTCCGCTTCGCGCTCGCGGTGGTAGCCGAGGACGATCGCCTCGCCGAAGGCCTTGCCGGTCGAGTAGGACCAGCGCGCGGTCGAGGGCGGGCCCAGCACGCGGTCGGAGTGCTCAGTGAGGCCGGAGCTGCCGTTCTTGCCGTAGATCTCCGAGGTGGAGGCGTAAAGGAGGC
Organism: Solirubrobacterales bacterium; assembly: GCA_036525295.1. Lineage (GTDB taxonomy): Bacteria > Actinomycetota > Thermoleophilia > Solirubrobacterales > 70-9 > VRUE01. The sequence goes on along the minus strand of DATDAQ010000099.1, from coordinate 6,693 downwards.
GCCGGCCGAGCCGGTGGGCGCCCTCGGTGACGACCTGGGAGCCGCGCACGCTGCGGTTCAGCGAGTCGACCGAGTGCTGCACGATCAGCTTCACCCCGACCGCCGAGGCGAGGTGGAAGCAGGCGTCGGCCCACTCCATGCACTCGTCGACCAGCTCGACGTCGCAGACCGACCCCTCGACCAGCTGGGCCTGCCCGGAGGCGACCGCGTCGGCGACGTTCTCGGCGTTGCCGGTGCTGAGGTCGTCGAGGACCAGCACCTCGTCCCCGCGTGCAACCAGGGCGTCTGTCAAATGAGAACCGACGAACCCTGCCCCCCCTGTGATCAGGTACCTCACCTAGGCATCTCCCATTTCGTCATCACCCTGGCCCTACCACCCAATCGGGTAGATCTCCCCCAGGCGTTGAATTCCCGTGAACTCCCCAGTTCCCGTGTGAGCCATCTCACGTAATCGTGTGAAACAGCCTGCGGGCAGTAGACCAGAAACTCAACGTGGTGTCAAGGATAAGAGCTCGTCTTTATGTCGACAAAGACAGACACAGATGGCTCTGGAATGGGCATTTCAAGGTTCTCAAGAATACTTGTCATGCGACCTTGAGGCGCACCTGGCGAGCCTCGATCCCGGTCCCCGCGACCCTCGTTGGCAGCCCCTTCCCCCTGTGCTTCAAGGCCCGCTTGGCCTTGCGGGTCAGACCGATGCGAAGCGTCCTCGAGGCATCCGCGGCGACGCTGAAGAGTGTCGTGCCGATCGTCACCCGTTTCCCCCCCGAACCGATCCTGGCGAGGAGCTTCAGCCTGCCCTTGCAGGCGCCTCCCCCCGCACAGGAAACCTTGAGCATGGCCTTGCCAGCCTTGACCTTGGCGGTGGCCGCGGCTCGCACCCAGCCGTTCGGGATCTTCTCGAAGGTCGCGGTGACGTCGCGGGCCTCGTCCATCGTCACCCGGCAGCTGGTGGCGCCTGTGCAGGCGCCTGAGAAGCCGGCGAACCTGGAGCCGGTGGCGGCGGTCGCGGTCAGGGTCACCTTGGTGCCGACGGCCATCTCCGCCGTACAGATCGAGCCGCAAGCGATGCCTGCCGGGGAGCTCGTCACGGTCCCCTTTCCGGCGCCCGCCTTCGAAACCGCGAGAGCGCGCTGGCCGACCGCGGTGAAGACCGCCTTGGCGATGCGTCCGGTGCTCATAGTGGTCGTGCAGGTGCCGGAGCCGGTGCAGCCCCCGCCGGTCCAGTGGTCGAAGACCGAGCCCGGCGCGGGCGTCGCCGTGAGGGTGACTTTGGTCCCTTCGAGGAAAGTCTCCGAGCAGTCCGCGCCGCAATCGATCCCGGCCGGGTTGCTCGTCACCGTGCCCGAGCCGGTGCCGAGGCGCTCGATCGCGAGCAGGTACTCGAATTCGGGCGGGATCAGGTTGAAGGTCGCGGTGATGGAGCGAGGCGCGTCCATCACGACTTCGCAGGTGAAGCCGGTGCAGGCGCCTGAGAAGCCGGCGAATTCAGAGCCGGCGCTTGCTTCGGCGATCAGCGTCAGGGCGGTCCCTTCGGGATATTCGATCGCGCAGGTCCCGGGCGACCCGGCCCCCACTTTGCATTTGACGGTGCCCGAGCCGGTTCCAGCTTCTTTGTTGACGGTCAGGGCGAATTCGGTGGGTTTGAGGTTGAACGTCGCCGTCACCGAGCTACTCGCGGTGATCGTGAAACTGCATGGAGAGGCGGAGCAGCTGGACGCGGAGTCGGTTCCGTCGCTGAAGCCCGCGAAGGTCGAGCCGGCGTTGGCGGTGGCGATGATTTCGACCGTGGTGCCGTTTGGCTGGGGGCTGGTGCAGGCCCCGGTCGAGCCGGCGTTGAATTTGCACTGGACGGTACCGGTGCCCGAGCCGGCTTTGATCACCGACAGGGTGCGCGGGATCAGGTTGAAGGTCGCGGTGACGGTCTTGGCGGCGTCCATCGTGACTTCGCAGGTGAAGCCGCTGCAGGCGCCCGAGAAGCCGGCGAATTCTGAGCCGGCGGCAGCGCTTGGATGCAGGAGCAGTTCGGTTTCTTCGGGGTATTTGGCCTGGCAGGGTTCGGGCCCTTCCTGCGCCTCGCAGAGGACCGTGCCGGAGCCGGTGCCTTTGATTTTCAGCGTGAAGGCGTATTCCGGGGGCAGCGGAATGAGGCTGAAGACGGTCGTGACGCTGTGGGCCTCTTCCATCGTCAGCTCGCACGTTTCTTCTTCGCAGTCACCGGCGAAGCGGATGAATTCGGAGTTGGGCGCGGCTTCGGGCACCAGGGTCAGTTCGGTCCCTTCGGGATAGGTCGCTTTGCAGGTTTCGGTCGGCCCCACTCCCACCACGCATTTGACGGTGCCCGAGCCGTTGCCGCTGGTTTTGAGCGTGAGGGCGAATTGGGGGAGGAGGCCGAAGGTCGCGGTGACCGACTTAGCCTCGGTCATCGTCAGTTCGCAGTCGCTGGGTCCGCAATCGCCGGTGAATTCGGTGAATTCAGAGCCCGAGGCCGGGCTTGGGACCAGTACCACGTCGGTGCCTTCGGGGTACTGGGCGGCGCAGGCCTCGGCCTGCCCGCCGTTGACCTCGCATTTGACGGTGCCCGTGCCCGTGCCGTCAGTCGCGATCGTCAGCGCGAACAAGTCGGCAGCCTGGGCGGGCGAGCCGACCTGGGCCGTCGCGCAGAGCGCAGCAAGCAGCGCGAGAAAAGCAAGTCGGCGCCTCATCCCAGACTTATTTTGCATGAGATGCAAAGGACTCACAACGTCTCCAAACCAGGCAAGAGCTATTCGGAGCCTCTCTGGCGAAAATAGGTAGCTATTGTTGGCGAAATAATGCAGTGAACAGCGGGCGCACCTCGATCGCCCGCGAGAGGCCGCAGCGTTCCTGGCCGACCCCGATGTTGCGCTCAGCGAGTACGAAGAGTCAACCCTTCTCGACGAGTGGCAGGAGGTTCCCTCCATCCTCGGCGCGGTCAAGCGTGCGGTCGACCGCGATCCTCGCCCTGGCCGCTTCGTTCTCACCGGATCGGTCGGGGCCGACCTTGAGGCGGCCACGTGGCCGGGAACAGGGCGCGTCGTGCGGGTGCCGATGTACGGAATGACCGTTCGCGAGCTGGACGGCAATGCAGGAGGGAGCTCGCTCCTCGACCGGTTGGCCTCCGGCGGGACTCCGAGCGTGCCCAGCGACCCACCCGACCTGCGCGGCTACGTCGAGCTGGCGCTGAGAAGCGGGTTTCCAGATCCCGCACTATCGACGAGCGCGAGCGCAAGGGCGCGCTGGCTGGAGGGCTATGTGGACCAGCTCCTGACCCGCGACGCGGTCGGCATCGACTCCAGGCGAGATCCGGCCCGCCTCCGCCGCTATTTCGAGGCCTACGCCCTGAACACCGCCGGCATCGTCTCCGACGCCACCCTGCTGCGTGCGGCGGGGGTCAACCGCAGAACCGCCGTGGCCTACGAGCAGCTCCTCGCCAACCTGTTCGTCATCGAGACAATGCCGGCGTGGACCTCGAATCGACTGCGCCGCCTTTCGCTCGGCCCGAAGCGCTACTTCGTAGATCCCGCAATCCCGGCGGCGGCGCTGCGTCTCGACGCAAGCGCCGTATTGCGTGACGGGGACCTGCTTGGCCGCCTGCTCGACACCTTCGTCGCCGCCCAGCTTCGCGCCGAGTGCGCCGGCAGCCACGCACGCCCACGCCTCTACCATCTGCGCGAGGAACACGGGCGCCGTGAGGTCGACATCCTTGCCGAGATCGGCGGTCGAGACCTGATCGCGTTCGAGGTGAAGGCCGACGCAGCCCCCGGCCGCGACGCAGCCAGACACCTCATCTGGCTGAGAGACCGCCTCGGCGAGCGCTTCGTGGGAGGGATCGTGTTCCACTCGGGGCCACGCGCTTTCAAGCTGGACGAGAAGATCGCAGCAGCGCCGATCTGCGCCCTCTGGGGGTAGCTCAGGTTGCGACCTCAAGGACCCAGTGACGCGATCGAGGTGACCACGACGCCGTCTGGGCGCGTGTATGTCGGGCTGTCGGCAACGACGACGACGAGCGCACCGCATACCGCGTTGGCCTCGGCAGAGAGCTTGTCCCGCAGGGCGAGCAGGTTGCGGGCGCCCTCATCGACCCAGTGGTGGCCGAGCTTGACCTCGATCGCGATCCAGCGGCCGTCGACCGCCTCGACGATGGCGTCGACCTCCAGCCCCTTGTTGTCGCGGTAGAAGCGAACCACACCACGGTGGGGCTGGGCGTACACCCGCAGGTCGTGGATCGCCTGTGACTCGAAGAGGAGGCCGGCGAGCTCGATCTCCGGACCGAGCAGGTGCTGCGGCGTGGCACCAAGCGCCGCCACAGCGAGGGAAGGATCGGCGAGGTGTCGCTTGGGCGTCGCCGCTAGACGAACCCGCGAGCGAAGCCTGGGCTTCCAGCTCTCCTGGTCCTCGATCAGGAAGAGACGCCGGAGCGTGCGCAGGTAGTCATGCAGGGTGACCTCGCTGAGCGGCGCCTCCGCGGCGCGGCCAATGGTTCGCAGGGCCGCGTCGGTTGCCACGTTGCGGGCATAGGAGGCCAACAGGCGCCGGACCCCGTCCGGGTCGCGCTTGACGCCATCGACCCGGCGAACGTCGGCATTGACGATCACATCGATGTAGTCGGCATTGGCGTCAAGGGCATCGGCCGCTGTCAGCCCGAGGTTGTCGGGCCACCCACCGACCGCCAGCGCCTCGACCGCCTCGGTGACGCCGAAATCGTGCGGCTCGGAACGGGCAGGGACTCCGTCCAGGAGCGCACCGATCGAGACGGCCCCGCTGGACAGCCCGCGCTCGAGCAGCGTCATCGTCCGCATCGTGACGGGGGCGATCCGGCGAGCGCCGGTGTGACTGGCCTCCTCGCCCTCTGGCGTGGAGGAGCCGGTGAGCAGGAATAGGCCCTTGCCGCCGAGATCGTCGACGCGTCCCCGCACGGCGTTCCACATCCCCTCGGCAAGCTGGTACTCGTCGATCAGCCGCGGGTGCTCGCCGTCGAGCACGAGACCGGGATCCGTCTGGGCTGCCGTGAGCGAAGCCCGATCCCGGTCCAGGCGCACTTCGGAGGCAGCAAAGCCGCGCGCGGTGGTGGTCTTACCGACCGCCTTCGGCCCGGTGACCAGAACGGCCCCATGGGTGCGCAGGCGCGCCTCCACCTGACCCTCGACTATTCGCTCGCGGTGCTCTGACATCGTTCCCATATCAAGGTATTTTTCAAGGTAGTTTAGGGATTGTACTTTACTTGACAAAGAGATCGTACTGAACACGGCGAAGTCTAAGAGCATTGATGATGATTGGCCCGCGGGCTAGCGGGCAAGACGACGAGCGCCGCCCCCAGGGCGGCGAGCACGCTCTGGGGGTAACGGCGAGCAAATCGGGTTAGAGCTATTCGGAGCTGAAGACCTGCTCGACGAAGAAACGGGCGGCGGGGTCGAGCCTGTCGCCGTAGGTCCGCTCGGCGATCGCGAGCACCTCGTCGGCAGCTTCCAGGCCCAACTCGCCGGCCAAAAGGCGCAGGTCCGCCTCGTCCTCGCCGACGCGGTGAGCAAGGACCTTCAGCGCGAGCAGCGTCTCCGGGGAGGCCGCGAGGCAGCGCAGCCCAGGCAGGTCGAGCACGGCCGTCGCGGCGGGGTCATCCCCTTCCAGAAAACCCTTGACGGCGTCGTTGAGCCAGCCCCCTGGCAGGCCCAGCCGCTCGGCTACGATCGCGGCGGCCTCGTAGACGACGTCCTTCGGCTCGAATACGGCATCGATGTCACGGGTCGCCCGTCGCTCGTCGAAGGCGAGGGCGATCGCCGCGCCACCGACCACGTACATCTCGGCGACGACACCACGTCGCTCGAGCTCACCGGCCAGTGCGGTGAGCGCAGCGATGATCTCGCTCCGATCCATCCTCAGACGCGGTGAAGGGAGCGCTCAGGGATAAAGACGCCGCGACGGCGAAAGGCGGCCGGCGCCTGGGCGATCGCCACCGCGCGGAAACCGGGCACGTCGCTGACGAACCAGAAGCGGTCCAGGAAGCGCCCGGGCTCGACCGACCACGCGGGCCTGCTCAAATCGTGGACCGCCGCGAGGTGCTCGGCCAGCGCACCGAGGTAGGCGTCGTGGCGAAGGTCCCCAGTCGACTCCGGCCGCTGTGCGATGGCCTCCTCTCGCGAGCGATCGTCGCCTCGCAGCGCGAACTCGTCGAGGAACTCGCGCACGGCATGGCGGAAGTCCTCTCCGGCGAGGACACGCTCCGCCACTCCCGTGAGGGTCTGGGAGAACTGCTCAGGCGCGGGAGGATTGGCGGCAAGCCAATCAGAGCGTGTCGTAAGCGCCTCTGCCATGGTGGGATGGTAGGCGCTTGCCCGGCTACATCCACCGCCCAGGCATTGGGTAGAGATTGGAAAGTAAAGGGCGCCGCGGCACAATTCCACGACGCCCCTTGAGCCTCGCCTCAAGGATGAGCTATGCGCTATTGCGTACTGATGTATCCCCCGGCCGTGGTTTCCAGCCCGATCGAACCGACCGCGGTCACTTTCGGGCCGACCACGCTGCCCACCCTCAGCCCTTCGGCGGTGCTTTCAGCGTTGAATTCGATCTGCGAGGCGCTGTTGGAGTAAAAGCCCCTGAGGGTGCCGACCAGTTTGTAGGTGCCGGCGACGCTGCATTCGGCGAAGGTGACGTTGTAGAAGGTCGTCCCTTCTTTGG
>DATDAQ010000098.1:0-18966 GCA_036525295.1 Solirubrobacterales bacterium | reverse complement strand
TTAGGCCCGTCGGCGGGTGGAGTGCGGAGAGGAGAGCGAAGGGGAGGACGATGGCTGCGGAGACCTTGACGGCGATCGCGGCCGCGAGGGCCGCGGCGGCTGAGGTCTCGCGGGCGGTCAGGACGCCGGCGACTCCGAGGGTCATCAGGAGGACCGTGAGGGCGTCGTTGTGGGGGCCGCCTACTACGTGGACGAGGACGAGGGGGTTGAGGGCGACGAAGGCTGCTGCGCGGAGGGGGTCGACCCCGCGTACAGGGGCGAGACGGGCGACGAGGGCCGCGATCGCGAGGACCGCGGCGGCCGAGGCCGCCTTCAAGGCGTAGACGGCAACATCGACCGGCAGCTTCGCGAGGGGGTAGGTCGCGAGCGTGAAGAGCGGGCCGTATGCGCTGGTCGTGTCGGTCCACTCGACCTCGGCGAAGGCGGGGTCGGTGGGGGCCGCGGTCGGTGGGTGGACGTAGGGGTCGAGGCCGTGCAGGACCCCGAGCCGAGCGTAATCGACGTAGCTGTAGACGTCGTGGGAGAGCAGCGGCGGCAGGCAGGCGAAGGCGGCGAGGAGCACGACGATCGCCGTCCAGACGAACCGCCGCCCGAGCCGTGGCGCCCAGGCGAGCACGCCGAGATAGGCGGCGAAGCCGGCCCACATCAGGCCGAGGGCGACTCCCGGTGCGAGGCTCAGCTATTCGCTCCCGGCTTCCGGGGCCGCACCGCCGCCTCCCACGCCCGTCACTGGCGGCGGCGGCACGGGAGCCGGTTCCTGCCCGGCCCCGGGGGCGTAGGCGTCGGGGTCATAGCCCCCGGTCGCTTCTTCGCCGAGCCGCCTCGCTTCGGGGTCGAGCTCATCGGCTCCGGACCCGGCTTTGTCGGAGCCGCCGCTGCGCGGCGCGGACGCCGTGAACCGGCCGAAGTAGGGCGCCCAGCTGATCGACGCCTCCGGCTCCTCGAATTCCTCGCAGGGCACTTCGCCGCCTTCGTAGAGCGCATGCCAGATCTCGGCGGGGAAGGTGCCGCCGTAGACCGTGATCCCGTGCACGCTGGTCATTTCGATCGCGTTGGACTGCGGGTAGCCGACCCAGACGACCGTGGCCAGGTTCGGCTGGTAGCCGGCGAACCAGGCGTCGGTCGTGCGATCGGTGGTCCCCGTCTTGCCTGCCTGCCCCGCGCAACCGGTGTAGGCGGCGGTGCCGGTGCCGCCGGTGATGTTGTCGTGCAGCAGCCGCGTCACCTCGTAGGCGACGGCTTCGGAGACGACCCGACGCGGCTTCTCGCGCCGCGGTCGCTCGACCCGGCCACCGGGGAAGGCGACGCGCCGGATCGCCACCGGGTCGCGGCGGATGCCGCCGGCGGCCAGCGTCGCGTAGGCGCTTGCCATCTCCAGCGGCGAGACGCCCACCCGCAGGCCGCCGATGCCCTCGGCCGGGATCCCGTCGAGCGGGCTGACGACCCCCAGCGCGCGCGCGGTCTCGGCCACCCGCGCCGGGCCGACGTCGAGGTCGAGCTGGGCGAAGACCGTGTTGTCGGAGGCGACCGTCGCCTGCCGGAGGTCGATCGTCCCCTGGTAGCCCTCGTCGGCGGTGTGGACCTCCCAGTGCCCCCACTGCGGCAGGTCCAGGACCAGCGGCTTGGAGGTGTAGTAGGTCGAGTAGGGGTCGACACCCTGCCTGAGCGCCGTCGCCAGGACGAAGGTCTTGAAGGTGGAGCCCGGCTGGCGATGGCCCTGGGCGGCGAGGTTGAACTGGCTGTCGTCGTACTCGGAGCTGGAGCCCATCGCCTCGATCTCGCCGTCGCGCGGGTCGATCGAGACGAGCGCCGAGGAGGGGTCGGTGGAGTAGGGGAGGGCCGAGCGCATGGCCTCGAGCCCAACCTCCTGGAGCCGGGGGTCGATCGTCGTGTAGACCCTGAGGCCGCCGTTGCGAACGGCGTCGACCCCGTAGCGGTCGAGTAGCTGGTCTTCGACGTAGTCGAAGAAGAAGGGCTCGCGATGCGCGAAGTAGGAGCCGGAGACGTCGAGGCCGAGGCCGCGTCGCCGCGCCGCGCGGGCGCGCGCCGGGGCGACGTAGCCCAGCTCGGCCATCTTGGTCAGCACGGCGTTGCGCCGCTGCCGGGCCTCGCCCGGGTGCAGGATCGGGTTGTAGTCCGTGGGCGCCTGCGGCAGGCCGGCGAGCAGCGCCGCCTGCTCCAGGCTCAGCTCCGAGACCGGCTTGGAGAAGTAGATCTTCGAGGCGGCCTGGACCCCGACCGCGGTCGCCCCTTCGACAGTTCCGTAGGAGGCGGTGTTGAGGTACTGGCCGAGGATCTCCCGCCGCGAGTGGCGCTTGGCGTACTCGTCGGCCAGCTTCGCCTCGACGATCTTGCGCTCGAGGTCCCGCTCGGGATTGCGGATGCAGAGGTTGCGCACGAGCTGCTGGGTGATCGTCGACCCGCCCTCGACCACCTCGCCCGCCTCCAGGTTCTTCAGCGCCGCGCGCCCGATGCTCTCGTAGTCGATCCCGCCGTGCTCGTAGAAGCGCTCGTCCTCGATCGCCACCGTGGCCAGCTGCAGGCGCTTGGGCACGCGCTCGATCGCGACCGGCTGGCGGGCCTCGTCGGAGTCGATGAGGCCCAGCCTGCTGCCGTCTCCGGCGTAGAGGGCCGTGTTGCCGCCGCGATCGACCTTCTCGCAGGCGGCTAGCGAGGGCGCCTCGGCGGCGACGTCGAGCACCCAGGAGGCCACTGCCACCGCGCCCAGGCCGACCGCGACGGCGATCCCGGCGGCGAGGAAGAGCACCTTGCTGGCGGCGCCACCGCGCCGCCGCTGACGTCGACGGTTGCGCTGCGTCATCGTCTAGAGAGGGTACTTCCGCCGGGCGCCCGCTCAGGCCTGGGTGTCCTCGGTCGAGAGGTTGTGGACGACGCCCTCGACCAGCAGCTGGTTCGGGATCACGACCGAGGTGCCGTCACCAGGGTTGACGTAGGTGTAGGAGAGGGTGATGTCGGTGACGCGGCCGTTCACCTCTTCGAAGGAGATGAGGTCGCCGATCTTGATCGGCTGGGAGACCGCGAGCTGAACGCCGGCGACCATGTTGCCGATCGTGTGCTGGGCGGCGAAGCCGACGATCGCCGCCAGCACCGCGGTCGAGGCGAGGATCCCGGTCGCCAGCCGCTTCAGCTCGGTGAACTGGGCGAGCGCCAGGGCGACGAGGACGAGAAAGGCGACCAGGATCAGCAGGCGGCGGAGGAAGCGCAGCCGGGTCTTGGTGGACCGCGAGACCTGTGAGACTGCCGGCGTCATGGATGCCACGGTATCCACAAAGCCAGCGGTTCCAAGGCCAGCCTTCCCCTACTCCAACTGGGGCCCTATGGCCGCGGTCCTGGGAGTGATCCTGGCGATCGGGGTCGGGATCCTGATGGGAGTCCCGGCGATCCTTGTCGACAGCCCCCAGGAAGGGGAAGATCTTGGGAGCACGGCGTTGGCGATCGTCCAGCTAGCCACGGCGCTGGGCTTCGCGATGGTGCCGATGGCGATCGCGACTCGCCGCGGCGCCGACTTCCGCGAGGCGCTGCGGCGGCTGGGCATACGGGCTTTTCGCGCCTCGGCGGTGGGGTGGATGTTCGCCGCGGTCGGCGCCTACCTTCTCTTCGCGATCGTCTACACGGCGATCTTCGGCGCCCCCGAACAGGAGGACATCGCCGAAAGCTTCGGCTCGGTCCCGGTGCAGATCCTCCTGATCGTGATCGCGGCTCCGATCGCCGAGGAGATCTGCTTCCGCGGGATGCTCTACGGCGGCCTGCGCGAGCGCTGGCCGAAGTTCGCCGCCGCCCTGCTCGCCGGCCTGATCTTCGGCGCCCTGCACGCCCTCACTGGGCTCAGCGCGGTGCCGCCGCTGGTCGCGTTTGGGTTTGTGCTTTGTCTGCTCTACGAGAGGACCGGCTCGATCGTGCCGGGGATCGTCCTGCACATGCTGAACAACTCTGTTGCGCTGCTTGCGCAGTGAACGAGGAGTTTGGGGAAGGGGGAGGGGCACCCCTCGGCCGTCCAATCGCCGGTCTAATGAGACCGGCGATTTGAGTATCCGCCCGTCCGAGGGGCGCCCCTCCCCCTTCTGGCCCGTCAGGTTCTCTGCCCGACCGGTACGGCAGAATGCTCGGCGATGAGACGACTGATCCCCGGAATCGCCCTCGCCGTGGGGCTTGTGTTGCCCGGAGCGGCTTCGGCGGCGCCTGCCAAAGCGCCCGCTGGGCCGCCGGGGGCGACGGTGAAGATCGTCCACATTGGGCACCTGCACGGGGGGAAGGCGCAGATCATGAGTACGGTGCCGGCGATCGGCACCGTGACGCCCTTCGTCGCCGGTCAGCGGGTCGAGGTCAGCTTCTACCTCGACGGCAAGCGGATCGAGCGCAAGAACGTGGCAGTGCAGAAAGGGAAGGGCGGAGCGGGCAGCTTTCGGGCCAAGCTCCGGATCACCGAAGGGGGCAAGTATGCGGTCAGCGCCAAGCATGTGGCGACCGCCGCGCTCGGTGGCGACAGCACCGTGCGCAAGAGTTGGAAGGTCAGCTACCCGGCCTTGCACGAAGGCCAGTGCGGCGACGTCGTCGTCGGCTTCAAGAAGGCGATGCGGAAGATGGGGTACATCGCCAACGACGGCCGCTGCTTCGGCGGCAAGACCGCGCGGGGCGTGCTCGCCTACCGCAAAGTGAACGGGATGACGCGCAGCTTCCGGGCCGGCGCCGGGCTGGTCAAGCGCGCATTCGCCGGCCGCGGTGAATACGAGGTGCGCCACCCGGGTGCGGGGATGCACGTCGAGGCCCCGCTCTCCAAGCAGGTCCTGGTCTTCGCCGAGGGTGACGAGCCGGTCGCCGTCTACCCGATCTCCTCCGGCAAGTCCTCGACCCCGACCGTCACCGGTCACTTCAGCTTCATCCGCACCGAACCGGGCTACAACTCGCACGGCATGTACTACTCCTTCTACTTCTACGGCGGCTACGCGGTGCACGGCTACGAATCGGTGCCCGACTACCCGGCCAGCCACGGCTGCATCCGCACCTTCATCGCCGACCAGCCCGAGATCTACAACCGGATCAACCTCGGCGAAGACATCTTCGTCTTCTGAGGCGATGTGGGGCGCGGCGCATATCCGCGTCCTCGGTCGCTCGCGTGCAGAGCACGCCACGCTCCCTGCGTCCTTGATCTGCTTGGCCCCACATCGCCTCAGTGACTGAGAGGGCTCTAAAAGCGGTCCTTGCCTTCGTGGTCGCTTACCACGTTGCGCTGGGGGTTATGCAGTTGCTGGCGCCGGGCACGTTCTTCGACGAGATCGGCAACTACGGGGTCGAGAACCTCCATTACGTGGGGGACGTGGGCTCCTTCACGCTGGCCTTTGGCGTCGCCCTGGGAATCGCGGTCGTGCGGCCGGTGTGGCGGGCGCCGTTGCTCTGGCTGGCGGCGCTCTGGTACGGATTCCACGCCATCAACCACGCTTTCGACACGGGCCAAGCGAAGAGCGAGGCGCGGGGCTGGAGCGACACGCTGCTGATCGCATTCGGGGCCCTGGTATCGGCCTGGCTGGCACGAGTGTCGGAACGGTACGCTACGGGTCCCAACCGGGAGGTGGAGCGATGAGGGTCTTCGTGGCGGGAGCGAGCGGGGCGATCGGCCGGCCGCTGGTGCGCCAGCTGCTCGCCGCCAGACATGAGGTGACCGGGATGACACGGCGGGAGGAGCGCGCGGAGGAGATCCGGGCGGCCGGCGCCAGCGCCGTCGTCTGCGACGCTCTCGACGCCACTTCGCTGGAGATCGCCGTGCGCGGTGTCGCGCCCGAGGTTGTGGTCCACGAGCTGACGGCGCTGCCGCCGCGCCTCGACTACAAAGCCAAGGACGACCCGCTGGGGCCGACCAACCAACTGCGCCGCGAAGGCACCCGCAACCTCCTCGCCGCCGCGAAGGCGGCCGGCGCCCGCCGCCTGATCGCCGAGAGCGTCGCCTTCTTCTACGCGCCCGAGGGCGACTGGATCAAGAGCGAGGAGGAGCCGCTCTTCCTCGACGCGCCCGCGCCCTTCGGGAACGCCGCCGCCGCCCTGGCCGACCTCGAGCAGCAAGTGCTCGGTGCCGAGGGAATCGAGGGCATCGTCCTGCGCTACGGGTGGCTCTACGGCCCGGGCACCTATTACGCCCACGACGGCTCGCTGACCGAGGACGCGCTGAAGCGCCGCGCCCCGGTCGTCGGCAAGGGCACCGGGACCTTCTCCTTCGTCCACGTCGAGGACGCCGCCTCGGCGACGGTGGCCGCGCTCGACCGCGGCTCGCCGGGTTCCTACAACGTCGTCGACGACGACCCGGCCCCGATGCGGGAATGGGCACCCGCATTCGCCGAGGTGGTCGGGGCGAAGAAGCCCCTCCGCGTCCCGGTCTGGCTCGCACGCTTCGTCGCCGGCGCCGGTGCCGCCTCGATGGCGACCCGGCTGCGCGGCGCCTCCAACGCCAAGGCCAAGCGCGAGCTCGGCTGGCAGCCTCGCTACTCCAGCTGGCGAGAAGGCTTCCGCGACGCCGAGGCGCGCGGGTAGGGACACCTCGTGGCTTCCCCCTTCGCTGGCGCGACCATAGCCTGAAATGAGGCAGTTCGGACCACCTCTCACTCATTTCACAGTCGCGTCTCATAATTGGCACATCTCGTCCAGACCCACGTAGGATCTCGCCGGATGCCCGACCTCGATGCCGCCAAGGAGACGCTTCTCGCGGAGCTGCGCGAGCACTCGCTGGTGATCGGCGAGGTGACGCTTTCGAGCGGGGCCACGGCGCAGTACTACGTCGACGCGCGCCGGGCGCTTCTGCGGCCGGCCGGGTTCCTCGCCGCGGGCGAGCTGATCGCAGCTGCCGCCCTCGAGGCAGGGGCGACCGCGGTCGGTGGGCCCGCGACGGCGGCGATCCCGCCTTCGTGTGCGGCGCTCGCGGTTCCGGCGGGCGCCGGCCTCGTCGGCTTCTTCGTCCGCGGTGAGCGCAAGCAGCACGGCCTGCAGCGCTGGGTCGAGGGCCCGGTCGAGCCGGGCGCCCGCTGCCTCGTGGTCGAGGACACGGTGACCACAGGCGGCTCGACCGCCGGGGCGATCGAGCGGATCGCCGAGCAGGACCTCGAGGTGGTCGGCGTCGTCGGCGTCGTCGACCGGCTGGCAGGAGGAGGCGAGAAGATCGAAGCCGCTGCCGGCGCCCCCTACCGTGCCCTCCTCACCATCGACGAGATCTACCCCGACCGTCCCGACCGCGACTGAGCGTGGAGCCCGACGCCGTGGAGATCCGCGTGCTCGGCTGCCTGGTCGAGAAGCAGCACACCACGCCCGACGCGTACCCACTCTCGCTCAACGCCCTGCGGATCGCCTGCAACCAGTCGACCAACCGCGACCCGGTGGTCGACTACGACGAGGCGACCGTGGTCGAGGCGCTGCGCCGGCTCGCCCTGCGCGGTTGGACCCGCCTCGCCAGCGGCGCCGGCAGCCGGGCCCGCAAGTACCGGCACCTGCTCGACGACGCCTTCGGCCTCGACGACGCCGAGGTGTCCCTCCTCGCGGTCTTGATGCTGCGCGGCCCGCAGACCCCGGGTGAGCTCAAGCAGCGCGGCCAGCGCCTGCACGACTTCGCCGATCTCACCGCGGTTCAGGCCACCCTCGAGCGCCTCGTCGACGGCGGTCACGCGGCCCGCCACGAGCGCCGTCCGGGGCAGAAGGAGGACCGCTACGAGCAGTTGCTCGGCGGTTCTCCGGCGGGATCCGAACAGCTGCGGGACAACTTCGAGGGAGGCGAGCCGTCCGCGGCGTCCGCCGCCGCGGACCCTGCGCGGATGACACCCGCCGAGGACCGGCTCACCCGTCTCGAGCGCGAGGTCGCCGAGTTGCGCGCCGAGCTGGCCGCTTTTCGCGCCGAGCTCGGCGACTGACCGAAAGCGACTTTGGTACGCGGGCGGAACAACCCGGGTCCGCGGCTGTTGAGTAGAGTGAAACTGGAACGCTGCGGGTCGGAAAGCGCTCGCGAATCGACCTGACGCGAAGCAGGGCTTCAGGAAAGGGACGAGCGGAATGGGGACACTACGTGGCGTAATCGTTGCCGCCCTGGCCGGCTCGGCCGCCCTGCTCTCGCCCCTCGCCTCGGCCGAGGTCAAGGAAGAGCACGGGGTTCGCGTCTCGGTGGACGGCAGGCTCCTGCCGAAGAAGCTTCCGCGCCACGGCACTGCTCCGGTCTCGGTCAGCGTTTCGGGCCGGATCGGCTCGAAAGCGTCGAGCCCTCCGCCGCAGCTGGAGAAGCTGACGATCGCCATCAATCGTCACGGCCACCTCTCCTCGCACGGCCTGCCACGCTGCCGGATCGGCCACATCGACCCCTCGACGACCAGCGAAGCGATGGCGGCCTGCGCCCCGGCGCTCGTCGGCGACGGCACCTTCTCGGCCAACGTGAGGCTGCCGGAGCAGTCGCCCTTCCCGTCCAACGGAAAGGTGCTCGCCTTCAACGGCAAGCTGGGCGGGCGGCCAGCGATCTTCGCCCACATCTACGGGACCGATCCCGTACCCACCTCATACGTGCTGC
Source organism: Solirubrobacterales bacterium (assembly GCA_036525295.1). Classification (GTDB taxonomy): domain Bacteria; phylum Actinomycetota; class Thermoleophilia; order Solirubrobacterales; family 70-9; genus VRUE01. The sequence continues at coordinate 10,418 of DATDAQ010000098.1, read as the reverse complement.
CCTTCTTCATCAAGAGCTCCGGGGGGACCTTCGGCACGATCCTCGAAACGTCCCTGCCCCGCGTCACCGGCGAATGGGGCTACGTGACCGGGATCTCGATGACCCTCGATCGCCGCTTCACCGTTGGTGGCAAGCAGCGCAGCTTCCTCAGCGCGGGCTGCCCGGCCCCCGACGGCTTCGGCCTCGCCACCTTCCCGCTGATCCGCACGAGCTTCGGCTTCGAGGGCGGGGTAAAGGTGACCAGCACGGTCAACCGCGTCTGCAAGGCGCGGGGGTGAGGGCAGCGATGCGCCGCCGGCCGAAGCTCACCTACGCGAATGTCGTCTCCACCCTGGCGCTGTTCGTGGCGCTCAGCGGCGCCGGCGCCTACGCCGCCAGCCAGCTTCCGCGGAAGTCGGTGGGGGAGCCCGAGCTGCGCCCCGGCGCCGTCACTGCCGAAAAGCTGCGCAAGAACGCCGTGATCGCGCCGAAGATAAAGGCGCTCGCCGTGAAGCAGGGCAAGATCGCCAACGGGGCGGTGAGCGGGGCCAAGCTGGCCAACGGTGCGGTCAGCGGCGAGAAGCTCGCCGAAGGCGCCGTGACCACGAGCAAGCTGACCAACGGTGCCGTCACCGGCGAGAAGGTCGACGAGTCGAGCCTGGGCCAGGTCCCGAGTGCGGCGAAAGCCGACTTCGCCACCAGCGCCGAGTCGGCCAACCCGGTCGCCTTCGCCCGAGTCAACGCGGAAGGGAAAGTCGACTCCGCGTTCTCGAAGGGGATCGCCGAAGGGAACGTCACCCAGAAAAGTCCCGGCGTCTACTGCGTGAGCGTCCCGGGCTTCAGCCCCCGCGGCGCCCAGGTGACCGCGGAGAACAACTTCGACGGCGAAATCACCGCCTACGCCAAGGTCAACGGCGGCTCCGCCTGCGTGGCCCCCCAGGTGGAAGTGCAGACCTTCAGTGAAGGCACCAGCGCAAAAGAGCCCTTCTACATCGTCCTCTACCGCTAGATGGTCGTGGCATCAACCATCTAGGCCCAGTAGCCCTCGATGGCATAGGGGTTGAGGAAGGCGCTGCGCCAGAGGCGGCGGCGGTCGACCTCGCTGAGCCGCGCCAGCTCGCAGACGTCGTCCCACTCCTGTTCGATCGTCTCGATCTGGCTGTCGACGATCTCGCGCGCCTCCTCCTCGGTCAGCAGATAGGTGGAAGCGCGGGCGATGCAGGCGACGACCTGACTCAGCCGGTATCCGTCGCGGCCGATAGCCATCGCCTGTGACGCCTCGCCGCCGGTTCGGGGAAGGGGGCAGATGTCGTAGGCGGGGGTGAGCATCAGCTCGGTGCCGTCCCAGAATGCGGAGTGATTGCGGGCGTGGTCGTCGGTGTTGCCGGAGAGGACGTTGAAGGTGAGGCGGGAGAAGAGCTCACGCAGGGTCGCCCCTGGCTCGGTGAACCGCCCGCGGATCTCGTCGGCGAGGGCCTCGTAGCTCGCATACCTGCCACCCCACTCGTCAAGGCCGAGGATCGTCAGCGCCGAAATCAGCGCACGGCGAGCGCCCGATGCCGGCCGGTCGAAGCGCTCCACCAGCAACACCTGCTTGCCGAGTGCTTCGGTGAGTTCGACGGGGGCCGTCTCGATCCCGGTGCGGCGGGCGAGTTCCATGGCGACGAACTCGGCCTTGACGATCGGGAAGGTGTCGGTGGTCGAGCTGAACTTCGCGATCAGGCGACGCTCGCCGTCGCCCAGCAGAACCTTGGGCCGGGCGCCACCGATCGAGCTGCCGTGGAGCAGCGCCTCGTCGAGGGCCGGTGAGAGCGGAACCCCTTCCTCCACCTTCTGCGCGGACTCGGCCAGCGAGGCGAGCTCCGAGAGCTGGGCCTCGCCTCGCGAGCGGGGGGTGTACTCCGTCGCGGAGGCCTGGAAGTCCAGTGCGCCGATCCGGTCGGAGCCGGATTCGAGCAGGTAGGTGAGCTGGGAGAGATCCCCGGTGTCCTCGGCGTCGCGGCCGATCCGGTGGTTGAGGATCACCCGCTGTCCCCAGGCGTCAGGGCCGGCGTCGGCGATGCAGCCGGCGATCGTTCCGACCAGCGGCATGATCTGCCCGCGGCGCAGTGGCAGCTCGGGCAGATACAACGCGATCCGCTTCTTGCGTTCCAGGTAGCTGCGCCCATAGGTGAAGGCGACGAGGTTGCCGACGAGGTTGAGGCGACCGGCCACCACCGGATCCTCGGCTCCGGGCAGCCAGGCCCAGACGAAAGCCTCCTTGGGCTCAGAAGTCATCGTCGGCCTCGAGCGGCTGGCGCACCCGCTGCGGCAGCACCGCCAGCCGGTCCTCGACCCGCGCGGTCTCCAGTGCCCTGCGCGAGCGGTCCTCGTCGAAGAGCGGGACGCCGGTGAGCGCCGCCGCCTCGAAGGCGATGCCGAGCCGCACGCCGGGATCGCCACCTTCCACCTTCAGCATCGTCGCTTCGGTGACACCGACCCGCTCAGCCAGCTCCGCAACGGTCCAGCGCCGTCGGCGCCGCTCGAGCCGGATACTGGCGCCAAGCAGCCTGGCTGCTTCCACGGCGAGGGGAGAAAGGGCACGAGGACGCCTCATTTCTATGGAAAAATATAGCGTATACCCAATTAGCTATAGAAAAACGCTGCTAATGCCCCGAGCTGGATTCGAACCAGCGGCCTACTCCTTAGGAGGGAGTCGCTCTATCCAGCTGAGCTATCGGGGCCGGATGAGGGATTGTCTCGCAAATCTCCGGCTGCCCCAGCATTTGCAATCAACTCCTGACACCAAAGCACGGCAGCTTCAGCCGTTTCGATCGCCCGCTCGCGATTCAGGGTGTCGATTGGGGCGTCGTCGTATCGGAACTCAGCGGCCCATGGAGTGAGCCAGCTTGCCGACCTGAGGGCTGAGTCCAACGCGATCAAGTGGCTGTCTGCCAGCGTCGTCAGATAGTCGAGGTCGTGCGTTTTCGGAAAGTCCACGCCGTTCAAGGTGAGTGCGACCTTCAACGCCTTCTCCACAGCCTGCTGGGCATGGAAGCCAACCGGGCCGTCTTCCACCTCAGGATCAGGGGCAATCTTTTCGGCGACCGTCAGGTCACCCTTCGCATGACGCGCGAGCAGCTCAGCGACCTCGATTTGCTCAGGCGTGGGCAAAGACCTGCCCGTCGCGCATCGCGTGGTAGACCATCGTTCCAGGCACCTTTGCGCGTCGAGCGGCGAGACCTTCATCGAGGACGACGATGTCCATCGGCAGGTGGATGTCGCTAAGCGCCTGGCGAAGGCGTCTCCACTCCTCAAATCGATCCTCCACGACGGGCTCGATCACGAGGAAGTCGACATCGCTATCCGGGCGCTCGTCGCCGCGAGCGTGGGAGCCGAAGAGAATGACCTTGGAGCCACTGCCGGCAGCCTCAGCCAGCGCCTTTCCGGCTTGGTCGATCAGGTTGCGGGAAGCCATCGGAAACAAGGTAGCGGAGGAATGGGCGGTGCGGACGGGATTGGGCAGCGAGTGATTCTCGCTGCCCAAATCGACGGTAATCAAATGAATCCGCCACAGTGAGCTGTTCGGGATATTCGGCTCTCCAGAAGGCGAAAACGCGACTCCTCCGCTTCGCTTAGGAGGGAGTCGCTCTATCCAGCTGAGCTATCGGGGCCGGTTTGGCTCATCGTAGAGCTAATGGCCCGCCGCATCGAGGTCCTCGAGGTCGGCCTGATCGCGCGTTCTTCCTGCTGCTTGCTTCATCGCTCTCAGGTCCTCTAGGGAGCAAACGGAGACTTTGATGCCGAGAACCTCTGCCTCAGAGAGCCGGCGCAGAAGTTGATCGAAAGCCGGCTCGGTCAATGGAGGCGGGCAGAGCCAGTGAATCGCATCAACTTGTGACTCAGCGCAATGCCCTCAGCTAGGTTCACGCTCATGGGGCGTTGCGCGTCCTCGCGCAATCGGTGCAGCCGGACCGCCTCCGCCGCGGCGTTTTTGGACCGCTTGCTCACCCCCGGGATGGACTTCATGGCCAACACGGTAGCGGAGCGGCGAAGACCTCCACCTGACCCGGATCAGCCGCCGCGAGTCTCGGGGCGGCCGAGGCCCGGAGTTGGCGGAGGGGGGGGCGGTGGAGTTCCACCGCTACCGGTTTGAGGCTTTGGTGCTTCTGCCATCGCCTAGAAGATGTTATCGCCCAATAGGGCGGCCAGCGAAAGAATCTCGACTACGAGGGCGGTAGCAGCGACTGTGTAGGCACGGGTCAGCCACTTTATTTTCGTGTCGTTGGAATCCCAGAACAGGTCTAGGTCGTAGGCGAGACGGCGATAGACCTCGGGCATGTCGTCGCGAAATGCGTAGAGGCCCTCGTACAGGCCGGCACCGGCCTCGGCAAAGATCAGATTCTTCTTTGGCAGCAGGATGAAGACGCTTGCGGCGATCGAGACGACGAACGCGATAAGAGCGGTAATCGCCAGCCCTCGAGGGCTTGGGTTCTGAAATGCCTGTTGTCCAAGGAACGATGCCGCGAGCGAGGAGGCGGCCAGTAGGACTCCAGTCCGGGTCCGCAGCTCTTCGAGCAGGCCCTCCTGCTTGTCGAGGCCGCGAAGCGCTGCTTCATAGGCCAATTTCTCGAACTCCCCTGCCATCGTCTGCAAGCTAGCGGCCTGCACGGCGGAATCTTTTGTCGTCGGTGTTGTTTTGCGAGCGGGATCCCTGATGCTATTGGCACACCGTTTTGCGGAGCGAATATGGTCGATCTGCTTTGGGACTGATCTCGACAGATGGTGGCTTGAGGCGCTCGGGACGTGATCCCGGACAGCTAGGCGTAGAGGCTCTCCGAGGCCAGCTCGACCGCGCGGCGGCTCCAGAGCTTGACCTGCATGAAGACGTCGTCGCCGTAGCCCTCTAGGGCGTCGAGGGCTATGAGGGTGAAGCGGTCGTTGGAGACGATCTCCTGGTCGACGGTCTCCAGCTCCAGTTCCGCCGTGGCGGCAACCGCGCCCCCGACCAGGGGGCGGCCCCAGACGAGGGTGACCGCGCCGGCGCGGCCGTTCTCGCCCCGCCAGCGGCCGATCACCTCGTCGTTGAGGTCGATCCTCCAGTCCGGGTTGTCCTCGGCGAGGACGTCGGTGAAGTCGGCCTCGGCCCGGAAGTCGGACGGCTCGCCCTCCTCGGACTGGACGTAGGAGACGTGGCCGAAGAGCTCCAGCGCGCCCTCGGGCCCGTCGACCCGCGCCGTGCAGGGCACCCACACGCGCCCGCCCCAGGCCCGCTCGGGGAACCAGTCGAGCTCGGCCGGTGGCTCGACGCCCTGCGGAAGGTCCTCGACCCGCTTGCACGCCTCCCGGAACGCCTCGGTCAGCCGCTCGGCGAAGCGCCCGTGCGGGATTCCCTCCTGGGTCGTGTCGGCGATGAAGCGCGGGATCGGCCTCGGGTTGGGCGGCATCAGAGGCACTCTCTCAGGTCCGCCGCGGCCCGCTCCGGCGAGTAGGTGTCGATGTCGACGCCGGTGGCGAACTCGAAGGACGCCTTGATGCTGAGCCGGGGGGCGATGTCGACGTGCCAGTGGAAATGGTCGGTCCCGCGCGGCGCGGTGCGGACCCAGAGGTTGAGCTCGGGCGGACCGTCGAAGCGCTTCGCCAGCAGGCGCAGGGCGGTGTGGATCATCGCGGTGCCCGTCGTGTCCTCGGCGAAGCTCGCCGTCGCGGTGCGCGGCAGCACCCGCAGCTCGAAGGGGGAGCGCGAGGCCCAGGGGCAGATCAGCGCCGCCTCCTCGTCGATCGCCACGAGGCGCTCCTTGCGGCGCACCTCCTCGACCAGGATGTCGCTGAGCAAGCTGCCCCCCGCGGTCCGTTCCGCGTAGGCGCCGGCCCGCTCGCGCTCTCGCGCGACGGCGGCCGGGACGAAGTCGAGCGCGTAGAGCTGGGCATGGGTGTGCTCCAGGGACGCCCCGGCCCCGCCGCCCTCGTTGACGATCAGCTGCACGTAGGCGGCCTCGCCGTGGGCGCGCATCCGCTCGCGCCAGGTCTCGACCGCGGCCGCGACCTGGGTCTCGTCCAGCTCGGCCATCGCGGTGGCGTGCCGCGGCGCGTTGACGATCACCTCGTGGACGCCGGTGGCCGGCCGCGAGGCGAAGAGGTCGGGCTCGCCGGCGCGACGCGACTGCAGCAGCGGGTCTCCGGCGCTCGCGAAGGCGCCCGCCTCGCCGCCGGTCGCCGCCGCACCAGGGCCCGCCCCCTCGCCCAGCGCCGGGTAGAGGTTCGGCACCACCCGCGTCGTCCAACCCGGCGTGTCCGCCCCTCCACCCTCCCCCCGCGTCGCGTAGACCTCCGGCGGAGTGCGATCCTCCCGCCCCTCGCAGAAGGGGCAGTTATCCGGCCCCTTCGGCTCGCTCGCCCTCGTCTGGAAGCTGTCGGGACGATCCGCCCGGCCTGGCGCCAGGATCGCCGGCAGCCCGGTGAGCTGGTCGATGCGGAGCTCGGGCGCGCTCAACTGGCGGGCGGCTGGGAAGGCCCCTCGCCCCCGGCGGCACGCAGGAACGGCTCGATCACGTCCATCGGCAGCGGGAAGACGATCGTCGTGTTCTGGTTGCTGCCGATCTCCAGCAGGGTCTGCAGGTAGCGCAGCTGCAGCGAGGCGGGGTTGGTGCTGATGATGTCGGCCGCGTCGGTGAGCTTCTGCGCGGCCTGGTACTCGCCCTCGGAGTTGATGATCTTCGCCCGCCGCTCTCGCTCGGCCTCAGCCTGTCGCGCCATCGCCCGCTGCATCTGCTCGGGAATCTCGACGTCCTTGATCTCGACCGCGGTCACCTTCACGCCCCACGGCTCGGTCGACTCGTCGATGATCTTCTGCAGCTCCTCGTTGAGCCGCTCGCGCTCGGAGAGCAACTGGTCGAGCTCGGCCTTGCCGAGCACCGAGCGCAGCGCCGTCTGCGCGATCTGCGAAGTCGCCAGGAGGAAGTTCTCGACCTCGACGATCGCCCGGTTGGAGTCGACCACGCGGAAGTAGGCGACGGCGTTGACGCTCGAGGGGACGTTGTCGCGGGTGATCACCTCCTGCGGCGGGATGTTGAGCGTCACCGTGCGCAGGTCGACCTTGACCATGCGGTCGACGAAGGGGATCAGCAGGATCAGGCCGGGGCCCTTGGTCGCGATCAGGCGGCCGAGGCGGAAGATTACGCCGCGTTCGTACTCGCGCAGGATCTTGACCGAGGCGCCGAGGGCGATCAGGACGAAGATCGCCAGGACGACCAGCACTCCGAGCAGGACTTCCATCAGTTTGCTCCTTCCTCGGCTTGACCGGTGGGCGGCGCGGGACGGACGACAAGGGTCAGCCCCTCGACCGCGTCGACCCGGACTCTATCCCCAAGACGGACCGGCCCATCGCCGTCGCCCACGCGCGCCCGCCAGAGCGCGCCCTCGATCCAGACCTGGCCCTCGGGGTCGAGCGTGCTGCGCGCCTCGGCGAGCGAGCCGACGAGCTCCTCCGAGCCGGTGCGCACGGGCTCGTCGCGGTGTGCCTCGACCACCTTGCGGGCGATGACGAAGAAGGTGACGAGCGAGAGAATGCCGAGGGCGATCAGGGCCGGGCCGATGAAGTCGGCGTTGCCGGCGTCGGAGGTGAGCGCGACCACGCCGCCGGCCACCAGTCCGGCGGCGCCGAGCACGGCCAGCACCCCGCCGGTCGGCAGCAGCAACTCGCCCAGCAGCAGGCCGACTCCGATCAGGGCGAGGACGACGAAGAAGTCCATTGCTCGATTATCCGCTTTCGCCCTGCGCACCGAGCGCGTAGCGCTCGATGTCGGCCCGCAGTTCCTCAACCTCGAGGTAGGGCTTCAGGTCGAGGTAGGCCAGCTCCCCCTCGCGGTCGTAGAAGGCGGTCGCCGGCAGGCCGAACGCGCCGAGCTCGTTGGCGATCGCCTCGTCGGAGTCGATGTAGCTGGGATAGGGGACCGGCGTCTCCTCGAGGAAGCTCCTCGCGTGCTCTTCCGAGTCCTGGCTGTCGACGCCGAGGAACGCGACGCGCTTGCCATAGGCCGCCGAGGCCCGCTGAAAAGCCGGAAACTCGAGGCGGCAGGGCCCGCACCAGGAGGCCCAGACGTTGGCGACCACGGGGTAGCCGTGGAGCGCCTCGATGCGCCGCTCGAACGCGTCGAGACCGCCCGTAAGCAACTCGCCTTCCTGGCTGTGCAGTGCGGCCAGCGGTGCCGGCGCTCCGGCCAACGCCTTGGCGTAATCGGGGGGCTTGCCGCCCGTCTCGGAGGAGCCGCAACCCCCTGCCGCGATCGCGGCTGCCACGGCCACCGCGAAGCAAATCGCAAGCTGTCGTCCCGCACTCGTCAATTCCTTGATTACAATACGGACGTTCGGTTCGCGATCTGCGAAGCAAACCGCTGAGAGCGCCGGGGGGACGTAACCAGACCTCGCGGCCACTCTTCCTAGTTACCCCGCCACTTGCCTTGTTCGGTGGGGACGGACCCGAAAGCCTTCATGGCCAAGACCAGCGAAGTTGCCGCTTCAGCGGCAGTTCCCTCTAGCGCCGATATCGATCGGGCGGCGAAGTTCGTCCGCGAGCCCTTCCTGCTCGACGGCGAGGGGCCGGAGGCGCTCGCGCCCGGGACGGCACGACGACGCGCGCTCGATGCCGCCCTGAAGGAGCTCGACGCGGGGGCGGAGGACCCGTCGATCCAGTGGCGGCGCGACTTCTCCCTGCTGCTCGGGCTGGAGCGCCTGCTTGCCGACGAACCGCCGAAGCTGCGCGACGGCGCGGAGCTGAACCCGCACCAGGTCGACGCTCTCTCGGGCACGCTGACCGAGCTGATGGCCGAGCAGCAGGTCGCGATCGCCGACGAGGCCAACGGCAACGGGGTGGCCGAGACGGCCGCGAAGGAGCCGGCGCCGACCACAGACACAGAGGAAGACGGCGACGAGGTCGACGGCGAGGCCACCCTGGAGGACGAGGAGCTCGCCCCCGACGAGGAGCCGCAGGACTGGGAGGAGGCGCCGGCCGACGACGAGGAGGAGACGATCGAGGAGGCGCCGGAGGACCCGGGCGCCGAGCGGCGCTTCTGGTTCGAGCACGCGACCGGTGCCGGCAAGACGGTCGCCGCGGTCGGCTTCATCGACGCCTCGCGCACCGGCGGGGTGCTGATCCTCACCCACCGGCGCAATCTCGTCGACCAGTTCATCGGCGAGATCTCCGACCGCGGCTACAAGGAGCGCCTGCGCCCGCCACTGCTCGACGGTCGCGACGACCCCGACGGCCCGGTCACCGTGGAGACCTACCAGTGGTTCGTGCGCAACCACAAGAAGATCTCCGACGCCTACTCGATCGTGATCTGCGACGAGGCGCACACAGCGCTGGGCGAGAAAACGAGCGCTTGCATCCGCGCCTGGGTCGGCCCGGTCTTCATCGGGATGACCGCCACCGGCGCCCTGATCGCCCGCCACGTCACCGACCTCTTCCCGACCCAGACCTCCCGCTTCGACCTGATCCAGGCGGCGCGGCGCGGCGTGATCTCGCCGCTGCGCTGCATGCGGATCCCGCCCGGGCCGGGGGTGCGGACGATCGCCAAGGTGCCGCTGCGAAAAGGCGAGGTCGACCAGGACTTCGACCAGGAGGAGCTGGCCGCGCTGCTGGACCAGGAGCCGTTCAACGTGGCGATCGCCGATCTCTACAAGACGCGCTTCGCCGGGATGCCGGGCGTCCTCTACACGGCCGGCGTCCAGCACGCGAAGAACGTCGCTCGGGCGCTGCAGAACGCCGGCATCGCCGCCCGCGCCGTCTCCGGCGAGACGCCGAAGCGCGAACTGGCGGAGATCCTCGCCGGCTTCGAGCGCGGCGAGGTCGACGTGCTCTGCAACGCGATGCTGCTGGCCGAGGGCTGGACCTCGCCGCGGGCGACGATCTGCATGCACCTGGCGCCGACCGCCTCGCGGCGGATCTACCAGCAGCGGGTCGGCCGCGTGACCCGGCGCGCGCCGGGCAAGGAGGCGGGCCTGGTGATCGACTTCGTCCACCCGGCGACCACCCACGACGAGACGATCGTCACCCTGCACAGCCTGCTCGACCGCGAGGTCTACCGCGGCGGCGCGATCGTCGTCGGGCCTGTGCGGCGCTCGCGCGGGCGGCGCGTGCGGGTCGAGCGGCGGATCGTCCCCGTCTCCGACGTCGAGGAGAACCGCATGCAGGTCCTCGAACGGGAGATCTGGCGGATCGCGGTCGAGAACCTCGATTACCCCGAGCAGCACGCCTGGGCGGCGCTGGCCGGGGCCCGGGTCAACCCGCAGGGCTGGCGGCGGGCGCGGGCGATGCTGCAGGGCGAGCGCACCAAGGAGCTGCGCCGCCGCTTCCTGCTCACCTGCGTGCAGCGCAACCGCAACTCGCAGCTCCGCCTCAAGGCGCTGGGGGAGGTGGCGACGTTGCGCGACGCGGAGGCGTTCGACGACGCGATCGAGAT
>DATDAQ010000097.1:0-6861 GCA_036525295.1 Solirubrobacterales bacterium | reverse complement strand
ACTCAAAATCGCGAGCTAATTAGCTCGCGATTTGTCAGACCGAGTGGTGCCCCGCCCTGACGCCTAGAATCGACGTTCATGCGAGTCCTCCTCACAAACGACGACGGGATCACCGCCCCCGGCCTGCAGGCCGCGCGACGTGCCCTGCGCGAGATCGACGGCGTCGAGGTCGACGTGATCGCACCCGACTCGAACCGCAGTGCGACCGCGCGCAGCATCACGACACGCTCACCGCTGAGCGTCGAGGAAGTCGAGTTCGGCGACGGCGACGTCGGCTATGCCACCGACGGCACCCCGGTCGACTGCGTCCGCTTCGCCGAGCTGGGCCTGGTCGGCCACCGGCCCGACCTGATCTTTTCCGGAATCAACCACGGTGCCAACCTCGGCGATGACATCACCTACTCGGGCACTGTGGCCGCGGCCTTCGAGGGAATCGTGCTCGGCATTCCGGCGGTGGCCTTCTCCCAGCAGTCCTCAGGGGGCGGCATGGGCTACGTCAGCGGACGCTTCGACTTCGGTGCCGTGGCGTCGTTTGCCGCCGAGCTGGTGCGCAGCCTGATCGACGTACCCGTCCCCGAGGCGACGCTGATCAACGTCAACTGCCCCGCGGGCGAACCGCAGGGCGTCGAGGTGACCAAGCTCGGCAAACGGATCTACAACGACGAGCTGAAGCTGGTCGGCGAGGAGGGCGACAGGCGTCACTACGAGATCTACGGCTGGCAGCCCGGCTACGAGGAGATCGAGGGCACCGACCTCAACGCCGTCGCGCAAAAGCGGATCTCGGTCACGCCGATCCATTTCGACCTCACCGACCACGGCGGCCTCGAGAAGCTGCGTGGCTGGGGCTTCGACGAGATGCTGGCTGCGAGCGCTCCTACGTCGGTGTGAGCGCGCGGGGGTTCAGGGAGCGTGCCGCGGAGCTGCGGCGCGAGATCGAACACCACAACAGCCGGTACTACGTCCACGACGACCCCGAGATCGGCGACGACGCCTACGACGCGCTCCTGGACGAGCTGCGCGCGATCGAGTCGGAGCACCCCGAGCTGCGCACCCCCGACTCGCCAACCCAGCGGGTTGGCGCCCCACCCAGCCAGGGCCTCCTCGAAGTGGAACATGCCGAGCCGATGCTGTCGCTCGCCAACGCGCGCAACGAGGATGAGCTGAGGGCCTGGGAGACGCGGATCCGCAACCACCTGAAGCGACTCGACATTAGCGCCGCCGAGTTCAGCTACACGAGCGAGCCAAAGATCGACGGCCTGGCGATCTCCCTGACCTATGAGGACGGTCGCCTCGCTCGCGGCGCAACCCGCGGAGACGGCAAAAACGGCGAGGACGTGACGCGCAACCTCCTCAGCGTCGAGGGGATCCCTCCCGGCATCGACAATGCCCCGGCCCTCCTGGAAGTACGCGGCGAGGCCTATTTGCCGATCTCGGTCTTCAAGGAGATCAACGAGCGGCGAGCCGAAGCCGGCGAGCCGGCCTTCGCCAACCCCCGCAACGCGGCGGCCGGCTCCATCCGCCAGCTGGACCCCCAGGCAGCGGCCGAACGGCCGCTCTCGACCTGGTGGTACGGAATCGCGGCCACTCGCGACCTGGACCTCCCCACGCACATGGACGAGGTGGACTGGCTGCGCCAGCGGGGCTTCAAGGTGAACCCCGGTACCGATCACCATTCCGGCGTCGAGTCGGTAGTCGAGCGCTGTCGTAATTGGGAAGAGCAGCGGGAAACGCTCGACTACGAGATCGACGGGGTCGTGGTCAAGATCGACGAGCGTGCCCTCTGGCGTGAGCTGGGAGTTGTCGGTCGCGAGCCACGCTGGGCGATCGCCTGGAAGTTTCCACCGACGACCGCGACGACGACGCTGCGCAAGGTCGTTTGGAACGTGGGTCGCACCGGCCACCTGGTGCCCTTCGCGACGCTCGATCCGGTCCACGTCGGGGGCGTAACGGTCTCCACGGCAACACTGCATAACGAGGAGGACCTCGCCCGCAAGGACGTCCGGATCGGCGACAAGGTCGTGGTCATGCGCGCGGGAGACGTGATCCCCCAGGTGGTGGCACCGATGGTGCAGCACCGCCCCCCCAACACGCGCCCCGTTGAGCCTCCGAAGGAATGCCCAGCATGCGGTACTCCCGTGGAAAAGGCACCGGAAGCCGTCTTCTCGATCTGCCCGAACAAGCGGAACTGCCCCGGGCAGGCATTCCAGAAGGTCAAGCACTTCGCCAGCCGCGGCACGATGGACATCGACGGCTTCGGGGAGAAGACCGCGATGAGGTTCCTCGACGAAGGCCTGATCGAGGATGTCGGAGACATCTACGACCTCGGCGAAGAGCGCCTTGCCGAGCTAGAGGGGTACGGAGAGGTCTCGGCTCGCAATCTAATCGCGGCGATCGCCTCCTCGCGCTCGCGCCCCTTCAAACGCGTCCTGTTCGCCCTCGGCCTGCCCGGCATCGGCTACGTCACCGCGGAGGCGCTGGCCGACCACTTCGGCTCGATCGACGCGCTGCACACCGCCGACCCCGAGCAAATCGAGGAGGTAGAGGGCGTGGGGCCGATCATGGCCGTCCAGATCGCCGAGTCGCTGGCCGACGAGCCGACCTGGGCGTTGATCGAGAAGCTGCGCGAAAAGGGGCTGCGACTGGAACAGGACTCCTCCGAACGGCGCGAAGCCGGCGGACCTCTCGAAGGCAAGACTCTCGTCCTGACCGGAACCCTCCCCGAGCTGACCCGCGAGGAGGCCGGGGCACTGATCAAGGCTGCGGGCGGAAAGGTCGTCAACTCGGTCTCGAAAAAAACCGACTACGTCGTCGCCGGTGAGAACCCCGGCTCCAAGCTGGCCAAAGCCGAGAAATACGAGACCGAGATCCTCGACGAATCCGGCCTGCTGAGCTTGCTCGGCAAGTGACCACGGTCCGCCTCGACATCGAATACGACGGCTCGAGCTTTCGTGGCTGGGCGAAGCAGCCCGGGCTGCGGACCGTGCAGGGAGAGCTGGAGGCGGCGCTGGCGACGGTACTGCGGGAGCCGGTTGAGCTGACCGTGGCAGGTCGCACCGACACCGGTGTGCACGCCATCGGGCAGGTTGCAAGCTTCGAGACCGCGGCCGATGTGCCGTCGGACCTGGCACGGAGGCTGAACGGCCTCGGCCCACGCGACATCGCGGTCACGTCCGCGGCCCCAACGGCAGATGGCTTCGACGCCCGCCGCGACGCCCTCTCCCGCACCTACCGCTACCGAATCCTGGCCCGCTCCGGCTCCAACCCCTTCGAGCAGGGCCGCGCCCTCTGGTGGCCACACAAGCTAGACCGCGATGCCCTCGACTCATGCGCCGAGGCCCTGATCGACACCCACGACTTCACAGCCTTCACCCCCACCCAAACCGACCACGTCCGCTTCGAGAGAGACATCCTCGCCGCAAGCTGGACCAGCGAAGGCGACATCACCACCTTCTACATCACCGCCGACGCCTTCATGCGAAACATGGTCCGAGTCCTGGTCGGCACCCAACTAGAAGTCGCCTCAGGCCGTCGCTCCCTCGACGACTTCCAGCTTCTCCTCAAAGGTGCGCCCCGCACCTCAGCGGGCGACACAGCCCCACCCCACGGTTTGTACCTGGAATCCGTTTCGTACAGCTGATCTCAGCGAGCGTCGATCAGCGTCAGGAGTCGCGGGGGACCACGCGAACAGGCGGATACTCAAAATCGCGAGCTAATTAGCTCGCGATTTGTCAGGGCGGGTGGTCCCCCGCGACTCCCGGCCCTAAACCAGCTCGAGGAAGACCATTTCAGTCGAGTCCGACTTCCTCGGGCCCAACTTGACAATGCGGGTGTACCCACCCGGCCGCTCCGTATACCGCGGCGCGACCTCCTCAAACAGCTTGTGCACGATGAACTTGTCGTTGTGCAGCGTCGCCAGCGCCTGCCGCCGGGCGTGCAGGTCGCCCCGCTTGGCGAGCGTGATCAGCTGCTCGACCTCCGGCTTGACCGCCTTGGCCTTGGCCTGGCTGGTCTTGATCCGCTCGTGGTCGATCAGCTGCTTGCAGAGGTTCGAGAGCAGGGACTCGCGATGCGCCGCGTCGCGACTCAGCTTGTTTCGCTTCTTGCGGTGGCGCATGGTGCGTTCTCAGCTCCCCGCTCAGTCTCCCTGAAGGTCGAGACCGCGGCCGTGAAGGGTCTCGATCACTTCCTCGATTGACTTCTGTCCGAAGTTGGGGATCGCGTTCAGCTCGGAACGCGTCTTGCGCACCAGGTCGCCCACCGTCTGCACTCCCGCCCTCTTCAGGCAGTTGTAGGAGCGAACGCCGAGCTCGAGCTCCTCGATCAGGATCTCGTCGAGGCCGTTGTTGCTGGCGGCGCCGTCTCCGGACGGGCCCGGGATGACGTCCGGCGCGCGAGTCGGAACCGGTTCGCGCGCGGTCAACTCTTCGACCCGGTCGGCATCGGTGAAGATCGCCAGGCTCTTGATCAGGATCTCGGAAGCCTCGCGCAGAGCGGCACCCGGCTCGATCGAGCCGTCGGTCTCCAGCTCGAGCGTGAGCTTGTCGAAATCGGTCCGCTGGCCGACACGGGCCGTCGCGACCGAGTAGGAGGCGCGCCGGATCGGCGAGAAGATCGAGTCGATCGGGATCACGCCGATCGGCTGCTCGTCGGACTTGTTCTCCTCGGCCGGCGAGTAACCGCGGCCGCGGCCGATAGTGAGGTAGACCTCCAGCTTGGTTTTCTTCTCGAGCGTCGCGATCGGCGCCTCGGGGTTGAGGATCTCGACGCCGGAGGGCAGATCGATGTCCTTCGCCTTCACCTCGCCGGGACCGGTGGCCACCAGCGGTGCCTCGACCTCGTCGGCATCGGTGTGCATGCGGACGACGAGATCCTTGAGATTGAGGACGATGTCGGTGACGTCCTCCTTGACGCCGGGCACGGTTGAGAACTCGTGCGCGACGCCCTCGATGCGGACGCTCGTGATCGCCGCGCCGCCCAGGGAGGAGAGCAGGACGCGGCGGAGGCCGTTGCCAAAGGTGTAGCCAAAGCCCTTGTCGAGGGGCTCGATCGTGAAAGTGCCTCGGCGATCGTCAACCTTCTCCGAGGTGATGCGGGGTACCTGGAAGTCAGTGGTCATGAGTTCCTTGCGTATGCGTGTTCAGAAACGGGGTCTTCCGGGTTACTTGGAGTACAGCTCGACGATCAGCTGCTCCTGGACCGGAGCCGAGATCTCCGCGCGCTCGGGGTAGCGCAGGACCTTGGCGGTAAGGGAATCGTGATCGGCCTGGAGCCAGGCCGGCACGGTCGAGACGAGCTCAGTCGCCTTGCGAATGGTGTCGCCGGCGGTAGAGCTCGACTTGATCGAGATCACGTCTTCGGGTCGAACTTGGTAGGAGGGAATGTCGACACGGCGGCCGTTGATAAGCCAGTGGCCATGGCGGATCAGCTGGCGGGCCTGGCGCCGCGAAGCGGCGAAGCCGAGGCGGACCAGCACGTTGTCGAAGCGAGACTCGAGCAGGCGCAGGAGGTTCTCGCCGGTGACGCCCTCCTGGCGCGAAGCCTTGTCGTAGTAGGCGCGGAACTGTTTCTCCAGCACCTGGTAGTAGCGGCGCGTCTTCTGCTTCTCGCGCAGCTGCACCCGATACTCGGACTGGCGCATCCGGCCGCGGCCATGCTCGCCGGGCGGATAGGAGCGGCGCTCGACCCCACACTTGTCGGTGAAGCAGCGCTCGCCCTTGAGGAAGAGCTTCTGACCCTCACGGCGGCACTGCTTGCACTGGGGAGCGGTATCGCGAGCCATTTCGCCTACACCCTCCGCCGCTTCTTCGGCCGGCAGCCGTTGTGGGCCTGGGGCGATACGTCCTTGACCGTGGTCACGTCGAGGCCCGCCGCCTGCAGCGAGCGGATCGCCGTCTCACGGCCCGAACCGGCGCCCTTGGCGAAGACCTCGACCTTCTCGAGGCCGTGTTCCATGCCCTTCTTGGCGGCGGCGTCGGCCGTCACCTGGGCGGCGAAGGGTGTCGACTTGCGCGAGCCTTTGAACCCGGCCGACCCGGCCGACTCCCAGGCAATCACGTTGCCTTCGGTGTCGGTGAGCGTGACGATCGTGTTGTTGAAGGAAGTCTTGATGTGCGCCTGCCCGTAGGTGACATTCTTCTTGACGCGGCGCCGGGAGCGCCCTTTGGCGGGTTTTTTCGGTGCGGCCATCTGCTGTCCCTACTTTGCCGTCGGCGCCTTGCGCTTGCCGGCGACGCTCATCCGGCGCGGGCCCTTGCGGCCGCGCGCGTTGGTCTTCGTCCGCTGGCCGCGGACCGGGAGCCCGCGGCGGTGGCGCAGGCCGCGGTAGGCGCCGATCTCCATCAAGCGTTTGACGTTCTGGGAGCGCTCGCGACGCAGGTCGCCCTCGACCTCGAGTTGCTCGACCGCCTCGCGCAGGCGCATCACCTCGTCCTCGGTGAGGTCTTTGACCATCGTGTTGGGGTCGACCTTGGTCTGCTCGAGGATCTTCTGAGCCGTCGAGCGACCGATCCCGAAGATGTAGGTGAGCCCGATTTCGACGCGCTTGCCGACCGGGATGTTGACTCCTGCGATACGTGCCATCTGCCCCGCGCCCCTAGCCCTGGCGCTGCTTGTGTCGCGGGTTCTGGCAGATCACCAAGACCGCGCCGTTGCGGCGGATGATCTTGCACTTTTCGCACATCGGCTTTACAGAAGCTCTGACCTTCATCGCTCCGGGTCTCGTATCGACTGCAGGACTCCTGCACATCCCAGGAGTTGGACGGCAGGCACCAACTTTCGGCCCAGTGGGCCGACGCAGAAAGATAGCAGGGGTGGTGCCTTGGGGCGGGGTGGGTTGGGGGGAGGGGGGGGGGGGGGGGGGGG
>DATDAQ010000096.1:0-16282 GCA_036525295.1 Solirubrobacterales bacterium | reverse complement strand
GCGGATTTCGTCCCGTCGGCGGAGGTTGAGCGACTCGCTGGATTGATTCAGGAGTCGAGGTGCACTGTGGCGCTGACGGGGGCGGGGATCTCGGTGCCCTCCGGGATCCCCGACTTCCGCACGCCGGAGACCGGGATCTGGGCGAATGTCGACCCGATGGAGGTCGCCCACATCGACGTCTTCGAGCGCGATCCGGCCCGGTTTTGGTCCTACTACCGTCCTCGCTTCCACTCGCTGGGCGACAAGGAGCCAAACGCCGGTCACGAGGCGTTGGCCGAGCTGGAGCGCCGCGGCCTGCTGGACGGTGTGATCACGCAGAACATCGACCGCCTGCACCGCGCGGCGGGCTCGCGGAACGTGGTCGAGGTGCACGGCTCGATCGAGACCTCGACGTGCCGCGAGTGCTCGGCCTCATACGGGATCGGAGAGGTCGAGGCCCTCTTCGACGAGAGGGGGATCGCTGTCTGCGATGCATGTGAGGGGGCGGTCAAGCCCGATGTGGTCCTGTTCGGCGAGATGCTCCCCACGCGGGCGATCGCCCAGGCGCAGGAGCTTGCCGCTCGGGCAGAGCTGATGCTCTGCGTCGGCAGCTCGCTCGTCGTCCACCCGGTCGCGGCTTTGCCCGGCGTTACCCTGGAAAATGGCGGCCGGCTGGCGATCGTCACCAAGGGGCCGACGCCCTACGACGACGACGCGACGCTGAAGCTGGAAGGCGAGATCGACGCCGAGCTGTCCGCGATGCTGGCTGCGCTCGCGTGACCGAGCCGAGTGCCGGCGCCGTGGGGAGGCTGCCCGACGCCGTGATCTTCGACAACGACGGCCTGCTGCTCGACACCGAGTCGGTCTGGACCCGGGCCGAGCAGGACCTCTTCGCGAGGCGCGGGCTCGGGTTCACCCCGGCGCACAAGCACGAGCTGGTCGGCACCTCGGCCGAGATCGCCGGGGGAATCCTCGAGCGGCGCCTCGGCGAGCCGGGGCGCGCCGCCGAGCTGATCGAGGAGCTGAACGAGCTCGTCGTCGCCGAGCTCGAGCACGGAGTGGAGGCGATGGTGGGAGCTCGCGACTTGCTCCAAGCGCTTGCTCGCCGCGGTACACCGCTCGGTCTTGTCTCCAACTCCCCGCTCCGCTTCGTGCGGCGCTCGCTGGAGATCGTCGGGCTGACTGAGCATTTCGACGTCATCCTCAGCGCCCACGAAGTGGCTGCGCCGAAGCCGGCGCCCGATCCCTACCTGGAGGCCTGCCGGCGTCTCGGCGTCAAGGCCGGCCCGGCCGTCATCGCGCTGGAGGACTCTCCCACCGGGGTGGCTGCTGCCCGTGCCGCCGGCCTCACGGTCATCGGCGTGCCCTCCCTTGACGGTATTGAGCTCGCAGAAGCGCACGAGCTGGCTGATTCCCTGCTCGATGCGGTGGTGGCTCGCCGGCTCAGCCTTTGAGGACGCGGCGACGTCGCAGGACGCGCTCGCAGATGGCGAGCAGCTCGTGCAGAGTGTCGAGCTGGGTGGGTTTGAGATCGCCGCGAAGGGCCTGGTTCGCCAGCTCGCCGACCTCGTGGCGATGAGCCGTGAGTGCCGCCATGTCCTCCTCATGTCCGGGGTCGGTGAGGGCTCCCTTGAGCTCGGTCAGAAGCGCCTCCAGGCCGACGCGGAGCTGCAGGGCCGCCTCACGCTCCCGACCGGCGTCGAGGTCGGCGCGGGCGCGTAGGAGGAGCGTCTCGCAGGCGTCGAACTGTTCACGGCCTCCCAGCACGGCGGCGATGCGCTCCTGTGGGCGCAGCTCCTCGGCGCGTTGCCGGCGGCGCGACGCCCCGCCGGCGTGCACGTCAACCTCGCGGGCGGCGCTGAATTCGCCGCTGGCCACCTGCTCGCCGCTGCCGTAGCCGATGCGTGCGGCGACGGCTCTGCGAGCGCTGAGCGCTTGTGGGGCGGGGTCGCCGCTCGCCACGGCGTGTGCGTGAAGCGCACGGTTGAGGGCGCCGACACCTTCCTCGAGCAGCGCGTCCACCGACTCCTCTGCCCCGGCTACCTCCTCCAGCCAGCGGCTCCCCTCGTCGGCATCGGCGAACGGGGCGAAGGCACGCACCGTGGTCGCGCGAGCGAGGGGAAGCGGTGCCGGGATGGTGTCTGCCTCGGCCTCGCGTGCCCGGCGCCGGCGCCGGCGGGCCGGGGCGGGGGCGCCGAGCGTTTCGAGCACGAGGACCCTCTCCTCGCTGCCGTCGCGCAATACGTAGCGGCCGTCGGTCACGTCGAGCGTGCCGGCGAAGTCGAGCTGGGCGAATCCGAATAGCGTCAGGGGGCGATTATCTCGGCTGCTTGCCGCCGGCCTCGCCGTTGCCCTGCTGCGCTGGCAGCGAGTACTCCGAGGGGGCGACCTGCACGTCGGGGTTGTCGATCTCGCCGAGGCGGTCAACCAGGCGCTTCCACTGGTCCGGTTTGAGCAGTTCGATGAAGCGCGCCTCGCCCCCGCTGCCGCCTAGGGGGCTGTAGCCGATATGGACGTGATCGGCATGGTCGGCCATCGCGAAGCTCGGCCCGCCGAGTTCCTGCAGCGAGATCAGCTCGTCCGGGACCAGGGTCCCCTGCAGGCGCATCACCGTTCGCAGCAGCGATTCGGTGATCGAGCCGGGTCCCTGGTGGCCGAGCACCGGCGTCCCGTCGATCGCCGCGATGTCAGCCGCATTGCCGAAGGAGTGGTTGGAGATGTTGCCGCTGGTGGTGATGCTGCCATGCCGCCCGCAGAGCATCGATGTGATCGTCAAGTCGAAGCCGTGCTCGGAGAGGAAGGCGAGGGTCGCGAGCAGGCGCCGGTCGATCTGTCCGCCGCGGATTTCGACCCGGTCGCATTCGGAAACTTCGATCTGTTCGTCGGCGAGGATGCGCCGCTGCAGCGCCTCCTTGGAGAGGAGCAGGACGCCGGCACCGCCCAGTTTCGCCGCGAACGGGCTCTTGCCCTGGGCGCGGTAGATGGCCGTCGCCTCGAGCAGCTTCCAGCCGTCGAGGATCGGCTTTGGGTCGATCTGCGGCGCCCCCCGGCCGGCCGGGCGGATGGAGAAGTTGAGATGCGAGTCGACTCCGTCCCCGGCGGCGGCGACGCGGCCGAGCACGGTCCCAGCTATAACCCTCGATCCAACCTTTAGAGTTCCGTCTTCCCGGGTGACGTTGTCGACTTCACTCTCGGTAGCGTCGAGCTGCTCCTCGTCCACCCGCTCGGGCAGGGCCCGCAGGCGCGGTCGCAGGTTCTCGCTGTCGATCGGCACCCGCTTCTCCTCGCCGGTCGGCATCACCACGGTGCGGTCCTTGCGGACGATCTCGCCCAGCTCGGCGTAGGTGAAGCGGTTGCCGTAGGCATCGCGCAGGACGACGAAGCGCCCGAGCTGCTCGGAGCTGCCCATCTTCTCGATCACGCCGTCGTTGACCGCGACGACCGGGGCGCCCTCGGCTGCGAAGATGTTGATCCCGCGCGGTGTCGGCGAGGAAGAGATCACGTCGGCCGCTTCGCCGTAGGCGTCGTCGGTGCCCGCCGCTCCCCGGCTCAGTGCTTCGCGGGCCGCAAGGTCGTCGGCGTAGCGGGCGTCGGCGGCGACCGGGAAGTGGGCGCCCTCGGTCAGCCCGGTCAGCGAGCCGACCAGGTCGGACGGCAGCTTGCCGTAGGCGCGGGCGTAGGCGAGTACCTCCTGCACGTACCAGTCGGCATGGTTGTAGGCGAAGATCGCGTCGTAGAGGTTCTCCGAGCCGCCGCTGAGGTCGAGGTAGTTGGCCGCGGCGCAGATTGCGTCGACGGGGTTGTAGGGGTCCTTGCGCCCATCGCCGTTGGCGTCGAGCCCGAAGGCTTCCCAGCTGGAGGGGAGGAACTGCATCCAGCCCAGCGCACCGGCGCTGGAGGGCCCCATGTTGGTGCCGAAGCCGGTCTCGATTTTGTTGATCGAGGCCAGCACCTGCCAGGGGATCCCGTACTCGGTTCCGCAGGCCTGGTAGATCGGCAGCAGGAAGGGCGGGATCTCGAAGGAGTCGATGACGAAGTTGGGGACTCCGATCGGCGCCGGGCCGAAGAGCGCGATCGTCGCCGTCGGGTTGGTGCCGGTGGGGGTGCCGCCGCTGCCGTACTGCACGCCGCCGCTGTCCGTGTCCGCGAGCTGGGCGCCACCGGTTGCGCTGGGTGCGGTGGCCACGCCGCCGCTGTTGCCGGTGCCGCCGCTGGCGTCGCCGATCGTCTCGTTGCGGTGGACACTGCCCCCGCCTTCAATCGTGGTGCCCGCCTCGAAACCGCCTTCGGTCGGTTGCGCGGGCGCCTCTTCCGTCGCTTCGATGTCGCTGCCCGCCGTCGGGGCGCCGGCTGCTTCCGACTCCTCGCTGAGGTCGGACGGCGCGCTGCAGCCGGCATCTTCCAGGTCGGCTGCGCCATCGCCGTCGTCGTCGAGCCCGTTGGCGCAGGCGGTCGCGGAGAGGGCGCTCGGATCCGTCGCTTCCGCGTCGCTGAGCTGCTCCGCCCCGGCGAAGCCGACGCCGAGCGCCGTGACGACGCCAAAGCTGGCCAAGGCCATGATCAGTGCAAGCTTGTGTCTCATCAGACCGCGTCTGCGTCCCTGCTGTTCCCGTAGGGCAGCCCGTGTGCTCTCTCCCGGCGCGAAACGCCAGCCCAAGCTACTTGCTTGCCCCGGGCTTCGCAACGAGCCGTCACTGCCCCCAACAAGCCCTTAATCAACGTTGATCCCATGCTGAGCGCAGGAGGATTTCACCTCGGCCGGATGCGCCGGTTAAGCTGCTGTCAATGGACTACGAGGATCAGGACGGGCTGCGGGCTCGCAGCGAGCAGGCGATCGGCGAGCTCGCCCAGGTTCTGCTCGACAGCAACGTTCTCGAGAACGCGGTCGCGGCCGCGTTCGGTGCCCGCGAGAAGGCGCTCGAGGCCCAGCAGGCGGCGATGAGCGCGCTCAACCTTCCCTCCGCCGGCGACGTCGAACGTCTCGAGCGCCGCTTGCGCTCGCTTTCGCAGCGGCTCGAAGAGGTCGAGGATCAGGTCGACCGCGTTTCGCGAGACCTCGGCGATATTCGCCGTCAGATCGCCGCCGACAGGCGCGCCGCGGTCCAAGACTAACCCTCGACTTTAGGTTGAGAGTACGAGAGAGGCAGCGAGTCCGGCTCGCTTCTCGAACGTCTCGAGCTGCTCCCTCTCCAGATGCCCTTCGCCGGCCTTCTCGGCGACGATCAGGATCGCCGCCGCATCGATTCCGAGCGTGCGAGCCCTGGCGAGCAGCGGCGCGGTCTGCATGTCGACGACGGCGACGCCCGGCGGTGGCGTCTGATCTCCCGGGTGGGCATCGAAGCTGGCGACCGTGGTCCGCCGGAATCCTTCCGGCGCTTCCGCCAGCCGCTCGGTCAGCTGCCCGTCGGGTGCCACCGCCTCGCCGGGGGCGACGCCGAGCGCCGTCGCACTGCCACCTGCCGCGATCGCCGTCTCGACGACGACGATCTCGCCCAGCCCGAGCGACTTCTCGAAGCCGGCGCAGGTGCCGACCCGCACTGCGCGCCGAACGCCCAGGTCCCCGAGCTCGCCCAGCACCAACGCTGCGCTTGGCCCGCCCATCCCGGTCGACTGGATCGTCAGCGTCTGGCCCGCCGGCGTCTGGCCCGAGTACCCCCACAGGCCACGCGAGTGGTTGCTCATCTTCGGTTGCTCGAGCAGCTCCTGGGCGAGCAGTAGGGCGCGCCCTGGGTCGCCGACGAGGACCGCGTCAGTGGCGAGAGAGGCTGTGGGCCGGAGCCTGGTCGGCATCGTCCTCCGACCCTATTGCGCCGCTGTCGCCGGCCGCAGCACCGTCGCGCCAGGAGTCTCCAGCCTGTGCCCCTTCGTCGTCGCTGCGGCGCATTTCCTCCTCGTAGGCCGCGATCGCGCGGCGCAGGTCGCGCTTGCGCATCCACTCGGCGGCGAAGTAGCTGCCGATCACGAAGCAGAAGGCGAGCGCCTGCGCGGCCAGCGTCTCGACCGTGGGATAGACGCCCAGCCAGGTTCCCATCCACAGCGGCAGGTCGACGTCGATCGGATGGATCGGCAGCCAGCCGACACCCTGCATCGTCCGCGCCGTGTTGCCGACGAGGACCACCAGCACCAGCGCGATCAGCACCCCCGTCGCGACCAGCATCTTCTTATAGGGAAGCTTGCGCTCGAGGGCGAAGGTGACGGCGCCGACGATCCCGGTCAAGATCAGGCCCAGGGTGACGCCCGCCAGAACGACGCCGGTGCCGGAGCTGAGTTGCAGCGCCTGCAGGAAGAGGACGGTCTCGAAGCCCTCTCGGAAGACGCTGGTGAAGCCGAGCGTGTAGAGGCCGGCGACGGTTGCAGCTCCCGCTCCGGCGGCGAGGGCGGCGCCGGTCAGCGCCTTGCCGCGGTCGCGGTGCCCCTTGATCCACTCGGTCCAGTAGACGCGGTGGAAGAACCAGTTCATGACCAGCAAGAGGACGCCGATCGCGACGACCCCGACCGCCGCCTCGAGTTTCTCGCCGTACTGCGAGAGCGAGTCGAGCAGGAGCAGGGCGAGGACGAACATCACCATGCTGGCCGGCAGGGCGAGCAGGGCGCCCCGGTAGATCGGCCGCCGCAACGGCGCCCGCGGGCCGATCATGCTGGCGGTGATCGCGGCGAGGATCAGGATCGCCTCGAGCCCCTCGCGGAAGACGATCAGCGCCGAGTTGGTGATCGCCGTCATCGCGCTGGCTCCGTCGCCGGTCAGCGCTCGGGCGTCGTGCAATTTTTCGTCGAGGTCGAGGCGCGTCTCGCGGACCTCGCCCAGCGGCGCGTCGCGGGCGACCAGGGTGGCCAACCCCGAGTCTCCGTTTGCGCCGTACCAGATCAACCCCTCGATTTCGAGCGCGAGCTGCGGGTCGAAGGCCCGCAGCTTCAGCTCCGGCCCGAACTCGAAGAATCCGTAGGCGGCGAGCCGCGCCTGCTCGGCCTCCTGGTAGCGGCCGGCGCCGGCCGCTGCTTCCAGCTGGTCGAGGGAGATGTCGACGAGTTCGTAGTCGGCGTCTTCGCTCGGCTCGGTCCACTCCTTCGGCGCGATCCGCTCGAAGGTGTCGGCGGCCTTCTCGCGCGCCGCGTCGAGCTCCTCCTGGGGGGCGACCGAGACACTCTGCTGGGCGTCGTCGACGTCCGTGCGCAATTCCGCGTAGGCGGACTTGATCCGCTCGACCGCCGCCGGGTCGCGATCGAGCAGAACCGGCTCGAGGTCGGAGAAGGCGGCTTCGACGCCGTCCATGAAGGCGACCGCCTCCTGCACCTCGAACGGGATCGTCACCCGCCCGTCGCTGGTTCCCTTGTCGTACTCCTTTGGCACGAGGTCGAGGAAGCGGGTCAGCTGGCTCGCCCGGTTGACCTCCTCGTCGGGCGTCAGCGGCGCCGCAGTGAAGCCCTCGAGGTCGGCTTCGGCCCGCTTGCGGGCAGCTTCGAAGCGAGCCCGGTCATTGCCCGCCGCGGCCGCCGCGAGAGCGGTGAAGTCGCGATCGGTCGCCCGCGCCTCCTCCTGGCTGCGCTGCTCGCCGTACTCGGCGGCGATCGCCAGCCAGTAGCCGTGGGCGATCGCTGCGGTTTCGGCAAAGCGGCCGCCGAAGCCGCGCTCGGCTGCCTGCGCCGCTTCGTCGAGGTTGGTGAAGAGTCGCGCCTGGAAGGCGTCGAGCAGGTCCTTTTCGATCTGCACCGCCGTCCCGTGCGGCGAGCCCTCGCCGCCGGCGAGGACGTCCACCGCGGCGGTCGCGTCGACTCCCGGCCGGGTGAAGCGGGTGGTCTGGCGGAACTCGCGGATCTGCAGCCAGGCGCGGGCCGCGGCGGCGTCTCCGCGCAGGGCGGCGGCGACCGCTACGGCAAGCGCGCCTCGCCGAAGAGCCGCGACGATGCGGCCGCGAGCCGCCGCCAGGCCGACTTCGTCGCGGCTCGCACCGGCTCGCCGGGCGGCCGCGAGCGAGGACTCGATCTCGCTCAGCTCAGCGGGGGCGCTGAGGGCAAGGCCACGACGAAGGGGTCCCCGCAGCTCCGCTTCGGCCGCCGCGACCGGACCTGCCGTCGGTTCGTCGAAGAGCTGCTTGGTCTGGGCCTCGGCGAGGTCGGCGCGGATCGCGTCCGCCGCCTGCCAGGGAGGCTCGGCCCCGCTGGGCGAGGCAGCCCACAGCGCAGCCACCACCGCGATCAGGATCGCGGTGGTGGCTCGGGTCGTCCGGGAGGACCGTGGCTGTAGGCGTGCTCCCCGGACCGCTACCGCCTAGCCTTCCTGCAGTTCGACTTCGAGTTGCTTGGCGGCCTGCGTAACCTGGCCGGCGATCGCCTCGGCCTGCGCCTGCGCCTGCGCTCCGAGCGCGTCGGCCTGCTTGGCGGTGAACTTCTCGCCGGCGGCCTCGCGATCGCGCAGGTCGGCGGCGAAGGCGACCAGGCTCTGCAGCTCCTTGCGGGTCTGCTTGGCTTGCTGCGGGTTCTCCTCGGCGATCATCGGTTCGATGCCGTCGTAGGTGACGAGGATGCCGCCGAGGATGTCGGCGATGTCCGAGAGCCGCGAGGTCGCGACGAAGCCGAGTTCCTCGGCGCCCTCGCCGGCGATGAAGCGCGAGTTCTTCCAGGCCTCGAAGTACTCGCTCATCGTCGGCGTCATCACGACGATCGAGGTCAGCGCGTCGGACGGCGTCGGTTCGAATTCCTGCGCGTCTTCGTCGAGGCTCTTCGCCTGCTTTTCGAATTCGTCGAGAGTCGCCTTGTAGGTGTCGGCGTCGGGCAGGCCCTCGCCGAACTCGACCTTGCCGTCGCCGTCGACGTCCGGTTCGGTGGCCTTTGCCTGCAGCTCTGGGTTGGTCCCGTAGAGGGCGGTCTCGGTGAGGAAGAAGAGGTTGCCAGGCTGCTCGAGCTGTTTGCCCGCAGGGGTCGTCAGGGTGAAGGAGACCGCGTCTTCGGGGGTCGAGGCGTCCGAGCCGGCGTCGATGTCGACGTCGTACTGGGCCAGCCGCGGAACGCCGGCGACGATGCCCTCCATCTGCTCGTAGGCTGGGTTGGCCGCGACGAAGGTTTCCTTGGACTCGGTCAGGATCTCCTCGACTTCGTCGCCGTGCTCCTCCAGCAACCGGTCGTAGTCGAAGTCGACCGACTCCGCCAGCGCGTAGTACTCGTCGCTGTTCTCCTTCAGGGCTTCGACCTGCTCGACCAGTTCGTCGGAGTGGTCGGTGAGGTAGCCCTTCACCGGCTGCAGTTCCGCTGCGGCGGTCTCGGCGGTCGTTTCGTCACCCCCGCTGTCACCGCATCCTGCGATCGGTACGGCGAGCGTCATCGCTGCCAGCGCCAGCCCGAGCCTTGCCCTGTTCCTCATCGAGTCGATTGCCTCCTTGAATCGGGGGAGTGTATTAGGTCTCCCTAAGCCAGAGAAGGCAACCCTAACGGAATCCGAGCGATGAAGTCGGGATTTGTTAGGCAGCCCGAAGAGACAGCCTCTTTGCCACTCGTGAGAAACGCGCCTGCCGGATTTTCTCCATCCGTCCAAACACAGGCTTCAAGCCCGTCCATACGGTGGCTGCGACCGCCAAACCGCGACTGCCGGGGCGTGCCCCGGTGGGCTAGGAGGGAGTTTCGATGAGAAAGAAGATGGGCCTCGCCGTGATCTTCGCGGCCCTTGCGGCCCTGGTGCTGCCATCGGTGGCAGGGGCAGCGACTGTGGGCGAAGTCGCCGGCACGGTCGAAGAAAAGGCGCTCGAGCTGAACATGGTCTGGGTTGCCGTCGCGACCGCCCTGGTCTTCCTGATGCAGGCCGGGTTCATGTTCCTCGAGATCGGCTTCTCCAGGCAGAAGAACGCCGGCACCGGCGTGGCCAAGATCCTCGTCAACCTGGCGATTGTGACGCTCGCCTGGTGGGCGATCGGTTACGGCGTGGCCGAAGGCGGTGGCAACGACTTCTTCGGGGACACCGGGTTCTTCTTCCACTTCGACCAGACGGTCGCGGGAGAAGCGGTGACCGGCGAAACCTCGATGCTGATGCTCTACGGGCTCGCCTTCTGCGCGGTCTCGCTGGCAATCGTCTGGGGAACGACCCTGGAGCGGATCAAGTTCGGCGCCTATGTGATCTACGCCGCGGTTTTCGGCGCGGTCATCTACCCGCTGATCGCGCACGCGGTCTGGGGCGGCGGCCTGCTCTCCGACATCGGCGGCAAGCCGGTGATGGACTTCGCCGGCTCCTCGGTGGTCCACCTCACCGGTGCGGTCGGGGCGCTTGCGGCGCTGCTGCTGCTCGGGGCCCGCAAGGGCAAATACGACGCCAACGGCAAGCCGCGAGCGATCCCCGGTCACTCGATGCCGCTTGTCGGCCTCGGCGTGATCATCCTCTGGATCGGCTGGTTCGGCTTCAACGGAGGCTCGACCTTCGAAACCGCCGGCTCGTTCTTCGGCGAGGTGATGCTCAACACCCAGCTCGCCGCGGCAGCCGGTGTGATCGGAGCCTCCCTGGCCGTCTACATGAAGAGCCGCACCCTCGACGTCGGCATGGCCGGTAACGGGGCGATCGCCGGCCTGGTCGGCATCACCGCCCCATCGGGCTTCGTCGAGTACTGGGCGGCGCCGGTCATCGGTTTCATCGCCGGCCTGATTGTCGTCTACGCGGTGCTGGCGATCGAGAAGTTCCTCGACGACCCGGTCGGCGCTCTCTCGGCGCACGGCCTGGCGGGAATCTGGGGGACCATGGCGGTCGGCATCTTCGCCTCGCCGCGGCTGATAGTCGAAGGGGCCGGACCGGGCATCTGGTACGGGATCTTCGGCGACGAAAGCCTCAGCACGGCCTTTGGTCAGCTCGGGGTACAGGGCCTGGCGGTTCTGTTCACCTTCGTCGTCGTGTTCGCAATCTCGATCACCACGTTCGCGATCATCAAGGCGACGATCGGCCTACGGGTGTCAGACGAGGAGGAGGAGGCCGGCCTCGACATCAGCTCGCACGGGATGTACGGGTACCCGGAGCAGTTCATCCCACAGCCGGAGTACTCCACCGGCTTGCCGAGCACGCTGGGCACCGGGGCTGGGGTCCCGGTTGCAGCACCTGCCCAGATGACAGCTACCGAGACGCGATAGGAGGGTCGAGCGCATGAAGAAGATAGAGGCGTTCATCCGCCACGAGGCGTTCGAGCCGATCAGGACCGAGCTGCTCGAGAAGGGATTCCCGTCCCTGTCGATCCTCGAGGCCAAGGGCTCCGGCCGGCAGAAGGGGATCGTCGAGCAGTATCGCGGCTCGACGCTCACCGTCAACGTCCGGCCGAAGCTGAAGATCGAGGTCGTGGTGGAGGACAAAGACAAGAGCCTGGTCGTCGAGACGATCCTCAAGCACGCCCGCACGGGCGAGGTCGGCGACGGCAAGATCTTCGTCATCCCGGTGGAGGAGGCGATTCGCATCCGCACCGGCGAGGGCGGGGAGCCGGTCCTCCAGGTACACGAGGAGTCTGAGATTCCCTCCTGAGGTCCCTGGTCTCAGATGAGGTTCGAGCGGGGCGGCAATTGCCGCCCCGCTTGCATTTAGCCTCGGGGTTATGTCGGCCGACAAGCGCATCTCCCTGGCTGAGGCCTCCCGACGGGCCGGCGTCTCGACCGCCACGCTGAAACGCTGGGCAACGGAGAAGGTGGTGCCGGTGCGGCGCGGGCGCTGGACTGCCGCCGCCGCCGCGCAGGCCCGGGTGGTGGCGCGGATGCGCGAGCGCGGCCACTCGCTCGAGGACCTGAAGCAGGCGGGGCGCGAGGGCCGCCTCGCCTTCGGCTTCGCCGAGGACCTCTTCCCGAGGCCCGAGGACCAGGTCACTCTGGAGGAGGTCGCTCGCGAGACCGGTCTCGAGCCCGAGCTGATCGAGCGCATCCTCGTCATCCTCGGCACCCCGCTCGGGCGTGAGCGCCTGCTCGGCCCCGAGGACGTGAAGGCGCTGCGCCACTGCGCGAGGGTGCTGGCCGCCGGCTTCCCCCTGGTCGCCTTCCTGCAGCTGGTCCGCGTCTACGTGCAGTCGCTGCGCCGGATCGCCGACGCCGAGGTGCGCCTCTTTCATCTCTATGTGCACGAACCGATGATTCGCGACGCCGTCCCCGAGCTGGAGATGGCCGAGGAGATGGGCGAGCTCGCCGGCGACATCCTCCCCCTGGCGGCGCCGCTCACCGAGTACCTCCACACCCGCTACCTGCGCTTCTTCCTCGAGCAGGACGTGGTCGGCCACATGGAGAGCGACATGGGGACCGCTGCGTCCCAGGTGCATCACGTGCCCGTCACCCTCTGCTTCATCGACCTCACCGGCTTCACCCGCTACACCGAGGAGGAGGGGGACCTGGAGGCGCTCGACGTGGTCGAGAACTTCGTCGAAACGGTGGAGGCGACGCTGCCGCCGGAGGCGACGATCGTGAAGACGATCGGCGACGAGGTGATGGTCGTCTCGCCAGACCCCGCTTCGCTGACCGAGTGGGCGGTCGGTCTGCTCGCCCGCTTTCCGCGGCGCCCGCAGCCGCGGGTGGGGGTCCACTACGCGCAAGCGGTCTACCGCGACGGCGACTACTTCGGCACCCACGTCAATCTCACCCACCGCGTCGTCGATCGCGCCCAGGCGGGCGAGGTGCTGGTCACCGACCGGGTGGCGGAAGCGATCGACGGTCGCGAGGGGCTCGGGTTCGAGCCGATCGGCGAGGTCAGCCTCAGGGGCTTCCCTAAGCCCACGCCACTCTTCGTGGTCCGGCGAGCGGGCGGTTAGGCCCATCGGGGGTGGGTCTCCGGGCCGGCCTTCGGCCGGGAGTTCCCGGAGACCCACCCCCGATGGGCCTGTGTCTCAGCTGTCTGGGATAGGTGGTCTGCTCGCTCGCGCAACACTTACGGCGTGAGCTGTGACGAGATGCTGGAGGTGGTTCGTGAGGGTGGGTTGCTGCCGCCCGGTGGACCGGTGGTGGCAATGCTCTCCGGGGGGCGGGATTCGACCTGCTTGGTCGACCTCGCAGTGCGGCTGCTCGGTCCGGAGTCGGTGACGGCTCTCCACGTCAACTACGGGCTGCGGGACGACTCCGGCGAGGACGAGGCCTTCTGCCGGGAGCTCTGCGAGCGCATCGGCGTGCGGCTGGAGATCGAGCGGCCGCGGCGGCCCGAGGGGCCCGGCAACCTCCAGGCCTGGGCGCGAGACACGCGTTACGCGGCGGCCGCGCGCTTGGCGCTGCCGGACGAGGCTCTGATCGCCACCGGGCACACGGCCGACGACCAGGTGGAGACGATCCTCTACCGCCTCGCCTCTTCGCCCAGCCGGCGTGCCCTGCTCGGGATGCGGCCCCGCGACGGCAGCCTCGTGCGGCCGCTGCTGGGCTTCACCCGCGAGGAGACGACCGCCTACTGCGGGGAGCGCGAGCTGCGCTGGCGCGACGACCCGACCAACGAGGAGGCCGGCTACGCGCGAAACCGGGTGCGTCACGGCCTCCTGCCGGCCCTGGCCGAGATCCACCCCGCGGCGGCGCGCAACGTGCTGCGCACGGCGGAGTTGCTGCGCGACGAGGCGGAGATCCTCGACTCGCTCGTCGACGCCGAGCTGCGCAGCGCCAACGGCTCGCGGTCGGCGATCTCGCTCGATCGGCTCGAGGAGCTCCCAGGCGCGCTCCGTCGCCTGGTCGTCCAGCGTCTCGCCGACCGCGCCGCCGGCCGGCCCGTGCCGGGTGCCGCCAACCATGCCGACGAGGTTGCCGCCCTGCGGCGCACCGGCACCGCGATGCTCGACCTCGGCGGCGGCGTCCGCGCCGTGGTCGAGCGCGGCGTCCTTCGCGCAGAGCGCTGACGCTCCTGGCGTACACACATAGAATCGCTGGGTACATGGATCGGTTGGCCGGCACGTGAACCCTGGAGCTCGCTTCGCTCTGGCGGGGCTGAGGGGCTGTGGCGCTCTGCTCGCCTGCTGGTGGGTCACGGCTTGCGCAATGCCTGGACCCGCGGCGGCGTTGCAGCGGGCGGAATTTAACCTGCGTGGGGATGACGGGTTCGCCGTCATCTTCGAGTTGAGGGGGCACAGGGCGATCTTTGTCGCCGGCCGAAATCGCGAAACGCGATACACCGCGAGTGGGGTCGCGGCGGAATACATCACACGAGGCAACATCGCGCACGATCGCGTACGGGCGCGTTTCGGAGGTCGTGGCAGGATCGCCGTGAGGTTCGAGCAGCTGGGCGAGACCGTGCGGCGTGACCCTCCGCCTCATTGCGAAGGCGCGCCGAAGGTCATCCGCCGCGGTTTCTTCATCGGCACGATCAGATTTCACGGCGAGCGCGGCTACACCGCAGTCGATGCCACTCGCGCGGAGGGGAAGCTGCAAATCATTCCGCCTTGGCGATGCACGAAACGGACCGGGGTTTCGAGGGAAGCCCGGGCGGCTGCTTGGGAAGAAGGGCGGCCCGCGGTTCTCGAGGCCGAGGAGGGACAGCGCGGCAGGCGCACTCTCTTCGAGGTAGCCGCAGACCGCTACCCAGATGAGGGCGAACAAGGGGGAACGCGGTTCCTGGCCGCTCGCTTCGAACGGCGGCCGACGATGCGCATACACCGCTTCGCCTACGCCTTTGGAAACGAGAAGACCTTCGTCTGTGACGATGAGCTCACCTGGGCGACGGTTGAGCCGCCGGGCCCGTTCTCCGGCTCAGCTAGCTTCTTGCGAAGCGCCCGGCCAAAAACCTGGATCGGGTCCCTGAGCGTGGAGCTGCCCGGTGCAGGATCTGTCCCACTCACGGGTGACGACTACACCGCGCGTTTCTATTGGGGTGAGCCCGAGCAGAGGCCCGGCTACTGAGCGCTGACCCATGTCCTATCTAGACTGCGGCGCGTGAGCGACCCCTCGATCGGCGAGACCCTCGTCTCCAGCGAGGACCTGCAGCGGCGCGTCGCCGAGCTGGGCCGGCAGATCAGCGAGGACTACGCCGGCCGCGACCTCTTCATGATCGGCGTGCTGAAGGGCGCCGTGCTCTTTCTCGCCGACCTGATGCGCAACGTCAGCGTGCCCTGCGAGGTGGATTTCATGGCCGTCTCCAGCTATGGCTCGCAGACCGACTCCTCAGGCGTGGTGCGGATCATGAAGGACCTCGACGCGCCGATCGAGGGCCGCCACGTGCTGATCGTCGAGGACATCATCGACTCCGGCCTCACGCTGCAGTACCTGATGCGCAACCTGAAGGCCCGCAATCCCGCCTCGATAGAGGTCTGCTCGCTGCTGACCAAGCCCGAGCGGCTGCGCGTCGACCTTTCGCCGCGATACATCGGCTTCGAGATACCCAACCGCTTCGCGATCGGCTACGGCCTCGACCACGCCCAGCGCTACCGGAACCTCTCCTACGTGGCCGCGCTGGACGCGTAGGTGACGGCTGGGCTGGCCGAAACGCCCTGGTACGCTGAATTTTCCCTGTGAGGCGTTTTTTCAAGAGCGCGGCTTTCCCGATCCTGCTGGTGGTGATCCTTGCCTTCGTCGCCCAGAAAGTGATCAGCAGCCCCTCGGGCACCGAGGCGCCCTCCTACAACGAACTGGTCAAGCCGAAGACCGGCCTCATCGCCCAGGAAAAGGTCGAAGAGGTCACGATCAACACGAAGGACAACACGCTCGACGTCAAGGAGAAGAACGGCGAGAGCTACTCGACGGGATACCCGCCCAACACCGAGCAGTCCCTGCTCAACCTGATCGACCAGACCGAGAACGTGAAGACGACGGTGCACGGCAGCGGCAGCTCCAGCCTGCTCAACGTCCTCACCTTCATCCTGCCCTTCGTCCTCTTCTTCGGCTTCTGGATCTTCCTGATGAACCAGATGCAGGGCGGCGGCTCGCGGGTGATGAACTTCGGCAAATCGAAGGCGAAGCGGATGGCGGTCGACGCGCCAAAGATCACCTTCCGCGACGTCGCCGGGGTCGACGAGGCGGTGCAGGAGCTTCAGGAGATCAAGGAATTCCTCGAGAACCCGAAGAAGTTCCAGGCGCTCGGTGCCCGCATCCCCAAGGGGGTGCTCCTCTACGGGCCCCCCGGCACCGGTAAGACCCTGCTCGCCCGCGCGGTGGCCGGCGAGGCCGGAGTGCCCTTCTTCTCGATCTCCGGCTCGGACTTCGTCGAGATGTTCGTCGGCGTCGGCGCCAGCCGTGTCCGCGACCTCTTCGAGCAGGCCAAGCAGAACTCCCCCTGCATCATCTTCATGGACGAGATCGACGCCGTCGGCCGCCACCGCGGCGCCGGCATGGGCGGCGGTCACGACGAGCGCGAGCAGACGCTGAATCAGCTGCTGGTCGAGATGGACGGCTTTGAAATGAAGGACAA
>DATDAQ010000095.1:0-49542 GCA_036525295.1 Solirubrobacterales bacterium | reverse complement strand
GGAAGTTCCTGGGGGTGACCCCCCGATGACCCGCAGCGCCCAAAGACTGCGCCACGAGGGAGCGTCGAGATAAAGCTTGGGAGAGTCTGGGGGAGGTCAGAACTCGCCGTGGCGGCCGGCGCCTTCGGCGAATTGCTTGGCGCCGCGTACGGCTACGTCGAGGACCTCGTTTCCTAGGCGGCGCTCGAGGTCGAGGCCGTCGGCGAGGGGCAGGCCGAAGCCTTCGATCGCGCCGCGGCGGTCGGCGAGCATCGTCTCCTGGGGGAAGCCGGCTATGCGCTCGGCCAGCTCCAGGGCGCGGTCGAGGTGCTTGCCGGGCTCGACGACCTCGTTGACCAGGCCGATCCGGTGGGCCTCCTCGGCCTCCACGGGGCGGCCGAGGAGGATCAGCTCCAGGGCGCGGCCCATGCCGACGATGCGAGGCAGACGCTGCGTGCCGCCGTCGACCAGGGGGACGCCCCAGCGGCGCTCGAAGAGGCCGAAGGTGGATTGCGGCGTGGCGATGCGCAGGTCGCACCAGAGGGCGAGCTCGACGCCACCGGCGAGGCACCAACCGTCGACGGCGGCGATCGCGGGCTTGGAGGGCGTCAGGCGAGTGGGGCCCATCGGACCGCCCGGGTGGTCGACTTCGAGGTCCATCGCCTTCAGGTCGGCGCCGGCACAGAAGGCAACGCCGCCGGCGCCGGTGAGGACCAGCACCCGCGCCTCGTCGTCAGCCTCGAAATCCTCCAGGCCCCGCCGGAACGCCTCCGCGCCGGCGGCGTCGATCGCGTTGCGCCGCTGCGGCCTGTCGATCGTCAGCACGGCCGCGGCGCCGACTCGCTCGTAACGAAGCTCTCCGCTCATCGAGCACAGGGTATGGGAGTGGGCGGGCTAGTCGCTGGAGGTACTCACGGGGCACCAACGACACCCGACTCCCGGTACTGCGTCCCGGCACGCCCGATCGACGAGGGCAGGAGCTCGACGACCAAGCTCAACATAGAAATCTCCTCAGACAGATTCATCTGCGTTGTCGAGGGGCGAGCCAGCGCAACAAAAATGCGACTGGCGGTGGCGCTCGGTTGCCTGCCGTGTGCGTAGCCTTCGCACACTGAAGCTCGTCACGCTACCTTCGAGACGCCGTCCGCTTGGCTTCCGCGGACCCCGTCTCTCCCAGTCGCAAAGCGAACTTAGCGCGCCCCCTCCGGCGGCGCCAGGGGGGCAACGAATACGTTCCCGCAAACTCCGGAGAAATAGCCCGTGCGGAGGCGCTCGATCGGGATGGTGCGGAATGGTGCGGAGGCCAGCCTGACGACCCGCGGCGGCTAACCTCCGCCTCGTGCGCATCGACGAGATCATTGCCGCCGAGGGCCCGACCTTCTCGGTCGAGCTCTTTCCGCCGAAGACGGCGGAGGCCACCGCGGCGCTGTTCGACACCGCCCGCTCGCTACGCGAGCTGGGGCCCGACTTCGTCTCCGTCACCTACGGAGCCGGCGGCTCGACTCGCGAGGGGACGGTGGAGATCACCCGCGGCCTCAAGGAGGAGCTGGGGTTCGAGACCATGGCCCATCTCAGCTGTGTCGGCGAGACGCGCGAGGGCCTGGCGGCGACGCTGGATCGGATTGCCGAGGCGGGGATCGAAAACGTCTTCGCCCTGCGCGGCGACCCGCCCCGGGGCCAGGAGGACTTCGTCCAGCCCGAGGGAGGGCTGGGAAGCGCGGCGGAGCTGACCGCCTTCATCTCAGAGGGGTGGGACTTCACGGTCGGCGGCGCCTGCTTCCCCGAGGTGCATCCCGAGGCGCCCGACCTCGAGACCGACCTCGCCTACCTGAAGACGAAGGTGGAGTCCGGGGCGTCGTTCCTGATCACCCAGCTCTTCTTCGACAACCAGGTCTACTTCGACTTCGTCGCCGCCGCGCGGGCGGGCGGGATCGAGGTCCCGATCCTGGCCGGGGTGATCCCGGTGGCGAGCTTCGCGCAGACGAAGCGAATCTGCGAGCTCTGCGACGCCTCGATCCCCGGCCGCCTGGAGGAGGCCTTCCACGCCGCCGAGGGCGACGAGCGGGCCGAGTTCGAGCTCGGCGTCGCCTACGCCGCCCAGCAGTGCGCGGAGCTGCTCGTCGCGGGTGCTCCCGGCATCCATTTCTACGCGCTGAACCGGGCGCCGGCGACACGGGCGGTGCTCGGCGCGCTGCGCGCTGCGCGTCCCTGGGAGAGACGCCGGGACGAGACGGGCGACTTGGCGGAGTCTCTCTGACTAAAATAGCGCTGCCTCATGGCAAATCGCAGGGAGGAAGAGAGAGAGGCGCTCCGCCAGGCTCGGCAGGAGCGCGAGAAGAAACAAGCCTCGTCGGAGCGGCGGCGGCTGATGGCCGGCTACGGCGTGGCGGGCGTGATCGGCCTGGTCGTGATCGTCGGCATCGTCTTCGCCATCGCCTCCTCCGCCGGCAATAACGAGGGCGGCGAAGCGCATATCGACGTCGGCACCGGTGAAACGTTCGGCGTCCAGCCGGACAAGCGCTCCGGGGGCGATGCTCCCGTCGCCAAGGTCACCGACGTCAAAAAGGCGGCAAAGATGGCCGATTGCGATCTGCAACTGAAACTCAAAGACGAGGGGCACGAACACATCCCCGCAACCGCCACGGGACCGAACTACGGGACGAACCCTCCGAACTCGGGCACCCACTCCGAAATCGCCCAGGCTGACGGCGCCTACAGCGAAACGCCCAAGGAAACCGCCGTCGTCCACTCGCTCGAGCACGGGCGGCTGGCGGTCCAGTACAGCCCCGACCTGCCCGAGGGAGACCAGGAAGAACTGGTTGGCCTCTACGAAACGATGTGGGGCGGGACGCTGCTCTTCCCGAACGAGAACATGACCTATGCGGTGGCGGCGACGACCTGGACGAACGTGCTCGGCTGCAACGAGTACAAGGGCGCGATCACGCTCGACGCGATCCGGGCCTTCGCCAAGGAGACCTGGGGCAAATACGGCGGCGAGCCGGTCAACACGTTCAAGCCGACGGCGCCGACGCCGTTGGAACCGACGGTCAACTAACCGCGGTCAGCGGGCCCTGTAGGCCGGGAAGAAGTCGCCCGCATCGCGGCCGGCGGAGAGGCGCGCGTAGGCTCGGGGGTCGCAGACGATCTCCGAGGTGTGCCAGGGCTGCTCGCGGTTGGCGAAGCCTCGCTTGAACTCCTCCAGCCTGTCGCCGCGGACGATGCCGCCGCCGAGGTTGAGCGGCAGGCACTGCTCGACCGCGAGCTCGACCAGGCCGGCGAGGACGTTCTTCATCGGCGAGTCGCGCAGGTGGGAATCGGCGCTGCCGCTGAGGTAGTAGTGGAGGAAGCCGTCGCTGCGGGCGACGAGCGAGGCGGCAGCAGCCTCTCCTCCGGGGGCGAGGGCGAGGGCGAGCCAGGTCCGGTCGGACTCGAGGATGCGGTCGAAGTAGGCGTCGGAGAAGAAGTAGCGCTCGGCGGCGCCGGTGCGCCGCATCGTCTGCTCGTAGGCGGTCAGGAAGCCCGCGCGATCGTCAGGGGTTGTCTCGGGGCCAGGGACGAGGCGGAGCTCGTAGCCGCAGCGAAGGTTCTTGTTGATCTGGTTGCGGTCGCTGGGCCTGCTCTTCGCCGGCAGCTCGGGGTCCGCGATCTGGACGACGTTGCGCTCGCTCGCGCCGGCAAGAGGTGGCTCGCCTAGGGCGTGGCGGATGAAGGCGGTGACCAGACCCGTGTCCGAGAAGTCCACCTGGGCCGGGTCGAGTGACGCATCGCGAAAGGAGGTGGCGATGCCGGGATAGCCGTAGGGGGAGATCGCGTCCCGCTCGGGGCCGTCGTCGATCGGACGCACGATCAGCGGTACGAGCAGTTGCCCCTCGTCGGCGTCGATCCGCAGGGTGTGCGTGACGCCTTCGGCATCGAGAAAGGAGCGCGAGCGGAAGAACTCCTCGCCTGCCGACGCCTCGCCCCGGTCCTCGATCAGCGCGGCCCTGGCGGTCGGCTCGCTCACGAGATCAGGTCGGCGGCCGCGGCGCGGAACTCGTCGGGCAGCACGCCCCAGACCTCGCAGTCGTCGGCGGGGAGGCCCTCGCGGCGCAGGTGGCCCCGCATCGTCCCCTCGTGCTTCCAGCCGAGGCCTGCCACGGTCCTCTTGGCGACCTCGTTGCGAGCCGGGATGCGGCCGTAGACGCGGTGGGCGCCGAACTCGTCGAAGGCCTTGGCGAGAGTAAGGGCCTCGGCACGCCGTCCCACCCCCATGCCCCGCACGTCGTCGCCGATCAGCGCCCCCAGCTCCGGCGCGGTCTGACGGAAGAGCCCGTAGAGCGCGGTGAAGCCGACCGGCTCGGCGAAGCCCTCGACCGCGATCGCGTACTTGCGGTCCTCGCCCGAGTCGTCCATCGCCCGCCCGACCCACGCCTGCGCTTCCTCCAGGGAAAAGCCGTCGCGCTGCTCCATCAACGAGGCGGTCGCCTCAGGGTTGTTGAACCAGCGGTGCACCGCGGCGGCATCGCCGGGCTCAAACGGCCGCAGGAACACATTGGGTCGATCATTCATCGCGCCAAGCCTATTCGGGCCAGGCTTGATCGAATAGAGATCTCCAGCTAAGCCAACTCGAACAACCGAACAGCGCGTAGGTCCAGGGCTTTCGTTATCCGCGCCTCGACGTTAGGGGACACATTGGTCACGGCAACTCTGAAGCCGATCTCCCCTTCCTGTGATTCTTCAGCCATTTGCGCGACAAACTCGTCCGCAAAGGAGTGACTGGCGCTCAGCACACCCGAAAAATCCAACTCCACCAGTTTCTGGCCATCTGCCTCCCAAACGACCTCTTTGCGCAGCCGCTCCGCGAAGGGCCGTGTCGCCAGGGTCGTCCCGTGCTGCGCAAGCGCGTAGCTATACGGCATCAGCCAACCTCCTTCCGCATCGGGTTCCTCGATGGTAGTTGACGCCGCGGCGACTATTCGGCCGCGACGAGATCGTAGGCGATCCAAGCGCCCCGGCGGAAACGGGCGGCTGGGAACACCTCGATCTTTCGCTGTTCTTGCACCACCTGCACCCGGCAGAATCCGTTCGCGGAGTGAATGTCCATCCGTGCTGCGTGCAGCGATTTGGTCAGCGCCGCTTCGAAGACGTCGGAGAAGCCGATTCCCCTGTGTGGGTTTCCAGTTCCGGTCACATGAGGCTCGAGTGCATGCGCGATGGCATAGCCGTCATCGCTCCATTCCGGATACCGCTGTCGAATGTGCTCCGGGATGCCTTGACCAAGATCACTGATCGCAACCGACACCTGGCGCCGGGGCGCGGTGACCCGACGAATCGCAACGTAGGCGCCCAGCGCGTTGCGACCATGATCCAGAGCGTTGTCGCAGAGCTCGGCGACAGCCGCAAATACAGCCTCGCCCAATCCTGAGATGTCGGTGAGCTGATACTCCAAGATCTCTTTTGAGCGCCGAGCGGCGTCCTCCGCCATTGTGTCGTCATCAAACCTGGTCACCGGCAGAATCGCATCCTCATCGTCGTCGATCGACGAGGCGACAGGGTCGATCTGCATTGCCAGA
This sequence comes from Solirubrobacterales bacterium, assembly GCA_036525295.1. Classification (GTDB taxonomy): domain Bacteria; phylum Actinomycetota; class Thermoleophilia; order Solirubrobacterales; family 70-9; genus VRUE01. Next base: position 44,011 of record DATDAQ010000095.1, on the reverse strand, counting down.
AAGACCTGCCTGGCATCAGGGTGATCGGGCGGGACGATCTCAACCACGCGTTCTTCGTGCCGGTGCCACTCCACAAAGACTCGGAGCCTCACTGCGAACATTGGATGAATCGGGAGGGCAAGATGCCGACAATCGATCACCAGTCGGCCGGGGAGATCGTGGCTCAAAGGAAGGTCATTGCGCCAGCCTCCGTCAGCGCCACCGGTCCGCCCTATTTCCTTGATCCACTCCACCGAGTCAGCCTAGGTCGCCAGTCGGCTGCTCCGGAAGCGAAGCTAATCCGGCGCCAGGCCGTGGCCGGTTACGAGGAGCCAGGCGGTCTTGGCGAGGATGCGGGCGTCGAGGGCGGCGCGGCGGCGATCGACGTACTCGACGTCGAGCTCGATCCGCTCCTCCCAGGGGATGCCGGCGCGGCCCTGGACCTGGGCCCAGCCGGTGATCCCGGGGCGGACCTCGTGGCGGCGGTGCTGGCGCGGGGTGTAGTCCTTCACCTGGGCCGGGATCGTCGGGCGGGGCCCGACGATCGCCATCTCGCCGCGCAGGACGTTGACCAGGTTGGGGATCTCGTCGAGCGAGGTTCGGCGCAGGACCTGGCCAGCGCGGGTAACGCGCGGGTCATCGCGGGTAACGACGGTTCCCACCCCGACCGGATCCGACCCCTCGACCATCGTGCGCAGCTTCAGCATCTCGAACTCCTCTCCGTCTAGGCCCACTCGTCGCTGGCGGTAGAGAACAGGACCACGGCTACCCAGCTTGATCGCGACCGCCGCGACGAGCAGAACGGGCGAGAGCAGAAGCAGCGCGAGAGTCGCGATCAGGAAGTCGAGGGCGCGGGGCATCTAGCGCGTCCCAGGAGCCTTGTCCCACTTCGCCGGAGGCCCTTGGCGCAACCGGTCCCAGAGGCCAGCGGCGACCGAGAGTGTGGTCATCGCGTAGTAGCGGGCAAACCGAAACGGTGCGAGGCGGAACTGACCACCGAGGATCGCCGCCGCGATCGTCGCCAGCTGGATCCCGTAGGTGACGACGTAAACCCAGCCCTGGTCCAGCAGGAGGAGGTTGGCGACGAAGGCGAGCGGGTGCAGGAACGGGGTGAGGTAGCGCAGCAGCCGGTGCGAGAAGAGCTCGAAGGCATAGAGGGGCGTGTAGCCGCGCGGGGAGATCATCCGCTCGCCGACGACGATGTCCCAGAGGCCGACCATCATCCGCCGTTTGCGGGCGAACTCGCCCTCCATGGTCGGCACCATCTTCTCCTCGGCGCGCGCCCAGGGAACGTAGAGGGAGCGCTTTCCTCTCTTCGCCAGCTGGAAGGGGAACGAAAGGTCGTGGCTCCCCGAAGGAGGGAGCGGGACGTATGCGCTCGCCCGCACGGCGTAGATCGCGCCGTTGCCGGCGGTGACGCCGGCGAGAGCGGACTCCATCTCCCGCACCTTCATCTCATAGCGCCAGTAGGCGCCCTCGAGGTTGTCGCCGGTGGAGTCGAGGAACCGGACCTGGCCGCAGGCGTAGCCGATCGCCGGGTCGGCGAAGGGCTCGAGCAGGTGGCGCAGGGCGTCAGGCTGCCAGACGCTGTTCGCGTCCGAGAAGGCGAGAATCTCGCCCGAGGCACGCTCGGCGGCGGCGTTTTGGGCGGCGATCTTGCCGCCGCGGGGCAGCTCGAGCACCAGGTCGGCGCCAGCCGCGCGGGCGCGCTCGGCGGTCGCGTCGTTCGAGCCGTCGGAGGCGACTATCAGCTCGAGTCGCTCGCGCGGGTAGCCAAGCGCCAGCGCGTTGGCGACCTTGGCCTCGATCACCTCCTCCTCGTCGTAGGCGGCGACGATCAACGAGACGCGGGGCAGCTCCTCCCAGGTGCCGGGCTCGAGTGTCGGCCGGCGGCGCAGGGCGAGCAGCCCTCGCAGCGCGAGCGGGTAGCCGAGGTGCGTGTAGACGATCAGTCCGGCGGAGACCCAGAAGAGAGCGGCGAGCATCTGGCGATTATCTGCTTCCGGAACGTAGTTCGCTGTAGAGCGCAAGGGTCTGGGCGGCAACCGCGTCCCAGGAGTAGGGGCCGGCCGCGGCTTCACTCGCGGACCGCGCCAGGCGTTCGCGAGCGGCCGGGTCCGCGACGAGCTCGTTCAGGGCGCTCGCCAGCGCCGCGGGATCCTCGGGCGAAACGAGTCGCGCGGCGCCGGTCGCCGCGACCTCGGGGAAGCCGCCGACGGAGCTGAGCACCATCGGCTTGCCGAAGGCGAGACCGGTGTAGAGCACACCGGAGTGCTCGGCGTCGCGGTAGGGAAGGGCGACGACGTCGGCACGGCGGAGGATCGCCGGGATCTCGGCGTCCTCGACGAAGCGGGTGAGGAAGCGGACGCGGCCGGGACTCTCGGCGGCGAGCCGGTGCAGCGGCTCCGGGTCCATGCGCGGGTTGCCGACGATCCAGAGCTCGGCGCCGCGAACCTCGCGGAAGGACTCGAGCAGTGTGTCGATCCCCTTGTAGGGGCGCAGCAAGCCGAAGAAGAGGATCACCGGGCCCTCGGCGGCCTGGAGCTCGGGAGCCAGCGGTTTCTCATCCGGCAGCCGGGTGAGGTAGTCGAAGGCGCCGTGGGGGATGACGCGGACGCGAGCAGGGTCCAGGCCGACCTCGTCGCGCAGCCGCGCCGCGCCGTGCTCGGAGTGGGCCACGACCGCGTCCATGCGTCCGAACATCCGACGCGCCGTCGCCTGGTCCCGGCGGCTCGGCCGCGGCGGCAGCACGTAGTGCGCGGTGAGCACGCGCGGGCCGGCCGAGGGCAGCAGGTGCGCGTCGAGGGCCGGCATCGTCAGCCACTGGTAGTGGACCACGTCGGCGTCGAGAGCGCGACGCAGGCGAAGCATGTCGGGCAGGTGCTCCGCCGCCTTGAGGGCGCGGCGGCCGGGGGCGTCGAGGCCGCGTGTCGAGGTGCGGCGATAGAAGCACTCGCGCACCCGGTAGCCCTCCGCAGGGGGCACCGGGCCATAGAGGAAGCGGCTGGTCAGCAACTCGACGTCGGCGCCGGCGCGGGCGAGCGCCGCGGCAAGGGCGCGGTCGTACGGCGGCGTGAAGGCCGAGGGGTCGACTAGCTGAACCTTCATACCCGGCTAGGTGTCCAGTGTTCGGTGAGCAGTGGACGCCGATTATCGTGACCGCGATGGCTCCCACGCTCTCCTACTGCGTCGTGAACACGAACGGCCGCGAGTACCTGCTCGCCTGCCTCGACGCGATCGAGCGCACGCGCCCGTCCGGAGTCGAGCGCGAGATCCTCGTCCTCGACAACGCCTCAGACGACGGCTCGGTCGAGGCGGTTCGCGCGCGTGGCGACGTTCGGCTGATCGCGCTGGAGCGGCGGGCGGGCAAGGCGGAAAACGACTCGACCCTGATGCGGGAGGCCGGCGGTCGCTACTGCCTCCTGCTCAACGAGGACTCCGAGCTGCGCCCCGGTGCGGCGGAGGCCCTGGTCGCGGCGCTCGAGGCCGATCCGCGAGCGGCGGCGGCGGGTCCTCAGCTGCTCGACTCCGACGCGGTGCCGGTGCCCTGCGCCTGGCGCTTTCCCGGCATGAGCACCGCCCTCGCCGGGGCGCTGTTCCTACACCGCTGGCTGACCGTGCAGAGCAAGGGCAGCGCCACCCGCCGGGTCGACTGGGCGCAGTCGAGCGCCCTGCTCGTGCGGCGCGAGGCCGCCGCCGAGGTCGGCTTCATGGACCCTGCCTTCTTCGTCTACTACGACGAGTGCGACTTCGCCAAGCGCCTAGTCGAGGCCGGGTGGCACAGCCTCTTCGTCCCCGCCGCCGAAGCCGTCCACCACGATCAGCTCTCAACCGACCTCGCCAAGGGCCTCCCCCGCATCGTCGAATTCCACCGCAACCGCGACCTCTACATGCGCAAGCACCATGGCCGGGCGGCGGCGTTGGCGGTACGCGTGCTCACAGCGTGGTCGTACTCGGTCCGCGCGCTCGCCGCGGCGGTCCTTCCCGGCCACCCGGTCAAGGTCTACCGGACCCACGCTCTCCAGGCACTCCTTCCCCGGCGCGGCACCAGCATCGCCGACGCCACCCACCCCTGAGGTCGTATTTCTTCTCGCTATGCGGCGGAAAGTACGACCGCACCCGGTGGGGCAATGCGCCTGACCTTTTGAGGTCGCAGTTTCACCCGGTATGCGGAAAGAAATACGACCGCTGGTGGCTAGAGGCGGGTGTCCTCGTCGCGGAGCTCTGCCTCCGCGACCTCGGGGATACGACCGTCGACTGCTGCCGGGGCGAGGCGAAACGCGCGCAGGCGGTGGGCGAGGTCGACTGGGTGGCGAAGCTGGGAGAGCCAGGTTCGCTCGCCAGGGGTGAAGAAGCCGATCGCGAGCAGGGCGAACGGGTAGGCGAGCCAGAGGACAGCCCGGGAGAGGAGGCCGATGAGACCGTCGGTCGGAAGCAGCAGCTCGCCCGCCGCGACGAGCACGGCGGAGACCAGGACGACCCGGGCGAGCCGGCCCCATTCGTAGGGCACCGGGAAGAGTCGCTGGGTGAAGCCGTACATCAGGGCCAGCACGACCAGGTAGGAGGCGACGAGGGCGAGGCCGGCGCCGACGATGCCGAGCGGCGGCACGAGGAGGAGGTTGAGAGCGACGTTGGCGACGAGGGCTGCCCCCGTCGCGGGGAAGTTGAACTCGGTGCGGCCGGTGCGGCCGAGGATGACGACGAGCACCATATAAAGCGCGTAGAGCGTGACCCCGGCGGCGATCAGGCCGATCGGTTCGTAGGCGCCGAAGAACTCGGGGGCAGCCAGAGCGCGCACGATCCAGCGCGAGAGCAGCCACATGCCGGAGACGACGAAGGCGCCGCCCACGACGAACCAGGTGACCACCGCGGCGTAGGCGCGGCGAGCGTCGTCGTCGTCGCGGATCGAGTAGGCAAGCGGCGGCCAGGCGAGCTGGAAGCCGCGAACGAGCACGTTGACCCCCTGGGCGAACTTGACCGCCAGCGAGTAGAGACCCGCCTCGGTGAGGCCGAGGGTGCGGACGATGATGATGCGGTCGACGAAGTTGAGCGCGTAGAGCGAGAGCTCGGCCGGCATCGTCGGAGTGCCGAAGCGCAGCAGGCGCCGCAACAGCGCCCGGTCGATCCAGAGCGAGAGGCGACGCCAGTGGTAGGCGATCAGCCCGAACACAAAGGCGGCGCCGCTGGCGTAGCTTCCCAGCAGCAGGCCGCGAGCGCCCTCGTCGGCGCCGACGACCAAGACGACCGTCAGCCCAATCGCCGCCACCACGTTCAGCATCGTCGTCACGAAGAAGGCGCGAGCTCGCTCTTCGAGCCGGAAGATCGTCAGCAGGTACTCGTGCAGCGTCAGCACCCAGAGGCCGGCAATCGAGATCCGGGCCAGGTTCGCAGCGTCGCCCGGCCAGGCGACTGCCTCGCTGGGGTCGAGGCCGCCCGGTTCGGGGAGCAGCGCTTCGGAGATCGGCCCGGCGAAGGGCAGGACGACCAGGACGGCCACGGTGGAGAACCAGAAGAGCGCGGCGAAGGAGGTGGAGAGGACCCGGGCGGGATCCTCGTCGTCCTTGTAGTAGAAGCGCAGCAGCGCCTCGATCACGCCAAGGCGGACGACGATGCTGGCCGAGACGACGGCCGCGAACATCACCTCGGCGGCGCCGTAGTCCTCGGGTGTCAGGTAGCGCGTGTAAAGCGGCAGCAGCGCGACCGCGATCAGCTTCGAGAAGATGCTCGCCGCCGTGTAGGCGGCGCCGGTCGTCGCTAGGCGGCGGAGGTATCCGGACACGCGGCGAGCCTACGTTGATCGGCGGCTGCGAGGGAGGTACCGACGGCCAAGAGCACCCACGTAATGGGGTCCTCGAAGAACCCCGCGTAGGCCATCGTGTGGACAAGCAGGGCGACGAAGGTCGCCAGTACGGCAGCTCGAGCGACAGATAGGTGACGAACCAACCCGCCAGCCATGGTCCACAGGGCTGTCAGGACCAGAGCCGCGTACAGCAGTAGGCCGGCCAGACCCTGCTCTGCCGCGATCGTGATGGGCTCGGTGTGGGAGACCGAGACCGGGATCTCCTTCGTCTTGACGTGCTGGCGGTAGGCCTTGGGAAAGCTGCCTGAACCGTAACCGTAGACGGGGCGCTGGGCGAAGAGGTGGATGCCGCCAGAGACGAGGTTGGCTCTGCCGCTGGTGTCGATGTTGATCCGGTCTGGACTTAGCTTCGAGGAGCCGCCGACCAGTAGGACTACGAGTACTCCCGCGACCGCCAGCCCGGCGACCGCGGCGAGCGTCCACCGCAAACTCCACTTCAGTGCCGCCAGCACAGCGAGTCCCGCCAGCAGCGCGACGAAGCTCGACTGCGAGAAGGTCGGGAACAGCCCGATCCAAACGATGGCGACGAGTGCCGTGAGCAGTGCGAGATCCCGTCGCTCCCGGGCCCACATAAGCGCCGACATCGCCAGGACGGCCACCAATGCCAAGTACCGCCCATAGATGTTGGGGTCCCAGAAGACCGAGTTGACCCTGAAGTAGGTGTGGAATTCGTTCGAGCGGATCACCTGGTCGTTCCAGAACAGGCTCCGGCTGAGGTACTCGACAGAACCGACCACTACGAATGCCACTGCCTCAATGGCAACCACCCAGAGCACGGCCACGAGAAGCTTCCGACTCCAGTTCACGTCGCTCAGCAGGGCGTAGACCAAGCTGAATGGGACGAAGAAGAAACAGACGTCCTGCAGCCCTTTCGAGAAGTCCTCGGAGTACAGCACCTGCACCGCGTACAGCACCACCACCGCAGCGAGGATCCTCGGCAGCCACGCTGTTGGGCCGGCGGGTCCTGTCGTCGCAGTTGCGCGCCGGTCTCGCGCGGCGACTGCCAGTACCCCGGCCGCAATCACCAGGTACAGAGGGACCAGGAGATTGGCGGTGTCTCCACCGGCTTGAAGGGGCACACGGAAGGGAAGAGCGGCGACGATGGCGAGGGGAAGCAGCATCGGCCAGCGACGAAAGACGTAGGCGAGAGCTGCCGAAGCCCCAACAGCCAACGCTCCCAACCCGACCATGCGGCCGGTGCTGTCGCGCAGGTCGACGATCGCGCGGGAGTGCCACTGGTCGCCGAGGATCAGGATCGGAAAAAGGGCCAGGGCGACGAGCATCGTGGCCGCGCGGATACGTCCTGGCGGCAACAGGATCGCGCTCGCTGCCACTCCGGCGGCGATCAGGACGCCAGCTCCGGCGAGGAGCTCGCTCAACCTTCGCTCCCCTCAATCTCAAGGCATGCTCCGGCCGGTCGCCGCTTAGCCTCGTGCAGGCGCATGGCACCCGGCGGCACGAGCACGCGGTCCTGGCCGAGCAGCTTGACCCGCAGCTTGTAGCGGCCCGGGGGGGCGATGCCGTCGTTGCGTTCGCGGCCGTCCCAGTAGTAGGTGTGGAACTTGTAACGCTTGAGGAAACGGTCGCGAGCGAGCGTGACTACCAGCTTGCCGCCGGGCTTGACCACCTGCACGGTCGCCTGGTCGGAGACGGTCGTGCGGAAGCGGGTGCGGATGCGGTCGAAGCGACAGTCGCCATTCGGGGTGAAAGCCCGAACCGTGACGACCTTGGCGCCGGGCTTGGAGGGCATCCAGCGAGAGACGAAGGTGACCCGGTCGAGCACCAGCGGGTCGCGCTTGAGGCGCTGGGAGTAGGCGAAGGCCGCGACCGTTGCTAGGACCAGGAGCGCGAAGACGAGCGCGGCCCAGGCATCAGCCTTCGGTCGCCGCATTGTCCTCGCCGACGATCACCGAGACCGGTGCGCCGCCTGAGACGGCGGCGACGTCGGCGGTCATCAGCCGCACCTCTGAGATCCCCAGGGCAGCCGCGACCCGGCGTGCCTCCGGAGCATCGCCCCGCTCGAACATGACGACGCTGTTGGCGAAGCTGGTGCTGCTGTTGGTGACCGCGCCGAGCTGGAAGCCCTTGCGCTCGACCTTGTCGCCGTAGGTGGCGGCGAGGCCGGCGACCGCGGTCCCGTTCAGGACGGTCACCTCGATTTCGGCCGGCTTCATCCGCGCCGCGGCCTTTCCTTGCCCGCCTTTGCCGTCGGCGCTGTCGGAGTCCTGGGTCACCAGGTAGACGGCCCCGGCGGCGACAGCGATCAGGACGACGAAGGCAGCCGCGAGATAGCGAGGTTTGGCGAGATGAGCGCCGAAGGCCGACAACGCTCCCCGCAGCCGCTCGGTGCGGGTCTGCTCCGGCTGCCCGGCCTCGCGCCGCTGCCGCCGCCGCTCCCGCTCCGTCACCGCCGCCTGCTCTGCCGTGCGTGCCTCCTCGAGGGCTCGCAGCTCCTCGGCTCGCTTCGCCGCAACCGCCGAGGTCGTCTCTTTGCGCTCGTTGTCGCGCTCGGGCGCCGAGCCGGCCCACTCGCGCAGGCGGCGCAGGTCGCGCCCCTGGGAGAAGGCGAGCATTGCCAGCACGGCGAGGCCTAGAAAGGCAGCCAGGCCTGCGAAAGCGCCGATTTGTTCGATCAACTCCACGGACTGGCTGCGAGAGGCTACTCGTCGTAGGCGACCGCCGCCGCGTCCCCGCCCGGTGCGGTGATCATCTCGACGACTCGCTGCGCCAGGTTAACCTCGTCGCCGGCCAGCACCAGATCCTCCAGCGAGTTGAGCGTCGCCTCGATCCAATCGGCGTCGAGCGGCGTTTCCCGCACGGCGCGGCGGATCCGCTTCGCCGCGGTCGGCTGCCCGCTCTCGGCTACGCCGAACAGTTCCTCGTGCAGCTTCTCCCCCGGGCGGGGCTTGGTGAACTCGACCGCGATGTCGGCTTCCGGCTCGTAGCCCGCAAGCCGGATCATGTTGTGGGCGAGGTCGACGATCCGCACCGGCTCGCCCATATCGAGGACGAAGACCTCGCCCTTGCCGGCGCCGATGTCGCCGGCGCGGATGACGAGCTGCACGGCCTCCGGGATCGTCATGAAGTAGCGGGTCATCTCCGGATGGGTGACCGTCACCGGCCCGCCGCGCTCGATCTGGCCGCGGAAGATCGGCACGACGCTGCCCGAGGAGGCGAGCACGTTGCCGAAGCGGACGCTGGCGAAACGGGTGCCGGGGTGCTTGCGGCCGGCCGACTCGACGATCCACTCGGCCATCGCCTTGGAGGCACCCATCACCGTCTTCGGGTTGACCGCCTTGTCGGTCGAGATCAGGACGAAGCGCTCGACGTCGGAGGCGGCGGCGGCCTCGGCGGTGATCCGGGTCGCGATCGCGTTGTTGCGGACGGCCTCCAGCGGGTTGGCCTCCATCAGCGGCACGTGCTTGTAGGCGGCGGCGTGGAAGACGACGCTGGGCTTGAAGCGCTGCATCGTCTCCAGCATCCGGTGCGGCTCCTTGCAGTCAGCGAGCACCGACTCGACGCTGGTGAAGTGGCGCTCCTCGACCATCTCGCGGTCGATCTCGAAGAGGTTGTCCTCGGCGTGGTCGAGCATCACCAGCAGGCGTGGGCCGACGCGGGCGATCTGGCGGCAAAGCTCGGAGCCGATCGAGCCGCCGGCGCCGGTTACGAGAACGATGCGGTCACGTAGATAGGCGCCGACACGGTCCAGCTCGAAGACGACCGGGTCGCGGCCGAGCACGTCCTCGACCTGGACGTCGCGCAGCTGCTTGTTGAGCTGGACGCCGCCGCGCAGAAGCTCGAAGACCGTCGGCAGCGTGCGAACGCGGATCTCGCGCTCGCGGCAGGCGACGACGACCTTGGCGCGAAGCGTCCCCGGCGCGGAGGGGATCGCGATCACGACCTCGTCGGGCTGGGTCTCGTCGAGGATCGTCGCGATCTGCTTGGTCGAGCCCAGGACCTTGAGACCGAGCATCCGCATGCCGCGCTTGCGCGGGTCATCGTCGACGAAGCCGATCGCGGTGGCGCCCAGGTCGGGGTTGAGCTGCAGCTCGCGCACGACCATCTGCCCGCCCGAGCCGGCGCCGATGACCAGCACCTCGTGCTTGGGGAGGCGGCCGGAGCGGGAGGGTCGCTCGACGATCAGCCGCACCGCAAGTCGCGCCCCGGTGATCAGCATCAACGTCAGCAGGAAGTCCATCACCGCGACCGAGCGCGGCAGGCTGTGGGCAAACGGCTGGATCACCGTGAAGGCGACAACGAGGATCGCGCTGGAGACGGCGACCGCGCGGACGATCAAGAGGAAGTCGCGACCGCTGACGTAGCGCCACCACTTCTGGTAGAGCCCGAAAGCGGCGAAGACGACGAGCTTGCCGGCGACGACGAAGCCGACGGCGTGCAGGAACAGCGTCCAGTAACGATCGGGCAGGCCGTTCGGGTCATCCAGGAAACGCAGGCGGAACGCCAGGTAGAAGGCCAGCGCGACGAGGGCGCCGTCGGCAACCAGCTGGAGGACCCGGTTGCGGTAGACGGGGTGGTTCAACCGGCTCATGGAACCCCGCGAGTTTAGTTGCTGTTCGGTCGCGTCCCTACAATCCCCGCTTCTCGCATGCTCCTGCTCGCCAGCGTCACAGACTTCTTCCTCGACCCGATCGTCAACGCGGGGACCGACTTCATCAGCTCCACGGGGCTGCCGGCGGTCTTCATCCTGATGGCGCTCGAGTCTGCCTGCCTGCCGGTGCCGAGCGAGGCGATCATGCTCTTCGCCGGCTCCAGCGTCGCCGCCGGCGAGCTGACCATGTTCGGGGTCGTCGCCGCCGGCGTGCTGGGCAACCTCGTCGGCTCCTGGGCCGCCTACGCCGTCGGCTACTACGGCCGGATCGACCTGCTTGAGAAGAACAAGCTGATCCACCTGCCGCCGAAGTACCTGAAATGGGCGGACGACTGGTTCGCGCGCTACGGCGATGCGACCGTCTTCTTCTCGCGCATGCTGCCGATCATCCGCACCTTCATCTCCCTGCCGGCCGGGGTGGCGAAGATGCCCTTCTGGCGCTTCACCGTGCTCACCCTGCTCGGCTGCATCCCCTGGGTCCTGATGCTGAGCCTGATCGGTGAGAGCGTCGGCAACAACTGGGAGGAGTGGCGCGACCATCTGCACCTCCTCGACTACGCGGTTCTGGCCGCGGCGATCGGCCTCGTCGCCTACCTGCTGCTGAAGCGCTGGCGCGGTGGCGGTGGCAAGAGCGGCGGGGAGCCCTCCGCGGAGCCGGAGCGGGAGCCGCAACCGGCGGGTTCGCGCGGAGCTTGAGCGACACCGCAGACGTCACCATTTCCGACCGCCGCGCCCTCGCGCTCGGCGTGGTCCAGGGCCCGGCGGAGCTGCTCCCGGTCTCCAGCTCGGCCCACATCGTGCTCGTACCCTGGCTCGCCGGCTGGGAGTGGGAGGCGATCGACCCCGAGGTGCGCAAGAGCTTCGAGGTCGCGCTGCACGCCGGTGCGGCGGCGGCCCTGCTGATCGGCCAGCGCCGGCTGATCGCCGAAGAGCTGCGTGAGTTCGACCTGCGTGGGGCGACGGTCCTAGTCCTCTCCTTCCTGCCCGCCGCACTCGTCGGCTACAAGCTCGAGCGGTCGATCGAGCGCCATCTCGGCGGTCCGCGCGCGACCGCGATCGGGCTGCTCGCCGGTGCGGCGGCGATGCTGGTGGGCGACACCCGACCCCAGCTGCGCGGCCGGGGTGAGGCCGACGCCACCGACGGCGTCGCCCTCGGCATGGCTCAGGCCGCGGCGCTCGCGCCCGGCGTCTCGCGCAACGGCATCACCCTGGCCGCGGCGCGCTGGCGGACCTTCTCTCGCGACCAGGCGAACCTGCTCTCGCGCACGATCGCGTTGCCGATCATCGTCGGCGCCACCCTGCTGAAGGGCGTTCGCCTCAGCCGCCGCGGTGCCTCCCCCGCGCTGCGCCGTTCGATGGCGGTCGGCGTCGTCGCCTCCTTCGCCTCCACCCTCGCCTCCCAGCGCCTGATCAAGCTGGTCGAGCGCGACCGGGCGCTGTGGCCTTACGCCGCATACAGGGTAGGACTGGCAGGGTGGGTGCTGAGCAAGCTCCTGCGAGAAAACAAACGGACACTGGAGGATCGATGATCGCCAAGACAGACTTCATAGGAATCCCGTCGCAGGACGCCGAGCGCTCGCGGGGGTTCTACGTCGAGACGCTCGGATTGCGCCCAGACACGAACGCGCGATTCGAGTTCTGGGCCGGCGACACCTGTTTCGGCATCTGGGAGCCGGAGAAATTCGGGATGGAGTTCGCGCCACAGAAGAATGCGCACCCGGCGTTGCACGTGGACGACGTCGCGGCGGCACGAGCTGAGCTCGAGGCAAAGGGGGTGGAGTTCGCCGGCGAGATCATGGACACAGGGGTCTGCCACATGGCCTTCTTCACCGACCCCGACGGCAACGACCTGATGCTCCACAACCGTTACGCGCCACAGGGCGACTGAGCAGCAGCCCGGGCTGAAAGAATCGCTGCATGAGCGGCGACGCGTACGCGAGGGCGGGAGTCGACCAGGGGGCTGCCGACCTCGCCGTCGCCGGGCTGGTGCGCGCCCTGGGCGCGATCGAGCTCGGCCGGCCCTCGCGCGCGGTGCCGCTGCCCGGCCACTACGCGAGCGTGATCCGGATCGACGAGCGGACGGGGGTCGCGCTCTCGACCGACGGGGTCGGCACAAAGCTGCTGGTCGCCGAGCAGATGGGTCGCTTCGACACCGTCGGGATCGACTGCGTGGCGATGAACGTCAACGACGTGATCTGCGTCGGCGCGGAGCCGCTCGCGATGCTCGACTACATCGCGATCGAGCGAGCCGACCCCGCAGTCTGCGAGCAAATCGGAATTGGCCTCGCCCGCGGTGCCGAGCTGGCGGGCGTCGAGATTCCCGGCGGCGAGCTCGCGCAGCTCGGGGACATGGTGCGCGGCTTCGACGTCGCCGGCGCCTGCTTCGGCACCGTGGCGCTGGACGAGATCGTCGACGGTGCGGCGGTGCGGCCGGGCGACCCGGTGATCGGTCTCCCCTCCTCCGGCCTGCACTCGAACGGCTACACCCTCGCCCGCACGTCGTTGGGCGGCCTTCCCCTCGACGAGGACCCAGAGGGTCGCCTGGGCCGGTCGCTCGGCGAGACGCTGCTCGAGCCGACCGAGATCTACGTCAAGCCGATCCTCGAGCTGCTGCGCTCCGAGGTCGAGGTCCGCGGCCTCGCCCACATCACCTCGGGCGGCCTCGGCAACCTGCTCCGCCTCGCGGCCGACGGCGGCTACGGGATCGACGACCCCCTTCCGGTCCCGCCGATCTTCGAGCTGATCGCCGAGCGTTCCGACACCTCCGGCGAGGAGATGCACGACGTCTTCAATATGGGCTGCGGCTTTTGCTGCGTCGTCGCGGCCGCGGACGAGGCGGCTGCGCTCGACCTCCTGCGCCCTCACTACCCTGGGGCGAAGCGGATCGGATCGGCGCTCGAGGGGCCGCGCGAGATCCGTCGCCACTGAATGGACACTCGCCCAAGCAGCGCGATGATCGGGACCGTGCTCTCCGGTCGCTACCGGCTGGAGGCGAAGCTGGGCAGCGGCGGGATGTCGACGGTCTACCTGGCGAGCGACCAGACGCTCGACCGCTCGGTCGCGGTCAAGGTCATGCACCGCGAGATGTCCGAGCAGGCCGACCAGCTGGAGCGCTTCCGGCAGGAGGCGCGCTCGGTCGCCAAGCTCTCTCATCCCAACGTGGTCTCGGTGATCGACGCGGGCGAGGACGGCGGCCACCCGTACATCGTCTTCGAGTACGTCGAGGGAGAAACGCTGAAGCAGCGGATAGCCCGGGACGGCGCCCTCGCGCCGCAGGAGGCGATCGCCTACGCGATCGAGGTGGCGCGCGGCCTCTCGGTCGCGCACGCGCGCAACATGGTCCACCGCGACATCAAGCCCCAGAACGTCCTGATCGACGCCGAGGGGCGGGCCAAGCTGACCGATTTCGGCATCTCGCGCCAGCTCGAGCAGGACGGGATGACCGCGACCGGCCGGGTGCTGGGCACGACCGACTACGTCGCGCCCGAGCAGGCGATGGGACGCAAGGTCGACCCCCGCTCCGACATCTACTCGCTCGGCGTGGTCCTCTACGAGATGCTGGTGGGGCAGGTCCCCTTCCAGGCCGAGAGCCAGGTCGGCGTGGCGATGAAGCACGTCAACGAGGAGCTGCCCGACGTGCAGCGACGCAGGCCGGAGGTCTCCGCCGCCGTGGCGCTCGTGGTCGAGCGTTCGACCGCCAAGGACCCGAGCCAGCGCTACCAGGACGTCGGCGAGATGATCGACGATCTCTCGACCGCGCTCGAGGTCGAGGCGGCGCGGGCGGGGTCGACCACCGGCGAGGCGACCAGCGTCCTGGAGGCGGTGCCGCCGCCCAAGCGCGAGCTCTCGGGCCGCGCACGCTGGAGCTGGGCCGCGATCGCCGGGCTGCTCCTGGTCGCCGGCGCCGTGCTGCTCGCCGTGCAGCTGATCTCCTCCAGCGGCCTCGGCGGGGGCGGGGCCAACGACGGCAAAGGCAAGCCGGTTCCGCTCACCTCGGCGACCGACTACGACCCCCAGGGGGACGAAGAAGAGATCGGCAGCAAGATCGAACTCGCCGTCGACGGCGACCCGACCGGGACGGCGTGGGAAACCGAGCACTACGACTCCGACGACTTCGCCGGGACCAAGACCGGCCCCAACGCGGGGGTCGGCGTCTACGTGACGGCGAGCTCGCCGTCCAGACCGACCAAGATGATCGTCCGCACCCCGACCCCAGGCTGGGACGCCCAGGTCTTCGCGGCGGCCTCCGGACCACCGGGCGAAGTGTCCGAATGGGGTGAACCGGTGGGCATCGCGATCGACGCATCGTCGGTGGCGGAGATCGACCTCACCGTCCCGCAGCCCTCGCGCTACTTCCTGGTTTGGTTCAACAAGGCCTCCGAAGCCCGCGATCAAGCCGGCCGCTACCAGGTCGAGATCAGCGACATCGAGCTGCTGCGGTAAGCCTGCGCAAGTGGGCTGAGCGCCCAGAGTCGGTCCTTGACAAGCGCCCTGATGAGGAGGGAGTATCAAAACGCCTATGCCGGACCCAGCCAACCCCCAGGGTACCCCGGCACCTACCAACGCGGGGGGCTCGGATAGCAACACGACCAAAATCGCGGTCGGCGTGGTTGCGGGCATCGCAGCACTGGTCATTGCGATCGTCCTTGCGAACAACGGAACCGACCCCGTAGATTCCTGCACGCTGTCCGTAGCTGCCGTGGGCGTTCTTGCGGTTGCTGCAAGTCACGGTGAGCCCGCGAACGCGGTCATCGAGAGTGCGGCCTTCGCACCAATTTGTAGCTCGCTCGTTAAGACAGTGATCAACGAGCCGGAAGAACAAATCGAAGCCGAAGTTGAAGGGCCCGCCGGCGAATCTGTTGACTTCGACGGCACCGGTGAAGAACTTGTATCGCCCGCGGTCGCGCCACCGCCTAGCACCGTCCCGAATTTCCAACGCATCCTCGATTGCGTTCGTTCCTACGAACAGGAAGTCTTGGTCGAACTCTGCTCGAACGAAGTGATCGAACCAACCGTGTAGCTAGGCCTGCGTGAGCGCTTGGCGCCAGGCTCGGGCGATTGCGCTGCTGCCCGGCACAGTCACTGTGCTGGTGCCGGCCGCGATCCTCGCGGGGGCGGGCTCGAACGTCGGCGGGGGCTTCAGCGGGCTCTTTGTCGCCCTACCTGTTCTCCTCGGTCTCACTCTGATCGTTGCCGGGTTCGCGCTCTGGCTTTGGACGGTGCGGCTGTTCGCGCGGATCGGCAAGGGAACGCTCGCGCCCTGGGACCCGACCCAGAGGCTCGTCGTCGAGGGTCCCTACCGTCACCTGCGCAACCCGATGATCACGGCCGTGCTCGCGGTGCTGGCCGGCGAGGCTGCGCTGTTCGGCTCGCCGGCGCTGCTGATCTGGTTTGCGGCCTTCTTCGCAGCCAACAGCATCTTCTTCCGGCTGTACGAGGAGCCGGGCCTCGAACGCCGCTTCGGCGAGGACTACCGCGCCTACAAGGCCAGCGTCCCGCGCTGGCTGCCCAGGCGAGCGCCCTGGGAACCACATCGGCCGCGGTAGTCCCTCGGAACGACCATCCGCGTACCCTGCCGGAATGCGCCGCTCTACCTTTCTCCTTGCTGCTCTCGCGATTGTCCTCGGTGTGGCGCTTGCCCTCGGCGGATCTGGCAGCGACGCGAGGGCGGGGGCACCCTGCTCCGTCGAGCCCGGCGTTCCTTCGGTTCCCTCACTCGAACTCGAGTACGTGCTGCAGACCGGCGAAGAGAGGGTCACGCCCCGCACTCGCGATCAGGCCGTGGCGATCGTCTGCGCCCGGCTGCGAGCGCTCGGGATCGCCGGCGGGGAGGTTCGTCCACTGGGCAGGAAGCACATTCGCGTCGTCTTGTCCGGGCCGCAACAGCCCGACGACGCTCAGCGGGTGGCGGCTCGGCTCGGCGCCGCCGGCCAGCTCGGCTTCTATGACTGGGAAGTCAACCTGATCGGTCCCGAGCGGACAATCGGCGGAAATCCGGGCTGGACACCGAAGGCGAGCGCGTTGAAGCGGGCAAAGCGCGAATGGAGGGTGGCGGGGAGGCCGTTCAGCTTGCCGCGGAACGCACGGCTGATCCTCTCCGGTGCATTCCCGAGCGCCTACGGCGCGGTCAAGCTGGCCTCCCGGCAAGAGCCGCGCACACCCTGCGCCAACTGCACCGCTTCGGGCTCGCGCTTCTACATGTTCGACCGCTCGGCGGCGCACGAGCTGCTTGCCGGTCCGGTTGCCAGGAAAGCTGACCTTCGTCGCGCGGGCGATGCTCGTCGGGACGGCATCGTGCTCGAGGTGCCGGTCGGCACCACGATTGTCTCCGAACAGCCGACCAACGGCCCCTTCGGCGAAGTCCTCACGGCGGCCGAGCCCGGCTGGTATGCACTCAAGGACAAGCCGGCGCTCACTGCCGTCGACATCGTCGATCCGAGACAGGAAGCCGACGAACTTGGGCAGCCAAACGTCACCTTTGCCTTCACCGCCAAGGGACGGGTCGCCTTCGAGCGAGTCACTCGTGAGATCGCCTTCCGTGGCCAGGCCCGGGCATCCGGGCGGGTTTCCTCGAGGGAGGCCGAAAGGCTCTCCGGCCGCTTTGCCGTCGTTTTCGACCACGAAGTGAAAACTCGGCCGATCATCAACTTCGCCGAAAACCCGAATGGAATCGATGGCCGAACCGGCGCTCAGATATCGGGGGGCTTCACCAGCTTCCGGGAGGCCAAGGACCTCGCCGCGATCCTGCGAACGGGCTCCCTCCCGGTCAGCTTGAAGCTGACAAGGCAGCGGACACTGCCGACTCAGAACTCGTAGGAGCGCGCCTTGGCGTGGCGCTCAACGGCCAGTGCCACGAGGCGGTCGCAGAGCGCCGGGTACTGGACGCCGCTCGCCTCCCAGAGCTTGGCGTAGACGCTGGTCTGGGTGAAGCCGGGCATGGTGTTGATCTCGTTGACGAGGACGGTGCCGTCGGGGTCGGCGAAGAAGTCGCAGCGGGCGAGGCCGGCACAGCCCGCGAGGTCGAAGGCACGCGTGGCGAGGTCGCGAACGCGGTCGAGCTGCTCGTCCCCGATCGGGGCCGGGACGACCAGATTCATGCCGCCGTCGCGGTACTTGGTCTCGTAGTCGTACCAGTCGCCGTTGGCGACGACCTCGCCGGGCATCGAAGCCTCGACCCGCTCGTTGCCGAGCAGCGAGCACTCGACCTCGCGGCCGGGGGCGTGGGCCTCGACGATCACCCGGGGGTCGTGGCGGCGGGCGAGCTCGACTGCGGCGTCCAGCTCCCCCCCGGCCCCCTCGACCCGGCTGATCCCCACGCTGGAGCCGAGGCGGGAGGGCTTGACCCAGAGCGGAGAGCCCATCGACTCGCAGCGCTCGCGCCAACCGGGCTCGCCGGCGGCGACGAACGCGACCTGCGGGATCTCCGCCTGGGCGAAGAGCCGCTTCAGCGTCAGCTTGTCCATGCAGATCGCCGAGGAGAGCACGTCGGAGCCGACATAGGCCAGCTCGAGCCACTCGAGCAGGCCCTGGACGCTGCCGTCCTCGCCGAAGGGGCCATGCAGGGCGGGGAAGGCGGCCTCGGCGCCAAGCAGTCCTCCGCGCGGCGTCAGCGTCACCTCGACGCCATCGCAGCTCCACGCTCCCTCACGTGAGATCGTCACCCGCAGCGACTCGTGACCGGCTTCCTCCAGGCCCCGCGCCACCGCCTCGCCGGAGCGCAACGAGACGTCGTGCTCGGAGGAGCGGCCGCCACTGAGGACCGCGACCCTCATTCGAGTTCCCCCGCTTCGGGTTCGGTGGCGCCGGCGGCAGCCGTGCCCACCACCAGGCTCACGGTGTCGCCGGGCTTCAGTTCGGACCCCGGTGGCGGGAACTGGTCGGTGACGCGGCCGACCTGCGAGGGGACTTCGGTCGGCTGTTCGGAGACAGTCGGCTTCAGGCCTGCGGCGCGCACGGCTTCCACGGCTTCGGAACGCAGCTGGCCGATCACGTTCGGGGCCGTCGATTTCTCTTCGCCCTTGGAGACGACGATCGAGACCGTCGAGCCGGCCGGCAGCTTCGAGCCGGCATTCGGCGCCTGGTCGATCACCTCGCCGGCGGGCGAGGAGCTCTCTCGTTCTTCGACGCTGGGCACGAAGCCGCGGCCGCGGATCTGCTGCACCGCGACAGATCGCTGGGTGCCCACCAGGACCGGTACGGTGGCCAGCTTCGGACCTGTGGAAACCCTGAGAATGACTTCGCTTCCCTTGGTCGCCGTCGAGCCACCGGAGGGCAGCGAGTTGACCACCAAGCCCTGTTCCACCTTTTCGGAGATCGTCTTTTCGATTCGCGGGTCGAAGCCCGCGTCTTCGACCTCGGCTTCGGCCGCAGCCGCTGTCAGACCGGCGGTCGAGGGAATCTTGCCGGTCCCCGGGCCGGAGCTCACCGTGAGCACAACCTTCGGCTTCGAGCAGAAGAAGGAGAGGAAGGCACAGTCCAGAGAGGCCTCGCTTGCCGGGGGCGAGGCGAGCGGGTCCTGCTCGAGCACGGTGTTCGCCGGAGCTTCGCGCTCGACCCGCTTCACCTCGCCGACCTCGAAGCCGTTCTGCTGGAGCAGGGAGATCGCCACGTTGAGATCGTTGTCCTTCACGTTCGGCACCTCGGTCGTCGTGTCGCGCGTCAGCGCGAAGCCGACGAGGGCGCCGATCAACACGGCCGCCGCTACGAGCAGCCAACGGCGGCGCCTTCGCCTGCGCTCCTCTGCCTCCTCGTCGTACCCCTCCGCCACGGGCTCGGAGGGGGTCGCCACCACCGGCGGCAGCGGTGCGAAGGCCGCCGTGCCTTCGGCGCCGCCGGCGGGATCGCGCAGGGCCGCGTCGAGAGCGGCGATGAAGGCGTCGGCGTTCTGGAAGCGCTGGCCGGGCTCCTTCTCCAGCGCCCTCATCACGACCGCGTCGAGGGCGGGTGAGACCTTCGGGTCGATCGAGCTCGGCCGCTGCGGCGCCTGGGAGACCTGCTTCATCGCCACGGCGACGGCGGACTCGCCCTCAAACGGCACCCGGCCGGTCAGGGCCTCGTAGAGCATCACGCCGATCGAGTAGAGGTCGGAGACGGCGGTGACGTCCTGGCCCTGAGCCTGCTCGGGGGAGAGGTAGTGAGGCGTGCCCATCACCGAGCCGGTCTGGGTGATCTCCGAGACGCCCGCGCGGGCGATGCCGAAATCGGTCACCGTCGCCTTGCCGTCGGCGTCGACGATCACATTCTGCGGCTTGAGGTCGCGGTGGACGACGCCGTTGCGGTGAGCGAAGCGAGCGCCCTCGAGCACCTGGCGGATCAGGCCGGCCGCCTGCTCTGGGGTGAGGCCGGCGTCGATCAGCTGCTTCAGCGAGCTGCCCTCCAGGTACTGCATCGCGATGTAGTAGGTGCCGTCGACGTCGCCGCGGTCGAAGACGGAGACGACGTTGGGGTGCTGGAGGCCGGCCGCCGCCTCGGCCTCGCGGCGGAAGCGCTCGACGAACTCGCGGTCCTGGACGAAGCGACCGTGCAGCACCTTGAGCGCGACCTGGCGCTGCAGGTGCGTGTCCTCGGCCAGCCAGACGTCTGCCATCCCCCCCGAGCCGATCCTCCGCTCGATCCGGTAGCGCCCGTCGACCACCGCGCCCTCCCTCACCTCAGCCAAGCCCCGAGCCTCCGGCGAGAATGGTTTCCGCCACGTCGCGGAAGATCGGCGCGGCGACGTCGTTGCCGAACTGGGTCGTGCACTCGACCGTCGCCGCGATCGCGATCTGGGGGTCCTCGGCGGGGGCGAAGCCGATGAACCAGGCCTGGTTCTCGTCGGTGCCACCGCCGCAGGAGTCGTTGAAGGGAGTTTCCGCCGTTCCGGTCTTGCCGGCGACCGTCACGCCCGGGATCGCCGCGTTGGTGCCGGTCCCTTCGCTGACCACGCCCTGCATCGCGGTGTTCAGCTCCGCCGCCGTCTCCTCGCTGATCGGCTGACTGTACTCGGAGGGGTCGAGGCGATCGGTGACGCGGCCATCGGGGTCGACGACCCGGCTCCAGATCTGCGGCTTCATCAGCTTGCCGCCATTGGCGATCGCCGCCGCGACCTCAGCCATCTGCAGCGGGGTGGCCAGCAGGCGCTCCTGGCCGATCGCGACCCGCGCGATGTCGATCGGGTCGTTGGGACCGAGCAGCTCCCCTTCTTCGAAGATGCCGCTGGTCGAGAGCTGGTCGGAGGGGAGGTCGATCGCCGGCTTGGTGTTGAAGCCGAAGCGGTCCATGTATTCGAACAGCGTGTCCTGCCCGACCTGTTCGCCGAGCTGTGCGAACCAGGTGTTGACCGAGCTGGTCAGGGCGGCATCGAGCGCGATCGGCCCGAAGTCCTCATCGAAGTCGTTGTGCAGCTCCAGCCCCTGGACGTCCAAGGTTCCCGGTGCGTCGATCGTCGTCTCCGGCGTAATCGTGCCGCTGTCGAGTCCGGCGGCGGCGGTCACCACCTTGAAGGTGGAGCCGGGCGGGCGCTGGCCCTGCGTGGCCCGGTTCAGCAGCGGCGCTTCCAGTTCGTTTTCGTTCAGCTCTTCCAGTTCGTAGGGCACGCGGTTGGGGTCGAAGGGCGGGTTCGAGGCGAGCGCCCTGATGCGCCCGCTCCGCGGCTCGATCGCCACCACGGCGCCGAAGCCCGCTGCCTCCAGGCCTTCGAGCGCCGCCACCTGGGCGGCCGGGTCGAGGTTGGTGACGACGTCGTTGCCTTCCTGGGTGTGGCCGCGCAACTCGTCGAGGATCGAGGTGAATTCCGAGTCGTTGCCGACCAGCTCGTCGTTGTGGAACTGCTCGAACTCGCTGTCGCCCTGCTGGACGAAGCTGTAGCCGATCGGGTGCCCGTAGAGCGAGCCCTCGGGATAGCGGCGCACATAGCGCAGCGACTCGCCTCGGCCCTTCGGCACCGAGCGGGCGATCACGGTGCCGTCGGCGGCGAGGATCCGGCCGCGCTTGATCTGCTGCTGCTCGAACAGCGGCCGCGTGTTCGCGTCCTCTTCCTCCAGCGCCTCGGCATCGAACACGGACCAGTACGAGGTGAACCCGATCAGCACCGCGAAGAGGGCGACGATCAGGCTGAAGAGCTTGACGATCTGGCGGTTCACCGGCCCTCCAGGGCGGGGGCGCCGAGGCGGGCTTCGGCACCGGCCTCGCGCCGCGCCCGGTCGGAGACGAGCAGGAGCAGGGCCAGGAGGACGAAGTTGGCGACGATCGAGCTGCCGCCGTAGCTGATGAAGGGCAGGGTGACGCCGGTCAGCGGGATTACCCGGGTCACGCCGCCGATGATCACGAAGGCCTGGATCGAGAAGACCGCGGTCAGGCCGGTCGCCAACAGCTTCGAGAAGCCGTCGTCGGCGATCAGGGCGATCTTGAAGCCGCGGGCGGCGATCAGCAGGTAGATCATCACCACGCCGCAGGCGCCGAAGAGGCCGAGCTCGTTGACGATCAGCGAGTAGATCGTGTCGGTCTGGGCGGCCGGCAGCAGGGCGTTGTCGGTGCCGGGGATCGTGATCAGCGCCTGCCCGAAGCCCTTGCCGAAGAGGCCGCCGTCTGCCTGGGCGAAGATCGACTGGAGGATCTGGTACCCGCTGCCCCGCGGGTGGGCGTAGGGGTCGAGCCAGATCTCGACCCGGTCGTGCACGTGCGGCACGGTCGAGGCGAAGAACCAGGCGCCGACGAGGAACATCGCCATCCCGATCGCGACGAAGGAGAAGCGGCCGGTCGCCACGTAGAGCAAGGCCAGGAAGGCGGCGAAGAACATCAGCGAGCTGCCGAGGTCGCGGATGAAGACGAGCATGAACATCGACGCGCCCCAGACGACCAGCATCGGGCCGAAGTGCTTGAGCGGCGGCAGCGTCACCCCGAGTACGCGGCGGGCGCCGACGATCAGCACCTCGCGGTGCTCGCGCAGGTAGCTGGCGAGGAAGACGACCAGGCAGATCTTCGAGAACTCGGCCGGCTGGAAGGCCAGGGGCCCGATCTTGACCCCCAGGAAGGCGCCGTTGACCTGCTGCCCTATACCCGGCAGGCGCGGCGCCAGCAGCAGCAGCAGCCCGGCCGCGGCGATCGTGTAGCGGTAGCGCTCGAGCACGTCGTAGTCGCGCAGGAACTGGATCGTGAGGGCGAAGAGGACGAGACCGAGCACGAACCAGTTGGCCTGGTCGCGGGCCAGGTCGGGGTCGATGCGGTAGATCATCACCAGGCCGAACGCGGTCAGCAGCGCGACTAGCGGGAAGAGGTAGGGGTCGGCGTTGGGCAGCCGGACACGCAGGTAGAGGTGGGCAGCGAAGCAGACCGCGAGGAAGTAGGCGCCGTAGACGAGGCTGGCGTCGTCGATCCGGGCGCTCTCCTGCGCGAAGACCGCGGTGAAGCCCGCGGTGAGCAGCAGGGCGACGGGAACCAGAGCCGCCAGCTCCCGGTTTCTCGCGCTCATCGAGCCCCTTGGGACTTTTCGACGTCTTCGATCAGCGAGACCGCGTCGGCGTGGGATCGCAGGTCGTGCCCGGTGACGGCGGCGCGGCGGCGCGGCGGCAGCGACCCGGTCTGGACCGGGCTGGCGTAACGCTCGTCGTAGAGGGAGATCCCAAGCGGAAGCTCGTACGGCAGGCCGCGATAGAGGGCGACGCGGCCGCCGTCGTCGGTGCCGAGGAACCAGACCTGGCGGTTCCCGTACCAGGCGCCGAAGGCGAGCGCCGCGAGGACTGCGAGGACGCCGATTGCGGTTGCCGCACGGCGCAGCCGGCGCCGGGGCGGCTTGGCCGCCAGCGCCTCGCGGCGGCCTTGCGCCGCTGCCGCCGCGGCACGGCGCCGCACCTCGGTCGCGGTGAGACCCGCCTCCTCCGCGCTCGAGCCGATCAGGGTCGCACCCTCTGGGCGGCGCTGCGGCGCTGCGGCGTCCTCGAGCCGGAAGGCGAGGGCGGTGATGTTGTCGCGCCCGCCCGCGCGGTTGGCTTCGTCGATGAGGGCGCGCACTGCCGCCTGCATCGTCGTCGCGCTGGCGAGCAGCTTCGCGATCTGGGCCTCCCCCAGCATCGTCGTCAGGCCGTCCGAGCAGATCAGGAAGACGTCCCCCGGGCCGGCGGACACCGTGTGCACGTCGGGCTCGACCTCCGGCTCGGGGCCGAGCGCGCGAGTGATGATCGAGCGCTGCGGGTGGTCCTCGGCCTGGGCGTCGGTGAGCTGGCCCTTGCGGCGCATCTCCTCGACCAGGGAGTGGTCGCGAGTGAGCTGGTCGAGCCGTCCGCCGCGCAGGCGGTAGGCGCGGCTGTCGCCGACGTGCCCGATCGCCACCTCCTCGCGCGCGGAGTTGACGATCGCCGCCGTCAGGGTCGTCCCCATCCCGGCCCGCGAGGGGTCTTCGCGGGCGAGGTCGTGGATGCGTCGGTTGGCCGCGAGGATCGTCTCGCGCAGGACCTGCTCGGCCGGGCCGTCCGGCAGGTCGATGTCGAAGGCGTCGGCGGCGGCGCGGGAGGCGACCTCGCCCGCCTGCGCGCCGCCCATCCCGTCGGCGACGACGAAGATCGGCGGCCGGACGAAGAAGGAGTCCTCGTTGGCGTTGCGCTGGCGGCCGGTGTCGGTGCGGAAGGCCTGGTCGTCTATGCGCAGCATCTCTCGCCTATGCCTGTGCCTCGAACCTGAGCTCGGTGTCGCCGATCCTGACCACGTCGCCGTCGATCAGCTCCGCCTCGCCGCTGAGGGTCGCGTCGTTGAGCTGGGTCCCGTTGGTCGAGTTCATGTCCTCGATGTAGGTGCGGCCATCGCGACTGAAGATCCTGGCGTGTACGCCGGAGGCATAGCGGTCGTCTATGCGCACGTCCGCGTCGGCCGAGCGGCCGATCGAGAGGCCGCCGATCAGGTCGAAGCGCTCGCCGGGCTCGAGGCCGCCGCCTCGGTCGGCGACCAGCCAGACGTCGGGGGGCGGTTGCGGTGCGACCGCGGCAACCTGGTGGAACCCGGTTGCGTCGGAAGCGGGCGTCGCCGTGCGCCGTACGTCCTTGAGCGCCCCCCGGGCGACCCAAAGCAGGAACAGGTAGAGGACGGCGAGGAAGCCGAACTTGAGCGCAACCGAGATCGGGTCGTAGTCCACGCGGCCTACTGCTCGATGTCGAACAGGAAGGTCGTGGTCCCGACGGTGACCTGGTCGCCCGGGCTGAGGCGGGTCGAGGAGACCCGCCGCCCGTTCACCTTGATGCCGTTGGTCGATCCCAGATCGGCGATCGTCCAGTCGCCGGTCGCCGAGCGGCGCAGCTCGGCGTGGCGGCGCGACACGTTGGGGTCGCCGAGCACGCACTCGGCATCCTTCGAGCGCCCGATCGTGGCCCGCGGGCCGTCCAGCACATAGCGACGATCCTCCAGGGAGACGACGGCGCGGGTCGCCACCAGCGCCTGGGCTCGCTGCTCGGGGCTCTTCACCGGGGCGGCCTCCTGCTTCACCGCCGAGTAGACCATCGTGTGGCCCTCCTCCCCTTGCCGGGGCGCCTCGCCCTCGTGCGCAGGCGGCTTGACCAGCCGCGTCTGGATCCCGAACTCGCCCAGTCGCAGACGCTCGTCGGTCTTGAACTCGACCGCCGGCCGGGTCAGCAGGTCGTAGCTGCGCCGCCGCGCGTGCTCCAGCAGGTAGCCGGAGAGCTCCTGCTCGAGGGAGCGCTCGTAACCCTCGAGCTTGGCCCGGTCCTTGCTGGAGAGGTAGACGGAGTACTCGTTCGGCACGTAGACACGCGCGACCCCGGCCGTCTTGTGGGAGTCCATCTCCTTCGCCAGCTTGCGGGCCAGCTCGACCGGCTGCACCTCGGAACTGAAAGCACGGCTGAACACCCCCTCGACGAGGCCTTCGATCCGACTCTCAAGGTTGCGTAGAACGCTGATCGGTGACTCCTTCTCGCGGGCGAGGCCGGCACCCGGTTGGAAAATCCGGCTCGAATCCTACGGGAGCAGGACGCCGTGACCAGCGGCGAGCCAGGCTCCCAGAACCGCGGCGACGGCAACCGCCGCAAGGCGCAGGTGCAGCGAGCGTTCCGGTCGAGTCGGCTGCTCGGCCAAGCGGTCGAGCGAATCCTCGATCGCCTCTCCCAGCTCCTCCAGCGAGGGCCGCCTGCCGGGGCGGGATTCCAGGCAGCCGTCGACGGCGTCGGTCAGCTCACGGGGAAGGTCCGGACGCAACCGGCGCAGCGGCCGGTGGCGGGCCCCGATCGCGCGTGCGGTCGCGGCGGGGGTGGAGCGCCGGTTCGGGTTCTCGCCGCTCCAGCACTCGTACAGCATCAGCGCCAGCGAGTAGACGTCGGCCTCGGGCCCGGCATCGCGGCCCTCCGCCTGCTCGGGCGCCATATAGGCGAGGGTGCCGACCACGTCGCCCGGCGCGGTCAGAGCGGTGGCGTCGGCAAGGCGAGCGACCCCGAAGTCCATCAGCTTTGCGCGCGGCTCCCCGTCCTCGGTGACGAGGACGTTCTGGGGCTTGATGTCGCGGTGGACGACGGAGCGACAGTGGGCGTGGTCGAGCGCCTCGCAGAGGTCGGCGCCGATCTCCCCCACCTCGCGGTCGCTGAGCTCGCGGTCGCAGTTGAGCTGGGCCAGGGTCGACCCATCGACGAACTCGGTGACGAGCAGCGCGTTGCCGTCCTCCTCGCCCATCTCGTAGAGGGTGACGATGCCCGGGTGGTTCAGTCTCGCGGCGGCCTGCGCCTCGCGCAGCACGCGCTGCGAGCCTCCCGAGCCGGTCGATTCGATCGCCTTGACCGCGACCGGCCTCTCGAGGCGACCGTCCCAGGCCTCGTAGACCGTGCCGAAGCCGCCGCTGCCGATGCGGCGCTCGATCAGAAAGCGGTTGAGGACGAGCGAGCCGACCACGTCACTCCCCGGTTCGCCGCGCAGGACAGCACTCCTGCGCGGCGAAGAACGGGGGCGGCGTCCCCGGAAACGCGGTGCTTGCTGCGCTTCTTGGCACGACGACCACGGCAGCGTTCATACTCTCGCCCCAGCCAACCCAGCTTTGGAGAGCCAGATTCCCTTGGAGGATTCCCCCGCAAACCGACCGGGACGCCGGCCACGGCCATCGCGCCGGCCCGAACGGCAACAGATCCTGATCCGCCGTGGCCTTGCCCTCGGTGGCGGCCTGCTTGTCCTGATCCTGCTGGTCCTCGGCGTCAAGGGCTGCCTCGACGCGCGCAAGGACCGGGCGCTGAGCGACTACGCGCGCGACGTCACCCAGATCGTCGAAGAGACCGACCAGACCAGCAAGGCGCTCTTCGACAAGCTCGACGACCCGGGGAGCCTCTCGGTGACCGAGTTCGTCGCCGAGGTCAACGCCGACCGCAGCGCGATGGACAACTACGCGAGCCGGGTCGACGGCCTGGATGCGCCGGGCGACATGGGCAACGCCCAGGACACGCTCGAACTGGTCTACGTGCTCCGCGGCAGCGCGATGAACGAAATCGCCGACCAGATCAGCACCGCGCTGGGCGACGTCGGCTCGGAGAAAGCGACGGCGATCATCGCCAAGCAGATGCAGACTCTCGCCGCGAGCGACGTCCTCTACGCGGCGGTCGTACGCCCGGAAATCAACGCCGTCCTCGGCGACAACGGGATCGGGGGGAGCGACGTGCCGAAGAGCGTCTTCGTCCCCGACGGGACGGTCTGGCTCGACGAAGAAGAGGTGAGTGCCGCGCTCGGTTCGGTCAGCGGAGCGACCGGGGCGGCGACCTCGGGGGTGCACGGTCTCGGCCTCCTCGGCACAAGCGTCAACGAAACCGAACTCTCGGCCGAATCGACCACCTCCGTCGTCAGCGAAGGAGCTCCCGAAGTCGAAGTCCAGGTGCAGAACCAGGGCGAATCGGCCGAGAATGGGATCGACGTCTCGGTAACCGTCAGCGGCGGCACGACGCTCTCGGGAACGATCGACAGCATCGAAGCGGGGGAAACGGGGAGCGTCTCGATCCCGTTGACGCCGGCTCCGAAGGGCGAAGCGACGCTGGAAGTCAACGTCGACACCGTGCCCGGCGAGCGGGTTTCCACAAACAACGAAGCCAGCTACTCGGTCGCCTTCGAATAGGGGCCCGATGCGGATCGCCTATCTGGGGCCGGCGGGGACCTTCACCGAGGACGCCCTGCGCGAGGCGCTCGGGCCGGACGGGCGATTCGAGCCGCTGCGAACGGCGACCGTGCACGACGCCATCCTCGCCGTCGAGCGTGGCGAAGCCGAGCGAGCCCTGGTTCCGTTCGAGAACTCGATCGAGGGCTCTGTGCGCAGCACCCTCGACACCCTCGCCTTCGACACCGAGGGAGTGGCGATCGCCGGCGAGCACGACTTCGCGGTGCGGGCGCAGCTGATCGCCCGGGAGGAGATCGACCTCGAACAGATCGCGACCGTGCTCTCTCACCCCCAGCCGCTCGCGCAGTGCGCCCGCTTCCTGCGCGAGAGCCTTCCCGGTGCCGAGCTGCGCAGCGTCAACAGCACGGCCGAGGCGGTGCGGCAGGTCGCCGAGTCGAGCGAACCCTGGGCGGCGATCGGCGCCCGCTCGGCCGGCGAGCTCTACGGCTGCACGATCCTCCGCGAAGACATCGAGGACGAGGCCAACAACGTCACCCGCTTCGTCTGGATCGCCCCGGCGGGGACTGAGCCCAAAGACGGCTCAGCCTGGAAGACGTCACTGGTCTTCTCCGAGCTCGGCGAAGACCATCCCGGCGCCCTGGTCGAGGCCCTGCAGGAGTTCTCCTCCCGCGCCGTCAACCTCACCCGCATCGAGTCCCGCCCCCTCCGCAGCGGCCTCGGCCGCTACATGTTCTTCTGCGACCTCGAGGGGGCGGTAGAGGAGCAGCCCGTTGCCGAGGCAGTAGAAGCTCTCGAAACGAAGGCTGAATCGGTCCGAATTCTGGGCTCCTATCCCGTGGCGTAAGGCCCAGGAGGGCATCCCCTCGTCCGGACAAATGCCGGGCTAATTAGCCCGGCATTTTGAGTATCCGCCCGTCCGAGGGGATGCCCTCCTGGGCTCCAAACACCGGCGTGCGTAGAATTCCCGAGCAAGATGGCACGTGTGCTTGTACTCAATGCGACGTATGAGCCGATCAACGTATGCACGTTGAGACGAGCTGCTGTGCTGCTGCTCAAGGAGAAGGCTGAGCTTTTGGAGCGCAGAGAAGGCGCCATCCACTCCGAGCACATGACGATGGAGCGCCCCGACGTGATCCGCTTGGTCAACTACGTGCGGATCCCACGGGAAGCGCACAGGAGGAAGATCACCCGCCGTGCGGTGCTCGCGCGGGACTCGTGGACCTGCCAGTACTGCGGCTCGCGCAAGTCGGGCCTCACCGTCGATCACGTGATCCCGCGCAGCCGCGGCGGCAAATCGGTCTGGGAGAACATCGTCGCCGCCTGCGCATCCTGCAACCGCCGCAAGGGCAACCGCCTCCCCCGCGAGATCCACATGCACCCCCAGACCACCCCCAAGGCCCCGGGGCCGACGGTCTTCATCCAGGTGGCAAGCCCCTCCATCCCGGAAGCCTGGCAGCAGTACCTACCAGCGGCGGCGTAGACCCGCTGCGCTCAGGTGCCGGGAGCAACCGTGCGCAGGCCCGCGAGTCGGGCCGCGGCAGCCTGACGCTGGTCATAGGTCACGAATGCCTCGACGGGGCTGAGGTGCAGAGCGGTGGTGACGTGGATGGCGTCCAAAGTCCGCAGGGACGGCTCGGTGAGCGCCGCTGCACCCAAGAGCACGTTGTGATCGATGGGTCTCAGAGCGATGCGGTGGATGAGCTCGTCCACGCGTCCCCAAAGCCCCTCTAGCGGGAGCGCGGGGTCCATGGCGACCGCACGACGAAGAGCCCTAGGTACCTCAGCCAACGCCAGCTCGCTGCTTACGAGATCTGCCCCGGCGAGGTATGCGTTGAGCGAGGCGGACTCAGCCTCCTCGCGCGCGAGCTTGACCAGTGCGGAGGCGTCCGCGTAGAAGACGGGCACGTTCTCAGCGGTCGCCGCGGACTTCTTCGAGTGCCCGACTCAGAGCATGCGGATCGCCGCCTGTTTTCAAGGGCTTTGGCAGGGGCCCTGGGCGAAGCGGTGCGGATACTCGTCCTTCGGCGATCAGCCGGTCTAGATCGGACCCTGTGCTTGGCGGAGGACCGAGCTCGGCGACCGGCCGGTTGCGGTCGGTGACCACCAGCCGCTCCCCTTTGCTCACGCGTCGCAAATAGACGCTCAGGTTCTGCCGCAGCTCGGCAATTCCAACCGTCTTCTCATTCATGTACATCAAAGTAGCACTTCCTTCTCGCTCAACTCCGCCAACTGAGTCGCGACTCGCAAGTCGCCGAGAACGCTCTCCCTAACCGCCTTCACAAGCACGGTCGTCGACTCCCAATCCGCCTCGCCGACCACCTGGGCGGCTCCCAGAGAGCTGCCAGCCAACATCTCGATCAGCACAGCACCTGGGTCCTCTCCAGGGAAAGCATCTTCAGGAAGGTCCGCGAGCAGAGGCGCGTAGATGCTGCCGAGTGAGAAGGCTGTGCGCAACAGCTCTTCGATCAGCAACTGCGCCGCTCCGTGCTCTTCTACTCCACCGCTCTCACAAGTCACGCGCCCTTAAGCCCTGGCGAGGGGCGATTTCTCCCCCCCTTGACCCGAGTTTTCGAGCAAATTTCTCGTCCCGTCTCACAGGTACCTACCATTGTTGGCCAGCCATAAACTCTCGGCGCATGAGGAGCCTGCAGCGGACGCGGTGGATGGCCGTGGCGGGGCTACTGGTTCTTGCCTTCTCGACCTTCTTTGCCTTTCGGCCGACGGCAATCCTCGGCATCAATGGGGGAGCGCTGCATAGCTCCGTCGGCGGCTCGATAGCCGATGGTGGCTGCACGCACATTCGCCACGACGTTTGGAAGTGCCCTCGAATGGACTCCCAGGGCAGCAGCGACGTTACCTATCGAGTTGAGGTCGACGGCCTCGGATGCTGGAGCGCGACTCGCAGCGGCGGGCATGACCCTGAAGCGGGTCCCAAGCACCTCACGGGCTGCGTCACGATCACGAACTATCTCCTCAGCTCGTAAACGGGGAGAACGGGGAGCTTCGCGATCTGAGAAGAGGGTCAGGGGCCCTCTCTCAAAACACTCAAGCGCGGCTCCCGCCGCGCGTTTTGGGAGAGGAGCCCTGACCCTCACCCGCAATCGGCACTACTCCCCCAACTCCTCCTGCCCGTCAGGCTCTTCGGCGTCTGAGTCGTCGTCGACGACCAGGGCGACAGCGCTGACGCAGTCGTCGTCCTTCATGTTCATCACTTTCACGCCCTGGGTCGGGCGGCCCATCTGGGAGATGCCGCCGGCGGGGGTGCGCTGGACCATGCCGTTCTGGGAGATGAAGAGCAGGTCCTGGTGCTCGCGGACGATCAGGGCGCCGGCGAGGCCGCCCTTCTTCGTCGTCAGCTTCGCCGTCAACACGCCCTTGGTGCCGCGGCCCTTGACCGGGTACTCGGAGACCGAGGTCCGCTTGCCGTAGCCGTTCTCGGTGACGACGAAGAGCTCCGAGTCGTCGCGGGCGACGTCCATCGCCAGGACCCGGTTGGGTTTGCCGTTGACCTTGGCCGAGACGTTCATCCCTTTGACGCCGCTGGTGTCGCGGCCCATCGGCCGCACTCTCTCCTCCGAGAAGCGCGAGGCGTGGCCCGACTTGGAGACCAGCAAGATGTCGTCGTCGCCCGAGGTCAGGCGCACCTGGACCAGCTCGTCGCCGTTGCGGATCTTGATCGCGATGATCCCGTCGGCGCGGATCGGCGTGTTGTAGGCCATGAACTCGGTCTTCTTGACCAGGCCCTCGGCGGTGGCGAAGACCAGGTACTTGTTCTCGCTGAAGTCGCGGGTCGGGATCACAGCTGTCACCTTCTCGCCGTCGCGCAACGGCAGGACGTTGACCAGGGCGCGACCTTTGGCTGTTCGCGCACCCTCGGGCAGCTCGTAGACCTTGAGCCGGTAGACCTTGCCGCGGTTGGTGAAGAAGAGCAGGAAGTCGTGGGTCGAGCAGATGTGCAGGTGCTCGATGTAGTCGTCGTCCTTCATGTCCATGCCCATCACCCCGCGGCCACCTCGGTGCTGCTGGCGGTAGGTGGCGAGCGGCAGCCGCTTGGCGTAGCCGGAGTGGGTGATCGAGATCACCATCTGCTGGTCGGCGATCATGTCCTCGATGTTCATGTCGCCCTCGAAGTGGGTGACTTCGGTGCGCCGCTCGTCGCCATAGCGCTGGTCGACCTGGTCGAGCTCTTCGACGATCACCGCATCGATGCGGGCCGGGTCGCCGAGGATCGCGCGCAGCTCGGCGATCCGTTTGGCAAGTTCCTCGTGCTCCTCGCGCAGCTTGTCGGACTCCAGGGCGGTGAGGCGGGCGAGGCGCATGTCGAGGATCGCCTGCGCCTGCTCTTCGGAGAGCTCGAAGCGCTCGACCAGGCCGGCCTTGGCCGCATCGGTGTCGGCCGAGCCGCGGATCAGCGCGATCACGGCGTCGAGGTTCTCGAGCGCGATCAGCAGCCCCTCGAGGATGTGGGCCCGGGCCTCGGCGCGGCGCAACTCGAACTGGGTGCGGCGGATCACGACCTCGCGCTGGTGGTTGACGTAGTGCTCGATCAGCTCCTTGAGGCCGAGCGTCTTCGGCACCCCGTCGACGAGGGCGACCATGTTGATGCCGAAGGTGCTCTGCATCGCCGTCCGCTTGTAAAGCTGGTTGAGCACCACCTCGGGTGGGTCGCCGCCGCGCTTAGTCTCGATCACCAGGCGCATGCCGTTGCGGTCGGACTCGTCGCGCAGATCCGAGATCCCGGTGATCTTCTTGTCGCGGACGAGGTCGGCGATCTTCGTGATCAGGCCGCCTTCGCCGCCCTTCTTGACCATGAAGGGGAGCTCGGTGACCACGATCGCGTCGCGGCCGCCCTTGAGCGGCTCGACGTGGGCTCGAGCCCGAATCCGCACCGAGGCTCGGCCGGAGGCATAGGCGTCCGCGACTCCTTCGGCGCTCATGATGCCGCCGCCGGGGAAGTCGGGCCCTTTGACGTGCTCCATCAGGCCGGCCAAATCAATTCCGGGATTGGCGATGTAGGCCTTCACCGCGCCGATCGACTCGCTCAGGTTGTGCGGCGGGATGTTGGTCGCCATGCCCACCGCGATCCCGGACGAGCCGTTGACCAGCAGGTTTGGAAAGCGCGCCGGCAGGACCAGCGGCTCCTGCTGGGACTCGTCGTAGTTCGGCCCCCACTCGACCGTGTCGGCGTCGATATCGCGCAGCAGCTCGGTCGAGAGGCGGGCGAGGCGGGCCTCGGTGTACCGCATCGCGGCCGGCGGATCGTCGTCGATCGAGCCGAAGTTGCCCTGGCCGTCGACGAGCATGTAGCGCAGCGAGAAGGGCTGCGCCATCCGTGCCAGCGTGTCGTAGATCGCCGAGTCGCCGTGCGGGTGGTACTTGCCCATCACCTCGCCGACGATGAAGGCGGACTTTCGATAGGGCCGGTTGGGCTGCAGGGCGAGGTCGTGCATCGCGTAGAGCACGCGGCGATGCACCGGCTTGAGGCCGTCGCGCACGTCGGGCAGCGCCCGACCGACGATCACGCTCATCGCGTAGTCGAGATACGACGAGCGCATCTCGGTGGTCAGCTCGCGCTCCTCGATCCGCCCTCCGGTCAGCGCTTCGGCACCCTCCACCTAGATCACCCGCTCCTCGAGCCGACAGCCCTCGCTAGACGTCAAGGAACCGCACCTCTTTCGCGTGGCGTTCGATGAAGGCCTTGCGCGGCTCGACCCTGTCGCCCATCAGGTCGGTGAAGATCTTTTCCGTAAGCGAGTCCGCCTCCTCGGAGATCTGGACCTGCTCCAGGGTTCGGGTGTTCGGATCCATCGTGGTTTCACGCAGCTGTTCGGCGTTCATCTCGCCCAGGCCCTTGAAACGCTGCATGGTCACGCCCTGGCGGGCGAGCTCCAGCACCATCCGGCGCAGTTCGGCGAAGGACTCGGCCGTGCGCTCTTTTTGGTCGAGCGCGACCTTGAAGGGGGGACGACCGAGTTGGCTGAGCAGCTCGGTGTGCGACTCGATCAGACGGCGGTAGTCGTGCGACTCGAAGAGCCCGGCTGTGAGCTCGAAGGCCTTGGCCAGACCGTCGCGGCGGTGGATGGCGCGGACGAGAATCTCATCGCCGGATTCGGAGACGATCTCTGTGTCGAAGAGCTCCTCCGAGCCGGCCTCGCCGTTGAGCACGTCTTTCACCTCGGCCAGCGAACCGACGCCGCGGTCGAGCACTTCCGACTCGCCGAGGAAGCGGACCAGCTCATGGCCAAAGTCGGCCTGCAGCGAGTCGGCCCAGCCCTCGTGCTCCTTCAGGCGCCGGTTGAAGCGCTGCCAGCGGGCCGCGGTCAGCTTGTGCGAGACGCCCTCGGCATCGGCAACCTCCATCTGCTCGAGCTTGTCGCGCAGCAGCAGCTCCTCGAGCTCGGACTCCTTCTCGACGTAGGTCTCCTGCTTGCCGTTCTTCAGCTTGTAGAGCGGCGGCTTGGCGATGTAGACGTAGCCCTTCTCGATCAACTCGGGCATCTCGCGGTAGAGGAAGGTCAGCACCAGGGTGCGGATGTGGGCGCCGTCGACGTCGGCGTCGGTCATCAGCACGACCTTGTGGTAGCGCGCCTCTTTGACGTCGAACTCCTCGCGGATACCCGTGCCGATCGCCGTGATCAGCGCCTGGATCTCCTGGTTGGAGAGGACCTTGTCGATTCGCGCCTTCTCGACGTTGATGATCTTGCCTCGCAGCGGCAGGACCGCCTGGGTGTTGCGATCGCGACCCTGCTTCGCCGAGCCACCGGCGGAATCGCCCTCGACTATGAACAGCTCCGCCAGAGCCGGGTCGCGGACGGTGCAGTCGGCCAGCTTGCCCGGCAGGGTCGAGTTCTCCAGGGCCGACTTGCGGCGGGTCAGGTCGCGGGCCTTGCGGGCGGCCTGGCGCGCCCGCGCCGCGTCGACCGCCTTGCCGACAATACGTTTCGCCTCACCGGGGTTCTCCTCGAAGAACTCGCCGAGCTTGCGGTTGACCGTCTCCTTGACCAGTCCCTCGACCGGGGGGTTGCCCAGCTTCGTCTTGGTCTGCCCCTCGAACTGCGGGTCTGCGAGCTTGACCGAGATAACCGCGGTCAGTCCCTCGCGCACGTCGTCACCGGTGAGGTTCTCGTCTTTCTCTTTGAGCAGCCCTTTGCTGCGCGCGTAGGCGTTGAGCGTGCGGGTCAGGGCCGAGCGGAAGCCGGAGAGGTGGGAACCGCCCTCGTGGGTGTTGATGTTGTTGGCGAAGCTGAAGACCGATTCCTGGTAGGAGGAGTTCCACTGCATCGCCACCTCGACCTGGCCGTCCTCGGTCTCGCCCTCGAAGTAGACGGTCTTGCGGTGCA
Source organism: Solirubrobacterales bacterium (assembly GCA_036525295.1). Lineage (GTDB taxonomy): Bacteria > Actinomycetota > Thermoleophilia > Solirubrobacterales > 70-9 > VRUE01. The sequence continues at coordinate 9,164 of DATDAQ010000095.1, read as the reverse complement.
GGGCGTCTTTGTTCTCGTTGAGGTGGGCGACGAAGTCGACGATGCCGCCCTCGTAATGGAAGGTGTCGCTCTGGCCGGCAGCTCGCTCGTCGACCAGCTCGATCTTGAGGCCGCGGGTGAGGAAGGCGGTCTCGCGCAGGCGCTCGGCGAGGGTCGCGTAGTCGAACTCGAGCTCGTCGAAGATCTCGGCGTCCGGAAGGAAGGTGATCGAGGTCCCGGTCGCCTTGGTCGCGGCTCCGTTTGCGAGGTCGCCCTGCGGCTTCCCGCGCTCGTAGTCCTGGGTGAAGATCGATCCGTCGCGGCTGATTTCGAGATGGAGGCGCTCGGAGAGAGCGTTGACGACGGAGATGCCGACGCCGTGCAGGCCGCCGGAGACCTTGTAGCCGTCGCCGTCGCCGAACTTGCCGCCGGCGTGCAGCGTCGTCAGCACGACCTCAGCCGCGGGTCGCTTCTCTTTCTTCAGTTCGTCGACCGGGATGCCGCGGCCGTTGTCGGTGACCGTGCAGCCGTTGTCTGGGTGCAGGACGACGCGGACTTCGTCGCAATGGCCGGCCAGCGCCTCGTCGACCGAGTTGTCGACGACCTCGTAGACCAGGTGATGGAGTCCTCGGGGGCCGGTCGAGCCGATGTACATGCCGGGCCGCTTGCGGACAGCTTCCAAACCCTCGAGGACGGTGATGTCCTTGGCGCCGTAGGAGGCTGAGCCGTCTTTTTTCGCCGCTGCCGGCTTTGTCGTGTCAGGCAATTAGTCCCTTCCCGCTCTCATAGAAAACCCCGACTCCGTGGACGCTTGCCGCACAGGGTCAGGGCAGAAACGCAAGTTGACATAAGGATACCAGTTCGGGTCCCTTGACGACACCCCGAGCCAAGTTAAAAGTCCTGCAAATCGCCACAATTTAAATTACTTTCGGTCATCTTCCACACGGAACCGCAAACTCCGGGGCGCCCGCTCTCCGAGGCGCTCCCGAAGGCGCTCCAAGAGCTGCCCCTGCATCAAATCCAACTCCTGCGCCCAGACGGAATCCGAGCAGCTCACCACGGCCTCCCCCGCACGCTCGGAGACAGGGTTGGCGACGGCGGCGATCTGCTCTCCCACGGTCTCCGCCCAGGCGATCTGAAGCGCGGCGAGCGGCGTCTTCGGCGCTGCCCTGTCGAGCGCGGCGCGCAGCGCCGTGCTCGCCGGACGCGGCGCTCTGCGGCGGCTCACGCCGCGGCCGCCTCGCTGATGACGAGCGGCATCCGCACGACGGATCCGCTTGCCCTGTCCGGCAGGGAATCCATCGAAGCCGCGGTGATCAGGGCCTGCCCGCCGGACGCGAGGCGCTCGACCAGACGCTCCCGGCGTCCCGGGTCCAGCTCGCTCATGACGTCGTCGAGCAGCAGCAGCGGCACAACGCGGCGAGCCTGAAGGAGCGTGTCGCGCTCGGCGAACAGAAGGGCGAGAAGCGCGGCTCGTTGCTGGCCCTGCGAGCCGTAGCGGCGCAGCGAGCGACCGTCGCGCTCGATCTTCAGCTCGTCCAGGTGAGGGCCCCAGGAACTGCGGCCGAGGCGGATGTCGGCATCGCGGCGCTCGGCCAGGCCAGCGCGGATCTCCTCGGCCGATCCCGCGGCGCGAGGTGCGTACTCGATCCTCGCGGCCCCCTCCATCCCAAGCTCCTCCGCGGCGTTCGCAAAAGGCCCGGCCAGCTCGGAGACCGCCGCACCACGGGCGGCCACCAGCGGCGCGATCGCGGTCGCCATCGTCTCGTCCCAGACGTCGAGGTCGCCTCGCGTTGCGCGGCCCGAGGCGATCCGGCCGACGAGGGCGTTGCGCTGGGCGAGCACCTGCCCGAATCGCTTGCGCAGGTCGGCGCGGGCGGGCCAGCGGGCGGCGAGGAAGCCGTCGAGGTGAGCGCGGCGCTCCGCCGGCGGGCCCTTGATCAGGGCGAGTCGGTCGGGAGCGAAGACGGCAACGGGGGGACGGCTGTGGGAGATGGTGGCCGGGTCGGCGGCGCTGCCGTCGAGCAGGTGCCGGCGACCCTCGGCCCGGCTCACCGAGGCGAGCAGCCGCCGCTCGATGCCGTCGTCGTCGCGGACCGTCGCTTCGGCGCGGGCGAAGGACTCGCCGAACGGGATCAGGTCCCGCCGGTCGCCAGTCCGGAAGGAACGGCCGGTGAGGGCGAAGTAGAGCGCCTCGAGCAGGTTCGTCTTGCCGATCCCGTTGGGACCGACGAGGCTGACGATTCCCGGGTCGAGCTCGACCCGGGCCTGCGCCAGGCTCCTCAGCGGCCTCGCTTCGACGGCCGTGACCAGCACCCGGCCAACCTCAGACGTTGAGGCGGATCGGCATCACCAGGTAGCGGAAGTCTTCGTTGTCGACCGGCTGGAGCAGCCCCGGCCGCAGCGGTGAGATCAGGCGCAGCATCACCTCGTCGCCCTCGACGCTTTCGATGCCCTCGCGCAGAAAGTCCGGGTTGAAGCCGATCTCCAGCGCCTCCCCCTCGAACGCCGCCGGCATCGCCTCTTCGGCGTCGCCGACGTCAGGGGTCGAGGCCGCCACGGTCAGCTCTCCCGGGGAGAAGGACAGTCTCAACGGAGCGTTGCGCTGGGCGAGCTGACTGACGCGGCGGATCACGTCGAGCAGCTCCGGTCGCGGCAATCTGACGTCGTGCTCGTAGGACTCCGGTAGGAGCTGTCGAAAGTTGGGGAACTGACCGTCGATCAGCCTCGTGTTGAGGAGGATCTCCCCTGCCCTGAAGACGGCCTGGTTACGGAGAAGGGCCACCGAAACCGTCCCGACGCCATCGCTGGAGACGATGCGGCCAAGCTCGCGCAGCGCACGGGCGGGGATGTTGGCCTGCAGCTCGCCGCCGATCTCCTGCTCGAGCTCGGTGCGCTTGACCGCGAGCCGGTAGGAGTCGGTCGCGACCATGGTCATCTCGGAGCCGCTGGCACTGACCAGAACCCCCGTCAGCACCGGCCGCATGTCGTCGCGGGACGCGGCGCCGGCGACGAGGTCGACGGCGGCCGCCAGCGCCGCCGCGGGAATTGTCAGGGGCTCGCCCTCCTCGTCCGGCAGCTTGGGGAAATCCTCGCTGGGGAGGGTGCGCAGATGGAAGCTGGAGCCGCCGCTGCGAATCTCGACGTCGCGCTCGGACTCGCGCAGCTCGATCTCCACCGTCGGGTCGCCGAGGGAGCGCGCGAGCTCGGCCAGAAGCCGGCCGGGAAGGAGAATCGAGCCGGTGCCGTCCGCCTCCGCCGCCAGATCGGTCTTCAGTCCCATCTCGAGATCGGTTGCGCAGAGGCTGACACGGCCCTCCTCGACACCAACCAGGATTCCCGAAAGCGACTGGGTTGCGGCGCGTGTGGAGACAGCGCGGGAGACGACTGAGAGCTTTGCGACCAGCTCATCGCGTTTGGTTGTCAGCTTCAAGTGATGGATGCCTTCTTGAGTTGGATTAGGGCTTGTTGAAAAGCGCGAGAACGAGGGCCATGCCGCTTCGGCAATGGCTTCGCGGGTTGTGGGCTGCTCTGTGGAAGGGCACTGATTCTTACACTGGCGTCGGCTGTCAGGCAGAGCCTGTTGAGCCGTTGTGGATTGCGGAGCGGAGCTGCTCTACCCGGGCGGCGAGCTGGGTGTCCTCACCGCACCGAGCTTCGATCCGGCGGATCGAGTTGAGCACGGTCGAGTGATCTCGTCCGCCGTAGAGCCGCCCGATCTGGGGAAGCGAGAGGTCGGTCAGCTCACGGGTGAGGTAGATCGCGACCTGGCGGGCGCGCAGGGGGGTGGCGGCGCGCGTGGAGCCGACGAGCTCGGCGGGCGAGATGCCGAAGGCAGCCGACACACGGTGCTGGATCTCCTCGACCGGGCTGGTTTCCCGCGAACGCGAAACCTTTGGGATCACGGCGTCGACCAGCTCGGTGCTGACCGGCTTCGCGGTGAGCGAGGCGTGGGCGATTACGCGGGTGAGCGCCCCGTGGAGCTGGCGCACGTTGGCATCGATCCGCCGTGCAAGCTCGGTCAGCACGTCGCCTTCGGTGTCGACTCCGGCCTCGCGAACGAGACGGCGCAGGACGGTGAGGCGCGTCGCCAGGTTGGGGGGCTCGACGGCAACCGTCAGGCCCCACTCGAAACGGTCGCGCAGCCGCGTCTCGAGGGTCGAGAGCTCGCTCGGAATGCGGTCCGCGGAGAGGACTATCTGGCTGCCGCCCTCGTAGAGCGCGTTGAAGGTGTGGAAGAACTCGTCCTCGGTGTGGCGTTTGCCCTCGAGGAACTGGACGTCGTCGACGAGCAGCACGTCGAGATCTCGGTAGCGCCGCTTGAACTCCTCGGCGCCCTGTGTGCGCAGCGCGGCGACAAACTCGTTGGTGAAGCGCTCGGCGGTGGCGTAGCGGACTCCCAGGGTGGGCGCAGAAGCGGCGAGGTAGTTGGCGATCGCGACGAGGAGATGCGTCTTGCCGAGGCCCGGGGGGCCGTGGAGGAAGAGTGGGTTGTAGGCCTCCGACGGCGCCTCCGCGACGGCAAGGGCCGCGGCGTGGGCGACGCGGTTGCCCTCGCCGATCACGAACCGATCGAAGGTGTAGTTGACGTTGAGGTCGAGATCGGCACCCGCTCCGATCGGGTTGTCGCTCCCCTTCTCGGCAAAGCTGACGTCGACCAGCTCGGATCCCCCTGCCCTCAGCGCCTCGCGAATCAGCCCGGTGTACCGGCGCTCGGCCCAGGCACGGATGTTGTCGGGCGCCGAGAGGTAGAGGACGCCCGCCCGTGCCTCCGAGACCTTCAGCGGCTCGAGCCAGAGCTGGAAAGTGGATGGCGGCACTGACGCGCGCAGCCGCTCCTGGACTTGCCTCCAGGTACGGTCAAGCTCGGATTTCGCCGCGCGGTCCGCCACCGACGGCGACCATAGCGACGGCCGAGAGCCGCGAAATCGGCCCGCCCGCAAATCCCGAAGAAAGCCTGCGGCGACGCCGGCACGCAGGTTGAAAAGCGATCCGTATACTGCGACGGCCGATGAAGCGGACTTATCAGCCGAAGAAGCGGAAGCGGGCGAAGACCCATGGGTTCCGGGCGCGTATGAGCACCCGGGGCGGCCGGGCGATCCTCAAGCGCCGGCGCCGCAAAGGCCGGAAGCGCCTCACTCCTTAGATGGCGGCGAAACGACGCCGCCTTTCGCGCAGCGGCGAGTTCGACCGCGTCTACCGCGACGGATCATCACATGCGACCCGCTACCTCGTCCTCTACAGGTTCCCTCGCAAGAACGAAGAGGCTGACGAAGTGAGGCTCGGCGTCTCGGTGAGCCGCAAGATCGGCGGCGCCGTCGACCGCAATCGCGTCAAGCGGGTCATGCGCGAGGCCTTTTGGGGCACATCCGACCGGCTCCCCGCCGGTCATGACTTCGTCCTCGTCGCCCGCCCCGAGATCGGCGGCCTGATCGAGCGCGATGGGGCGGCAGGGGTGCGGGCGAGCATCGAAGAGGCGCTGGCCGGCGGCAAGGGGGGACGTTCCACGTGAAACGGCCCCTCCTCGCCCTAATCGCCGCTTACCAGCGCTGGATCTCCCCCTCGATGCCGCGACGATGCCGCTACGAGCCGACCTGCTCCGCCTACACCGCCGAAGCCGTGCAGCGATTCGGTGCCCTGCGTGGCGCTGTTCTCGGCACCTGGCGCATCCTGCGCTGCAACCCCTTCAGCCACGGCGGTTTCGACCCGGTCCCTAAGCGCTTCACGCTCAAGGTCGGCCCGGTCGATCCCGCCATCCACCACGGTGAGGTGCACACATGATCCCGGCGAACATCCTCCAGCCGCTGATCGACGTCGCCAACGAAGTCCTCAAGTTCTTCCACGACAGCGTCGGCCTCAGCTGGGGTGGCGCGATCATCGCGCTGACGATCGTGACGCGGACGCTGCTGATCCCGCTGACCTACAAACAGCTGAAAGGAATGCGCGCCCTGCAGGCGCTGCAGCCCCAGATCAAAGAGATCCAGGCGAAATACAAAAACGACCGTCAGCGCATGCAGCAGGAGATGATGCGCTTCTATCAGGAGAACAAAGTCAACCCCTTCGCCTCCTGCATCCCGCTGCTGGCGCAGCTGCCGGTCTTCATCACGCTCTTCTACCTGCTGCAGAACGAGCTTCCCGACGACATCGGGTGCAAGGCCGGCGAGTGCGGCTCGGAAGCCTCCTTCCTCTTCATCAGCGACCTGACAGCCAAGGCCGCCGGCGGCGAACTGATCGCCCTGCTCATCCTCTACGTCGGTACGCAGTTGATCTCCGGGATGGTGATGGCGATCACTGCCGACAAAAGCCAGCGGATAATGATGTTTGTCCTGCCGCTGATCTTCGTCCCCTTCGTGATCAACTTTCCGGCCGGCCTCGTCCTCTACTGGATCACCACCAACGTCTGGACGATCGGCCAGCAGTACACGATCCAGAGGCTGATCCCGGCCCCCCAGGTGGCTACGCCGGCGGAGATCCAAGCAGCGAAACCTCCTCCACCGTCGCCTAGGAAAAAGAAGAAGAGACGGTAGTTAGGCCCGCGGGGAGGGGTTTTGGGATCCCATTGCACCGCCTGGCGGCGGTGCAACCTGGTGCCGCTTCGCGGCTGAGAATCACCTTGCCGGGGGCCGCTTCGCGAGGACCCAAAACCCCTCCCCGCGGGCCTTCTCAGGCACCCCAAGCTTCTCGTCCCAGCCCTGGAGAGCTTCCGTTCGAGAAGCTCAGTGCCGAGGCGCATTTGTAGGCCCGCCGGAATCAGGAACTGTCTCTTAGCGAGCTTCTCTGAGCTCGGTTGGTAGGTGGTGGGATGCCCCTCGAACGGGCGGATACTCAAAGTGCCGAGCGAATTAGCTCGGCACTTGTTCGGGCGAGGGGCATCCCACCACCCAGGACCCGCCGCGCCAACCCCTCCTCGCCAATAGACTCACCGCCATGGGTGAGATCGCGGACTGGCCTGCGGAGCCGGCAGAGCGTGTTCGGGAGCTTGTCGAGGGCGTCCTGGACGAGCTGGACCTGGATGGGGACGTCGAGATCGTCGAGGACGACGACCGGATTACGGCCTCGGTCGAGGGGGACGACGACTACGGACTGCTGATCGGCAAACGGGGGCAGACGATCGACGCGCTCCAGCTGCTCGCCTATCAGGCCGCCTTCCGCGGCTTGCGGGACCGCAAACGGGTCGTGATCGACGCGGCCGGCTACCGGGAGCGGCGCCGGGAGACGCTGACTGCCCGCGCGGACCGAGCTGCTGAGCAGGCCCTCAACGACGGCCACTCGGTGGAGATGGATCCGATGAGTGCGCAGGAGCGCCGCGTCGTCCACGAGCACCTCAAGGACCGCTCCGGCGTCGAGACCTACAGCGAAGGCGACGACCCCCACCGCTGCGTCGTGGTTGCACCGCTCATCACAGAGTGAGCGCGGACCCGACGGCGCAGCTTGACCCCGCGGCGCGAGCGGCGATGGAGACCGTGCTCCGCCTGCTTGCCGAGGAGCGAGCGTCGGTGAGCTCGGTCACCGAGCCCGGCCGCGCCTGGAAGGTTCACGTCGCCGACAGCCTTACCGGCCTCGAGATCCCAGATCTTCGAAACGCCCCGAGAATCGCTGATATTGGCTCTGGAGCCGGGTTTCCGGGCTTGGTGCTCGCAGTAGCCTTGCCCACCTCGCAGCTCGACTTGGTCGAGTCCGTTGGCCGCAAGTGCGAGTTCATCCGGCGCGCCATTGACACGGCGGGGATCGGCAACGCCCGGGTCCTGAACGTCCGCTCGGAGGACCTGGCGCAGGCCGAGGGGCGAGAGGCCTACGCGGCCGTCACGGCACGCGCGGTGGGCAGGCTCTCCACCCTGGCCGAGCTGGCCTCGCCGCTGCTCGAGGAAAAGGGCGTTCTCGTCGCTTGGAAGGGCAAGCGCGACCCCGACGAGGAGGCGCAACTCGCCCGGGCCGCCGAGGAGCTGGCCATGCGGCCCGAGCGGATCCTCCACGTTGGCCCCTTCGCGGGAAGCGAACACCGCCACCTGCACGTCCTCCGCAAGACCGGTCCCGCACCGGCCGGATTGCCGCGCCGTGCGGGAATGGCCAAGAAGCGCCCCCGCGGGTAGGGCTAGTCTGCGGCCGGATGGGCGTCGTCTACGCGATCTCGAACCAGAAGGGCGGCGTCGGCAAGACGACGACCGCGGTCAACGTCGCCGCCTGCCTTGCCGCGGAGGGGTCTCAGACCCTGCTCGTTGACCTCGATCCGCAGTGCAACGCGACCGTCGCGCTGGGCGGCGAGCGCGACATGCATCCCTCCTCCTACGACTGCCTGATCGGCGAGGTCTCGGTCGCCGAGGCCGCGCGGCCGGCCGGCCCGGACAACCTCTGGCTGGTCCCCGCCAACCGCGACCTCGCCGGCGCCGCTGTCGAGCTGCCGCGGATCAATGGCTCCGAGACCCGGTTGCGCGAGCGGCTCGGCCCGGTGCGCGAGCGCTTCGCCTACACGCTGCTCGACTGCCCGCCGTCGCTGGGCCCGGTCAGCGTCAACGCGCTCACCGCCGCCGATCGGGTCCTGGTCCCGGTCCAGGCCGAGTACCTGGCGCTCGAGGGCCTCGTCCAGTTCCTCGACACCCTGGCGACGATCCGGCGCGAGCTCAACCCGCGCCTGGAGGTGTCGGGCCTCTTGGTCACCATGCACGACGAGCGCACCCGCCTGGCGCAGGACGTGGAGCGGGAACTGCGCCAGCACTTTCCCGAAATGGTCTTCGAAACGGTCATCCCGCGAAGCGTCAGGGTCGCCGAGGCTCCGAGCTATGGTCTGCCCGTGACCGAGCACTCGCCCCGTTCTCGCGGCTCCGACGCCTACCGTGCCCTCGCCGGGGAGCTCGCGGCCCGTGGCTAAGCCGGCTCGCCGCGGCCTCGGGAGCGGCCTGGCCGCGATCCTCCCGGAGGCGACGACCGAGAACGCCGGCGAGCTGCGCGAGCTGCCGGTCGAGCTGATCAAGCCGAACCCGAACCAGCCGCGGACGAAGATCGACCCCGAGGCGCTTGCCGGACTCTCCTCCTCGATCGAGGCCAACGGGGTCGTCCAGCCGCTGCTCGTCCGCCCCCTCCCCGACGGCAGCTACGAGCTGATCGCCGGCGAACGGCGCTGGCGAGCGGCTCAGGCGGCCGGCCTGGCGAAGGTCCCAGCGGTGGTCCGTGACCAGGAGCTGGCCGAG
>DATDAQ010000094.1:0-2912 GCA_036525295.1 Solirubrobacterales bacterium | reverse complement strand
TCGGCGCCTCCGCGAACAGGCTGGCGCTCGAGCTTGCGCCGGTCGTCGGGGCCGGGGTCGAGTTGCACCGCTGCGAGAACCTCGAAGACGCGGTGCGCCGGGCGGCAGCGGCTGCCGGGCCCGGACAGGTCGTCCTGCTCTCGCCGGCCTGCGCCAGCTTCGACGCCTTCGAGAACTTCGAACGCCGTGGCGAGCGCTTCCGCGAGCTGGTCGGGGAGCTCTCGTGAAGAAAGGCGGCAAGGGGGCGCGGGTATCGAGCCGGCCGAAAGGCGCGTCCGCCTCGAAGAAGAAGCTTGCGGCCAGGAAGAAGCGCCGCGCTGCGGCCCCGCCGGCCGAGTACAACATCCTGCTCACCGCGACCCTCTGCCTGCTCGCGCTCGGGGCCGTGATGGTCTTCTCGGCCAGCTCGACCACCCAGGTGCTGAGCGACGGCAACCTCTCCAACAGCGCTCTCTTCCTCAAACGGACGGTGATGTACGGAGCGATCGGCCTGCTGGTCATGCACCTCGTCGCCCGCCACGGCCTCGCTGCAGTGCGTCAACTCACGCCGCTGTTCCTGGTCGGCTCGCTCGTTCTCCTCCTGGTTGTGCTCGCCGTCGGTACCAGTGCCAACGGTGCCAGCCGCTGGCTCGGTGCCGGACCTCTTCAGTTCCAGCCCTCCGAGCTGGCAAAGGTGGCGCTGGTCCTCTACGGCGCGGACATGCTGGCCCGCAAACCGAAGATGACGCGCTCGATCGGCGACCTGATGCCCTACCTGCTGGTCGTCGGCGCGGCCTGCCTCCTGATCATGGCCGAGCCGGACATGGGCACGACGATGGTCGTCGCCTTCTCCACCGGCGCGATGCTGGTCGCCGCCGGCGTCCGCCCGCGCGACCTCGGCCTGATCGCCCTCTGCGTCGGCTCGCTCGCGCTGTTGGCGGCCGTGATCGAGCCTTACCGGATGGCGCGGCTGACCGGCTTCCTCAGCCCAGGCTCCGACGCCGCCGGGGCCGGCTTCCAGGCGGCGCAGGCGAAGATCGCGCTCGGCTCCGGCGGGATCTTCGGCGTCGGCATCGGCGACGGCGTGCAGAAGGCCTTCTACCTCCCGGAGGCCCACACCGACATGATCTCGGCCGTGATCGGCGAGGAGCTCGGCCTCTTCGGCATCGTCGGCGTGGTCGGCCTCTTCTCGCTCTTCGGCTACGCCGGTCTGCGGGTTGCCCAGCGGGCCAGGGACCGCTACTCGAAGCTGCTCGTCGCCGGCCTCACATCGATGGTCATGGTGCAGGCGACGATCAACCTCTTTGCCGTGATGGGGCTGGCGCCGCTGACCGGCGTGCCGCTGCCGTTCGTCTCCTACGGCAACAGCAGCCTGCTGGCCACGCTCTTCGCCGTCGGGCTGATCCTCGGCGTCGCCCGAAGTGGGACCGCTGGCGCTGGCAAACTGCGCGTCGTCGAGGGTGGGCATTCGCCTGCCCGCAAAAGGAGTCGAGCGAGCCGTGGAAAGAGCGCCCAGAGTCGCAGTGGCAGCGGGGGGAACCGCAGGCCACGTCGTGCCGGCGATGGCCGTCGCCGCCGAGCTGCGGGCTAGCGGCGCCGAGGTCTCCTTCCTCGGCGCCCGCGGAAAGATCGAGGCCGAGCTGGTGCCGGAGGCCGGTTACGAGATCGACCTCCTCGACGTGCGCGGGATCGACCGCCGCAACCCCCTGCGCGCGGCGGTTGCCGTCGGTAAGGCGGTCAGCGGGGTCGGGGCCGCCCGTCGGGTGCTGCGCGAGCGTGGGGCCGACGTCGTCCTCGGTGGCGGCGGCTACGTCGCCGGTACGGCGGGGATGGCCGCGGTCATCTCGCGAACACCGCTGGTCCTGACCGAGGCCGACAGCCACCTCGGGCTCTCCAACAGGTTGCTGGCCCGGCGGGCGCGCCGCGTCTGCCTCGCCTTCCCGATCGCCGGGCGCGAGGGCGAGCGCTACCTGCTGACCGGCCGTCCCGTTCCCGCGGCCGTGCCGGCCGCGGACCGGGCGCTGGCCCGGGAGCGATTCGGGGTGTCGGCCGGGGACCGTTGCCTGCTGGTGATGGGCGGCAGCCAGGGTGCCCGCTCGATCAACCTGGCGGCGGTCGGGGCGTTCGCCGAGGGGGGGACGAGCGGCAGTCGCGACTTCCACGTGATCCACCTCAGCGGCGAGCGCGACCACGATGAGATCGCCCGGCGGCTGGCTTCAGCCCCGCACCCCGAGCGCTACAGCCTGATCGCCTACGAGCCTGGACTGGCCGACGTCCTCGCCGCCTGTGACCTGGTGCTGGCGCGCTCGGGCGGCTCGATCTTCGAGGTGACGGCGGCCGGGAAGCCGGCGATCCTCGTTCCCTATCCCCATGCGACCGCCGATCACCAGCGGAGCAACGCCGAGTGGATGGCCGGCGGCGGCGCGGCCGAGATCGTCGCCGACGCCGAGCTGGACGCTGAGGTGCTGGCGGAGCGAGTGGCGGCCTTTTTCGCGAACGAGCAGCGCCTCGCCGCGATGTCGAGCGCCTCGGCTGCCCTTGCCCGCCCCGACGCGGCGCGTCGCATCGCCGACGAGGTCCTAGCCGCCGCCGCGATCCGCGCTTCCGGCGCGCCTTATCCCCGTATAAGCAGGAAAAGGCGCACCGGAACATGAGCGACTGGGCTTCACGGCGGCTGCACTTCGTCGGCATCGGCGGCGCCGGGATGAGCGGCTTGGCGCTGGTCTGCGCCGAGCTGGGGGCGACGGTGACCGGCAGTGACCGGGCCGACTCCTCTTATATGGAGCGCCTGCGCGCGTCCGGGCTGGAGCCGGTCGTGGGCCACGATGCCGCCAACCTCCCCGACGGCGCCGAGGTGGTCGTCTCGACCGCGATCGGGGACGACAACCCCGAGCTGGCGCTGGCCCGCGAGAGGGGCGTCGAGCCCGTCCACC
>DATDAQ010000093.1:0-31121 GCA_036525295.1 Solirubrobacterales bacterium | reverse complement strand
TCCGGATTTCGGCCCGTCGGCCCTCAGTTGTCGAGGCGCTGGTCGAGGTCTCGCGCCGGGCTGGGTTGCCGGTTTGGGTGCCGGATGAGGTCGCGGGGAGCTGCTGCGGCTTGCCCTGGAGCTCCAAGGGCTTCGGCGACGCCCACCGTCACAAGGCGAACGAGATGGTCGAGCGGCTCTGGGAGTGGAGCGGAGAGGGGACGCTGCCGGTCGTGATCGACGCCGCCTCCTGCACGCAGGGCGTGGCCGAACCCGGCGAGGGAGTGCTCTCCGAGCAGAACGCGGAGCGGCTCGCCGGGCTCGAGATCCTCGACTCGGTCGCCTGGGCGCATGACCGCCTGCTGCCACAGCTCGAGATCGCCGGCAGGGTCGGCTCCGCCACGGTCCACCCGACCTGCGCGACCCGTCACATGGGCCTGGCACCCCGCCTGCGCTTGCTTGCCGCCGCCCTTGCCGACGACGTCCACGTCGCCCCGTCGGCGACCTGCTGCGGCTTCGCCGGCGACCGTGGCATTTCCCACCCGGAGCTGACCGCCGCTGCCACTGCGCCCCAGGCCGCCGAGCTCTCCGGCCGCCATTTCGACGCCCACCTCTCCAGCAACCGCACCTGCGAGATCGGCCTCAGCCGCGCCACCGGTGAGGATTACGAGTCGGTCGTCGTCCTGCTCGAGCGCCTAACGCGAAGCGGCTGAGGCGCCGCCGGCGGCGCTTGCCTCCGAGAGCGCCTCGGCGCTCTGGATCGCCTCGCGGACGCGCCGGTCGCTGTCGGCGCGCTTGTCGAAGAGCGGGTTGATCAGGCCGCGCAGGGCGGAGATGTAGCGCCAGTACTTCGGCGCGAAGGTGCGGGGCGCCCGCTCTTCGATCCCGCGCACGACCGAGGCGCCGGCCTCTGCCGGCGTGATCCTCTTCAGCAGGAAGGCCGGGACGGTCTCCTCGAGCCGGGCCGTCGCCGGCTTGGCGAAGGCGTCCTGGACCAGCTTCGTGTCGACGAAGCCGAAGTAGGCGACCCCCGCGCTCGCCCCGAGCGGCGCCAGCTCGGACCGCAGTGAGCGGCCGAACGCCTCGACCCCCGACTTCGCCACCGCGTAGGCGCTGCTGAGCATGCCGTTGGCGATCGCGTAGGCGGAGGAGACGACGACGATGTGCCCCTGGCGCTCCGCCACCTGCGGCAGCACGGCCCGCACCGTGTTCCAGACGCCCAGCAGGTTGATGTCGATCACGCGCTCCCACTCCTCGGCGGAGACCATGCGGATCGTGGTCGTCGTCGGCGGGGCGATGCCGGCGTTGGCCATCGCGACGTCGAGGCCGCCGAAGCGCTCGACCGTCTCCGCGACCGCCGCACGCAGCGATCCGGCGTCGGTGACGTCGGCGGCGATCCCGATCGCCCGCTCGCCGAGCCGCTCGGCCGCGTCGCGGACCTCCTCGGCGTCGACGTCGAGCAGAGCCACGGACGCCCCGCGCTGGTGCAGCTGGCGCGCCGTCTCATAGCCGATCCCGCGGGCGCCGCCGGTGACCAGTGCCACCTTCCCGTTTACGTCGTAGGTGGGCATAGCGGTGCCGGGCCTAGCTCTTGGCTGTCGGGGTCGCGGTGTCGCCCGCGCCTGGCGACTCGGCGTTGCGGATCGCCGCGATGATGCGCGGGTCGCGCTCGCTGCGGCGATCGAGCAGCGGGTTGAGCAGGCCGCGCAGGGCGGAGAGGTAGCGCCACCAGCGGGGGGCGAAGATCCGCGGCGCGCGCTCTTCGATCCCCTTGACGACGGCCGCTCCCGCCTGTTCGGGGGTGATCCGCTTCATCAGGAAGTCGGGGGCGATTTCCTCCAGCACGCTGGCGCCGGGCCTGGCGAAGGTGTCCTGGACCATCCGTGTGTCGACCCAGCCGAAGTAGGCGACGCTGGCGCCTGCGCCGAACGGCATCAGCTCGGTCCGCAGGGCGCGACCGATCTGCTCGGCCGCCGCCTTGGAGACCATGTAGGAGCTGCCCAGCATCCCGTTGGCGAAGGCGGCGACGGAGGCGACGACGACGATGTGTCCCTTGCGCTCGGAGACCTGCGGCAGGGCGGCTCGCAGCGTGTGCCAGACGCCGAAGAGGTTGACCTCGACAACCCGCTCCCACTCCTCGGCCGGGACCGAGCGCATCGTGGCGATCGAGGGCGGAGCGAGGCCGGCGTTGGCCATCGCGACGTCGAGGCCGCCGAAGCGCTCGACAGTCTCCGCCACCGCGGCCCGCATCGCCCCGGCGTCGGTGACGTCGGCGGCGATCCCGATCGCCCGCTCGCCGATCCGCTCGGCCGCCTCGCTCGCCTCGGCGGCGTCGAGGTCGACGACCGCGACGGAAGCGCCGCGCGCGTGCATCTGGCGGGCGGTCTCGAAGCCGATCCCGCGGGCGGCGCCGGTGACCAGCGCCACCTTTCCGTTCAGGTCGAAAGCGGGCACGCGGGAAGACTATTGCGTACCAGGGCCGACCGTCCCGGGGTGCCGAGGTACCCGCTCCTAGAATCACCCGTCCATGCCCGGCTTCCGATCCGTAGACGCCAAGCAGTCCTTCCCCGATCTCGAGCAGCGGGTGCTCGAGCGCTGGCGCGAGCGCGACGTCTTCGCTCGCTCCCTCTCCCAGCGCGAGGGGGCGGAGATCTGGAGCTTCTACGAGGGACCGCCGACGGCGAACGGCCGACCCGGCTCCCACCACGTCCTCTCCCGCGTCTTCAAGGACGTCTACCCGCGCTACAGGTCGATGTGCGGGTACCGGGTGCCGCGCAAGGCCGGCTGGGACTGCCACGGCCTGCCGGTCGAGCTCGAGGTGGAGAAGCAGCTCGGCATCTCCTCCAAGCAGGAGATCGAGGACTTCGGCATCGCCGAGTTCAACAAGCGCTGCCGCGAATCGGTCTTCGAGTACGTCGAGGAGTGGAACCGGCTGACCGAGCGGATCGGCTTCTGGATCGACCTCGACGACCCCTACGTCACCCTCGACGACTCCTACATCGAGTCGGTCTGGTGGTCGCTGAAGCGGCTCTGGGACGAGGACCGCCTCTACGAGGGCCACAAGGTCGTGCCCTACTGTCCGCGCTGCGGCACCGCGCTCTCCTCACACGAGGTGGCGCTCGGCTACCAGGACGTCGAGGACCCCTCTATATATGTGCGCTTCCCGCTACTGGGTGAGGGCGGGAGCGAGAGCGACGAGTCGCTGCTGGTCTGGACGACGACGCCGTGGACGCTGCCCGGCAACGTGGCGGTCGCCGCGGCGCCCGAGGTCACCTACGTCAAGGCGCGCGTCGACGGCGAGATTCTGATCGTCGCGGAGCCGCTGCTGGAGAGGGTGCTGGGCGAGGGCGCGGAGGTGCTCGACCGCCAGGCGGGGTCAGAACTGGTCGGCCGCCACTACAAGGGGCCGGTCTTCAACCTCAACGATCGCGAGCCCGGTGGCTTCCCGGTAGTGGCCGGTGACTTCGTCACCACCGAGGACGGCACCGGCCTGGTCCACATCGCGCCGGCCTTCGGCGAGGACGACTACGCGGTCGCTGCGGAGAACGGGATCTTCGACCCGACCAGTCACGGCACCCTCTACAACCCGGTCGGCCTCGACGGGAAGTTCGACGGCCGAGTCGCGGGTTTCGAGGAGAAGTTCGTCAAGGACCCCGAGGTGACCCGAGCGCTGATCGCCGACCTCGACCGCCGCGGCCTGCTCTTCCGCGAGCAGGTCTACGAGCACGCCTACCCGCACTGCTGGCGCTGCGGCACGCCGCTGCTCTACTACGCCAAGTCGAGCTGGTACATCGCCACTTCGCAGGTCCGCGACCGCCTGCTCGCCAACAACGAGACGATCGGGTGGCACCCCGAGCACATCAAGAGCGGGCGCTTCGGCAAATGGCTGGAGAACAACGTCGACTGGGCGCTCTCGCGCGACCGCTACTGGGGCACGCCGCTGCCGATCTGGGAGTGCACCGGTGAAGACTGCGACGGTCGCTTCTGCGCCGGCTCGGTCGCCGAGCTGCGCGAGCGGGCGAAGGGCGAGGTGCCCGAGGACCTGCACCGCCCCTACATCGACGAGGTGACGATCGCCTGCGAGGACTGCGGAGGCGAGATGCGCCGGGTCGAGTCGGTGATCGACACCTGGTACGACAGCGGCGCGATGCCCTTCGCGCAGTTCCACTATCCGTTCGAGAACGAGGAGCTGTTCGAGGAGCGTTTCCCCGCCGACTTCATCTGCGAGGCGATCGACCAGACCCGCGGCTGGTTCTACACGCTGCTGGCCGAGTCGACGTTGCTCTTCGACGAGTCGAGCTACAAGAACTGCGTCTGCCTCGGTCTCATCCTCGACCCCGAGGGACAGAAGATGTCGAAGAGCAAGGGCAACGTGGTCGGGCCCTGGGAGGTGATCGACGCCCACGGCGCCGACGCCTTCCGCTGGTACTACCTGACCGCGCAACAGCCCTGGTCGGGCTACCGCTTCTCGGTCGACACCGTCGGCGAATCGGTCCGCCAGTTCCTCCTCACCCTCTGGAACACGTACTCCTTCTGGGTGCTGTACGCGAATGCCGAGAACCTCGGCCCGGCGGACTTCGACCGGGCGCCCCAGCCGACCGAGGACCTCGACCGCTGGGCACTTTCCAAGCTTCAGTCCACCGTCGCCACCGTGCGCGAACGCATGGACGAGTTCGACTGCACCGCCGCGGGACGGGCGATCGCCGAGTACGTCGAGGAACTCTCCAACTGGTACGTGCGACTCTCCCGCCGCCGTTTCTGGGAGGGGGATCGGGCCGCCTTCGCGACCCTGCGCCACTGCCTGCTGGAGACGGTGGCGATGCTCGCCCCCTTCACTCCCTTCCTCGCCGACGAGATCCACCTCAACCTGGGGGGCGGTGAGGGCGAGGAGCTGGGCGAGCTGGCCGACTCGGTCCACCTGCGCGACTTCCCGGAACCCGACCCGGCCCTCATCGACCCCGAGCTGGAAGCCGCAATGGAGGCGGTCCGTCTCACGATCGAGCTCGGCCGCGCCGCCCGCGCCCAGGCAAAGGCCAAGATGCGCCAGCCGCTGCGCCGTGCCGTGATCGTCGCCAACGACGCCGAGCGAGAGGCGATCGAGGCCCGCGCCGACCTGGTCATGGCCGAGCTCAACGTCAAGGAGCTCGACTTCGTCTCCGAAGAGGCCGATCTGGTCAGCTACGCGGTCAAGCCCAACTACCGGGCGCTCGGCCCGCGCTTCGGCAAGCGCATGCCGCAGGTCGCCGCCGCGGTCGAGGCGCTCGACCCCGTCCACGTCGCCAAGGTGATGGCCGACGGTGGCGAGGTCGGCATCAACGTCGACGGCGACGAGCACACGATCGGTCCCGACGAGGTCACGCTCGCCCTGCAGCCGCTGGAGGGCTACGAGGTCGAGGCCGAGGCCGGCCACGCGGTTGCCCTGCAGCTCGAGCTCGACGACGAGCTGCGCCGCGAGGGCCTCGCCCGCGAGATCGTCCACGCCGTCCAGAACGCCCGCAAAGCTGCCGGCCTCGACATCTCCGACCGGATCGAGCTCAGCCTCGGCGGCGACGACGATCTCCTAGCCGCCGCTCGCGCTCACGAGCCCTACATAGCCGGCGAGGTTCTGGCCACCGCGGTCGCCTACGACGCAGCCGAGATCGCGCCGGTACGAGTCGACGGCCGCGATCTGCAGATCGCCGTCTCGCGCGTCTGATGGGGAGAGTTTTGAGCTACATGCCCTTAGTTGGGGGTGCAGCTAAGCCGCCACGCGAAAAACAAGGCTTGTTCTATCAAGGCGAGCCTGGCTGAAATCGAAGAGCTAATCCGCTCTCCGATTCATCTCGATGAGGATCCAGAGGGCCGACCCCGATACGAAGGATGGATCCGTGACGTTCGGGTTCGTGTGGTCGTCGCGCTTGACGACCCTGATGTCATCGTCACAATCCACAGGAGGAGGAAGTGATGCGAGCTGACTACGACTCAAGAGCAGACGCCCTCTTGATCGTGCTGCGTGACTTCAAGCACCTCGATGTGGAGGAGCAGGTTGACGACGACTACTGCAATGTCGGCTTGATACGAGATTTCCCGGTCCAGGTAGAGCTGATCGGTCCGCGCGTTCATCTCGACCTTCTAAGTGTTGCTGCCGAGCGCTATGACTTGGATGCGGCCGCGCTGACGGCTGCCGCGCTGGCCGCCTTGGCCGCTCCTGACCGCGCGGTCACACTCGACGTAGCCGCAAGCGTGACGGCCTGATCAGTCCTCGGCCGGCTCGCCGATGATGAAGTCGGTCTTCTTCGTGTCGGAGAACTTCACCCAGCAGTGCTCGGGGGCGGCGCCGGCCACCTCGACCAGCGCCGCTTCGATCCGCTTGGCGATCTCCGCCTTCTGCTCGTCGGAGCGTCCCTCGAACAAGTGGACTTGGACGAAGGGCATGGTGAGCGATCTCCGCTCGCCCGCTAGGCGAGCGCCGGCTCCAGCTCGGCCTCGAGGCGACGCTTGGGCATCGCACCGATCACCTTCTTGGCGATCGCCCCGTCCTTGAAGAGGATCAGGGTCGGGATCGAGAGGACCTCGTACTGAGCGGCGGTCTGCTGGTTCTCGTCGACGTTGACGCTGACGATTTTCAGGTCCTCGCGCTCGGCGTCCATCTCCTCGAGCACGGGGTGGACCACGCGGCACGGCCCGCACCAGGGGGCCCAGAAGTCGACGAGGACGGGGCCGTCGGCCTCGAGGACCTCGGACTTGAAGGTGGCGTCGGTCACGTCGTGGAGCTTGCCTGTCACTGGAATCGGTCTCCTGGGGATCGTGTTTCAGCGCTCAATACTTCAGAAAGTATAGCGACCCCTGCTGGGGGTGCACCGCACCGTAGCG
This sequence comes from Solirubrobacterales bacterium, assembly GCA_036525295.1. Classification (GTDB taxonomy): domain Bacteria; phylum Actinomycetota; class Thermoleophilia; order Solirubrobacterales; family 70-9; genus VRUE01. Next base: position 24,290 of record DATDAQ010000093.1, on the reverse strand, counting down.
CTAACGCCAGAAGGCTCGCTAGCGTGGGGGCGTGACCAACGCCGAGATAGCCGCCGCCCTCGACGAGCTGGGGGTTCTCTACGAGCTCGACGGCGCGGTCAAATACAGGGTCCTCGCCTACAGCACCGCCGCGAAGGCGATCCGCGAAAGCCCGGTCTCGGTCGCCGACCTCGCCGCCGCCGGGCGGGCGACGGAGGTCCCCGGAGTGGGCAAGACGCTGGCCGAGAAGATCGACGCGCTGATCGAGACCGGCGAGATCCCCGCGGCGGTGAAGCTGAAGGCGAAGTACCCGCCGTCGCTGATCGAGGTGACGCGGGTGCAGGGCCTGGGGGCGAAGACCGCGCGGCGGCTCTTCGAGGAACTCGGGGTGGCCACGCTCGACGACCTCAGAAAGGCGGCTGAGGAACAGCGCATCCGCGAGCTGAAAGGCCTGGGAGAGAAGGTGGAGGAGAACGTGCTCGCCGGCCTCGAGCGCCTGGGCGAGCCCGGCGAGGGCACGGGCCGTGTGCTGCTTTCGATGGCACGCCCGATCGCCGAGGAGCTGGCGCGGACGCTGCGCGAGCACCCGGCCGCCGACCGGGTCGAGGTCGCGGGCTCGGTGCGCCGCCGGGCCGACACCTGCAAGGACATCGACCTGATCGCGACCGCGGAGGAGCCGCAGGCGCTGGCCGAGCACCTGCTCGCCAGCCCGCTGATCGCCGCCGCCGGGAAGCCCGGACCCAATGGCGTGCGGGCGCAGACCCAGAACGGGGTCTCGGTCGACCTGCGCATCGTCGCGCCCGAGGCCTTCGGCAACCTGCTCCAGCACTTCACCGGCTCGGCCGCCCACAACGTCCAGCTGCGCGAGGAGGCGGTGGCGCGCGGCCTCTCCGTCTCCGAGCACGGGATCACCGAGGTCGAGAGCGGCGAGGTAACGCTCTGCCCGACGGAGGAAGCCGTCTACGAGCGCCTCGGCTACGCATACATAGAGCCCGAGCTGCGCGAGGGGAGGGGGGAGCTGAAGGCGGCGCGCGAGGGGACGCTCCCCGACCTCGTCTCGATCGCCGACATCCGCGGCGACCTGCACTCCCACACGACCCTCTCCGACGGTCGCAACACCCTGGAGGAGATGGCCGAGGCGGGCCGGGACCGCGGCTACGCCTACATGGCGATCACCGACCACTCCGCCAGCCACGGCTTCGGCGACCATGTCACCGCCGAGCGCCTCTGGGAGCGAATCGCCGAGGTCGAGGCCTGGAACGAGGGCAAGCGCGGCTTCCGCCTGCTCGCCGGCTCGGAGGTAAACATCGGCCTCGACGGCGCCCTCGACTACCCCGACGACCTGCTCGACGCGCTCGACTGGGTGGTAGCCAGCATCCACACCTCCTTCGCGATCTCAGAGAAGGAGATGACCGCCCGCGTCCTCACCGCGATCGAGAACCCCTACGTCGACTGCATCGGCCACCTCACCGGCCGCCTGCTCGGCCGCCGCGAGCCCTACGGCATCGACGTCGAGGCCGTGGTCGAGGCGGCGGCCCGCACCGGCACGATGCTCGAGATCAACGGCAACCCCAACCGCCGTGACCTCTCCGAGCACCACGCGCGGCTGGCCGTCGAAGCCGAGGCGACCATCGTTCTCAACACCGACGCACATGGGGTGGAGACGCTGAACAACATGGCCTATGCGGTGGCGACCGCGCGGCGAGCGTGGTTGACGGCGGACGACGTTGTCAATACGCGTGGGTGGAGGGACTTCAAGAAGCTGCTCAAGGGCTAAGGCGCGGCGGGTCCTGTCACGGATTTGGTGCCACCACCCCTGCGGTCGCTAAAGCGTCCTCGGGGTGGTCCCCCAAATCCGCGCCACCCGCCGCGATTAGCGGATGGGTGAGCTGCGGAGTCCCGGCGTCCGTACGAGTTGGATGGGGCGGAAGGCCGAGTTGGGGACGACGTAGAAGCGGACGCCGTCTCTTTGCTCTATCGCCAGTACGGCCGCCTCTCTCGTGTGCCAGGCGAGGGAGACGAGCAGGGCGTAGCCGGCGCCTATCGCGGCGACGCCTGGGAAAAAGATTCCCAGTGCCCCTGCCGCGATGGCGGTCAGGGCTATCGGCCAGAGGCGGGTGAAGGCGATCCTTGCCGGGGTCTCTGGAGGTAGGGAGGTGGCGGTGCGAGCTCCGGCGAGGGCGTCGCGGAGGGCGTCGGCGGCGCGGGCGGGGTGGCCGAGATAGATGCCGATGAGGAGGGCTATGAGCCACCAGGTTCCGGCGACGATCAGGGTCGTGGCGTCGCTGTCGCGATTGGTGGCGACAGCGGTTATCGCGGCCAGGGCGGTGGCCTCGGCGCCGGTGAGCAGGACGGTGACTCTCAGCAGGTCGGTGTAGGGCATCGCTACCCGGCCAGCTCCTCTAGAACGGCGATCCAGCCGTCGGGGCCGTCGACCGTGAAGTCGGACTCCTCGGCCAGCTCCGGTGGCGCCTCGGGCGAGACGACGCCGACGCAGATCGCCGTTGTCAGCCGGTCCTCGTCGCACAGTTCGCGCAGGCGGCGGAAGGCGTCGAGGTCGGTGCGGTCGTCGCCGGCGTAGACGGCAACGGAGAGGTTCCTGCCGGCGAGCAGCGCCGCCACGGCCGCGTCCTTGCCGCCTCCTCCGACCGGGCGCAGCTCCAGCACCTTGCGCCCCCAGCGCGGTTCCAGCCCTTCCCTACCGGCCTCGACCGCGATCTCGTGGGCGCGTGCCTCGGCCCCGCGCTCGTCCTCGGCCCCGCGCCAGTGCAGGGCCTGGATCGGCCCCTTGTCCTCACGGCGCAGGCCGGCCGCGTCCAGCTCGTCCCCGGCGGGGCCGGCGAGGAACTCGGCGGCGTCCCGCTCCCGCCCGGCCACGGCCGGATCGAGCTGCGGCTCGGCCTCGCCGGGCATCAGCAGCTCGAAGCCGTGGTTGCCCGCGTAGGCGATGCCCTCGACCCCGACCAGGCGGCGCGCCTCCAGCGCCTGGCGCCCGGAGATGCACCCGACCAGGCCGAAGCGGCCGCTCAGTGCCGCCAGCAGCTCGGTTGCCCGCGCCGGCACCGTCGCTTGCTCGGGCCGCTCGACTATCGGCGCCAGGGTGCCGTCGACGTCGGTGAGGATCGCCGTCCGCTCCGGCTCGGCGCGCAGGGCTTCCACCGCGGAGCGCCTCAGGCCGCCCGCCCCCGCCTCAGATTCGCGAGACACGGCACTAGTATCGCGGCACGATGGCCCCGGACCCCGCGCTGCCCTCCCACCGCCTGCTCAAGCTCGCCACGATCGGCACCCTGGCGGGGATCTTCAGCGGCCTCTTCGGCGTCGGCGGCGGCACGATCATCGTCCCCCTGCTGATCTTCTGGTTCGCCTACGGCGAGCGGCTCGCCACCGGCACCAGCCTCGCCGCGATCGTCCTCATCGGCCTGCTCGGGGCGCTCGCCCAGGGTGGGATCTACGGCAACGTCCACTTCCTCACCGGCCTCTGGCTCTCGGTCCCGGCCGTGGTCGGCGTCGTCGCCGGCACGGCGATCCAGCAGCGCATCCCCCAGCGGGCGATCTCGCTGCTCTTCGCCGCCCTGCTCGTCGCGATCGCGATCGAGTTGATCTTCTTCTGATGGACGTGCTCTTCGCGATCCTGATCGCGCTTGCCGGCGGTCTCGCCGGCGGGCTGGTCGGCGTCGGCGGCGGCGTCCTCTTCGTGCCCGCGCTGACGCTCTTCCTCGGCCTTTCGCAGATCGAGGGCGAGTCCACCTCGCTGCTGATGATCGTCATCGTCGCCCTGGTCGGGACCTACCGCCAGAACTCCTACGGCAACGTCAACCTTCGCGACGCCGCTGTGATCGGCGTCCTCTCCCCGCTCGGCGTGCTGATCGGCGTCGCGGTCGCCAACGAGCTTTCCCAGCGGGCGCTGGAGCTCTCCTTCGCCGCCCTCGTCCTCTTCATCGCCTACGGCCTCGTCCGCCGCGCGCTGGCACCTCAAGGCGACTGATCGTTTGACCACCGCATAGGTGGGTCAAACGATCAGTCGTCGAGCTACGCGCCGACGGCCCGACGACAGAAGGTCGAGATCGCGGCGATCGTCTTCTCGGTGGAGACTCGCTCGCCACGCACCGGCGAGAGCGGGCCGACCAGCGCCTCGCTGATCGCGCCGATCAGCGAGGCCGCGGTAAGTTCGGCGTCCTGCTCGGGCAGATCGCCCGCCTCGATGCCGCGCCGCAGCAGTTCGGCGAGCCGCTCGCGGTAGGTCTGGCGATAGGCCAGCCGCTCAGCGTCGACGAGCGGGTCGACCGGCTCGTAGCCGAGCGCCCAGGCGAGCCGCGGCTGGCTCAGCGAGCTGCTGGTGAACTCGCGCACGATCGCGTCGAGCTTGTCGACCGCCGTGCCGGGGACCGCGCTCGCCTCGCGCAGGTGGCCGAGCTTGCTCTCGGCCATCGTGCGGAAGACCTCGACGAACAGCTCCGCCTTCGAGGGGAAGTGCCTGTACAGCGCTCCGGCGGCAACCCCGCCGCGCTCGGTGATCGCCGCGACCGAGGCGGCGGCGTAGCCGCCTTCTTCGAGCAGCTCTACCGCCGCGTTCAGCAGACGCTCGCGCGTGCCCTTGCCACGATTGCTGGGCCTGCCGGTCTTGGATCGGGTGGAGGACATCGACGCCTACTCGTAGGAAAGCGCATCGGCGAGTGGGGCTCGTGCCGTCAGCCAGGCGGGCAGCGCCGCGGCGAGCGTTCCGACCAGCAGCGCGGCGGCCGCGGTCGCGGCGACGGCGCCGAGCTGGAGCTCGTTGCCGATCACGTACCCCTGTGCCTCGAGGAAGCCGAGGGTCGGTCCCCGGTAGCTGACGATGCCGCCGATCGCCCCGCAGGCGACGCCGATCGTCATCACCAGCAGCGTCTCCAGCGCCAAGGCGCCGAGCAGGCCGGCGTTGCCGATCCCCATCGCCCGCAGCACCGCCCACTCCCGCCGCCGGGCGAAGACCGAGGTGGTGATGATCCCGCCGACCGCGACCAGCGCCGCGATCAGGGTGAGCACGCGCATCGCCAGCATGCCCTGCGTGCTCTTTTCCATCTGCGCGTCGATGCGGCCCTTGAACTCGGCCCCGGTGATCGAGTGCAGCGGCGTCAGCCGGCGCAGCGCGGCCATGTCGACCTTCCCCCTGCGGTCGACGGCGAGAGCGCTGACGGCGTCGGTGCGGTAGAGCCGCATGTAGCGGTCCATGCGCATGTAGACGGTGCCCGAGGGCCAGGCGAAATCCTCGACTTCGTCGAGGACGCGCAGCTTCCGCGGCCCGCTCGCGGTCGGCAGCACGAGCATCTCGCCGGTCTCGACGCCGAGGCCGGCCGCCATCACCCGCGAGACGAGCACGCCGCGCGGGTGCTCGCGCAACAGGGGGTACTGCTGGGGAAGTCCGGGGCCGCGGCGGATGAGTCCCCCGCGCGTGCTCGGCACCAGCCCCCGCACCTCGATCTTGCGCCCCTCGTAGGGGACAAAGGCGAAGGCGACCGATCGCGTCACGGTCGCCGAATGGCGCAGCGCCCGCCGGCCGTAGGAGAGGTCGACGGGAACGCTGGCGAAGGCGTCGTCGGAGGCGAGCAGGTCCTGGGCCCCGGGGCGGATCACCTGGTTGAGGCGGTCGATCCGGTCGAGCAGGGTGTGTTCGGCGAGCTGCGGCGGCACTACGGCGGCCACCCCGAGCGCCATGATCGCCGCCGCCAGGGCCGCCCGGCGGGGATTTGCCTCGATTGCACCGCGGGCGACCAGCTCCACCTTGGAGCCGCCGTGCTCGCGGCGGCCGAGCGCGATCGCGACCAGGCCGACGAGGCCCGGCGTGGCGAGCGCCAACCCGATCAGGACGGTCACCGCGGCCAGCGGGAAGAGTCCGGCGTCGGCGAGCAGCAGGCCGAGCGCGAGGCAGGCGACCCCGCCCCCGAGCAGCGCCAGCGCCGCCCGCAGCGAGATCGTCGAGGTCACCGTCGCCCCGGCCTGGGGCGAGCGGCCGAGCTGGTCGGCGATCGAGCCGCGGGCCGAGGCGAGCGCCCCGATCGTCGCCGCGATCCCGACGACGAGGGCGACCGCGGCGGCGCCGGCGACCACGTCGGGACGGATCGTGACCTGCATGTTGAAACCGAAGACGTCGGTCAGGTAGGTCGGCACCTGCGAGGAGAGGTAGCTGGCGATCGGCGCCCCGATCAGCACCCCGGGGGGGATCGCGGCGAAGAGCAGGCCGCAGAGGATCAGGCTCTCGGCCGCGATCAGCGGCGCCCGCCGCGAGCCGAGCGCGCGCAGCAGCCCGAGGTCCTCCTGGCGCTCGAGCATCCGCATCAGCTGCAGCACGTAGATCAGCAGGCCGGCGATCGCCAGCACGACCATGCCGAAGACGAAGGTCGGCGCCCGCACGGTGAAGTCGAGGACGTGGCTCAGCTCCCCCTGGCTCGTCTCCGGCGTGGTCAGGACGGCGTTCCGCGGGAGGATCCCCTCGGTGCGGCGTTCGAAGGCCGCGAGCCCGGTGCTCGGGCCGAACTTCACGTAGATCACGGTCGGCTGGCCGGGAGCGCCGCGCATCGCCTCGAGCCGGTCGCGGGGCAGGGTGATCACGTCCTCGATCGCCGGGCTGACCTCGACCACCCGCGCCACCCGCAGCCGCGGCGAGCGCCGGTAGGCGAAGATCCTCAGCCTGTCGCCCCGCTGCACGCCGAGCTCGCCGGCGAGCTCGCTCGGCAGGGCCAGCCCCGGCTTCGCCGAGCGCCCGGCGGGCAGCTTCAGGTCGCGCTGCACGGCGCTGCGCAGGCGCCTAGCGGAGCGGTCGACCCCGATCGCGGTGGCGACGACGTCCTCCTTGCCGGCTTCCAGCGTGACCCGCTGCTGGGTCATCGGGATCGCGTAACGGGTACCGCCGACGCGGTCCAGCCGCTTGGCCAGGTCTGCCGGCAGCGAGGAGGCGCCGATCGCTTCGACCTGCACGTCGGAGACCCCGCCGACCGCCTCGCCGCGATCGCGATAGGAGTCTTCGATGCTGGTGATGAAGGCGAGCAGGCCGACGCCGATCCCCAGCGCGAGGGCGAGCGCCGCCCAGAGGATGGCGGCGCGCGCCCGCTGGCGGCGCATCGTGTGCAGCAGGTGGCGCGTCAGCAGGGCGGTCAGGTGCGCCTGCGAGCGGATCCGGGTCATCTTCGGATCAGGGAGGCGAGGCCGTCCAGCAGCCCCAGCCCCACCAGTCCGAGGTCGAGTCCCCCGCCGTTGGCATCCATATGGGTGGCCTCGGCGATGCGGCCGTCGACCAGCGAGATGATCTGGTCCGCGTAGCGGTCGGCCAGGTCGTGGTCGTGGGTCACCATCACCACGGAGCGGTCCTCGGCGGTCTGCTGGCGCAGCAGCTCGAGGATCCCGTGGGCGTTGCGCTGGTCGAGGTTGCCGGTCGGCTCGTCGGCCAGGATTAGCTTCGGTTCGTTGACCAGTGCTCGCGCGATCGCCACCCGCTGCATCTGGCCGCCGCTGAGGTTGCGCGCCGGCGCCTCGGTCTTCTCGCCGAGGCCGACGCGGTCGAGCAGCTCGCCGGCCCGGGCGCGAGCCGTGTGCTTCTCACCGCCGGCGATCGCCGCCGCCAGCTCGACGTTCTGGCGCGCGGTCAGCCCGGGCAGGAGGTTGAAGAACTGGAAGATGAAGCCGAGGTTGGCGGCGCGGAAGCGGGCGCGCTCCTTCTGGCCGAGGCTGCCGATCTCGCGGCCGTCGAAGCGCAGGCTGCCGGCGCTGGGCACGTCCAGCGTCCCGATCAGGTTGAGCAGCGTGCTCTTGCCGCTGCCCGAGGGCCCGACGATCGCCACCAGCTTGCCCGGCTCGATCTCGAGCGAGACGCCGTGCAGCACCTCGACCATCTCCCCGCCCTGGGGATAGGACTTCTCGATCTCGCGCAGCTCGAGCACGCGGGCCAGCATAGTGAATCCTGATTCACATAGTCGCCGCCTGTACTCTGGGAGAGGTGGACTCACTGACCTGGGAAGGGGACCTCCCGCAGCTGCGCAGCCCGATCCTGGTCTGCTCGTTTCGCGGTTGGAACGACGCCGCCGGAGCCGCCTCGACAGCGCTGGACGCTATCGCCGACGCCTTCGACTCGGAGACGATCGCGCAGGTCGATCCGGAGGACTACTTCGACTTCCAGGCGACCCGGCCGACGATCGCACTCACCGAGGGCGAGGTCCGCCGCATCGACTGGCCCCAGAACAACCTGATCGCGGCCCGCGTCCCGGCCGCCGAGCGCGACCTGGTGCTGCTCGACGGGACCGAGCCCAACCTGCGCTGGCGCACCTTCTCGGAGACGATCTCGACCGCCGCCGACGCGCTCGGCGTGGAGATGGTGATCACCCTTGGCGCCCTGATCGCCGAGGTCTCCCACACCCTGCCGGTGCCGATCACCGGTCTCGCTTCCGACGAGAAGCTGGTCGAGGAGCTCGACCTGCAGCGCTCCTCCTACGAGGGCCCGACCGGCATCGTCGGCGTCGTCCACGACTGCTGCCGCAAAGTGGGGATGACCTCTGCCTCGCTCTGGGCGGCGGTGCCCCACTACATAGCCGCCGTCCCCAACCCCAAGGCCGCGCTCGCGCTCCTGCGCCGCTTCGAGGGCGTCACCGGCATCGCCGTCGAGGCGACCGAGCTGGAGGAGGAGGCAACCAGCTACGAAGAGCAGATCAACCGCGCCATAGCCGCCAACCCCGAGATCGAGGAGCTGGTGGACCGCATCGAGGCCGAGCAGGAAGACCAGCTCGAGAACCCCGAGGACCTACCGTCCGCGGACTCGATCGCAAGAGACTTCCAGCAGTTCCTGCGCCAGCAGGGCAACCAGTAGCAATCAGTCGAGGTCGAACGCGGCCCCGATCGCGTCGCTGAGAGCCGGCTCTTGACTGTTGAGCAGGATCCCGATCTGCTCACCCACCGCATCGGCGGGGATGGTGGTGATGTTGTCGCAACTCACAACCGAGGGCTCGCTGAGGCCATTCGCAGAATCGACGGCCACCTCACTGGAGAGTCTCCGGATGGTGGTGGTGATCGGGGCGACGGTCACCGTCCCGAGATACGGCCGTACAAGCTCACGCGTGAGAATCAGTACAGGTCGGGCCTTGTCGAGCTGTGCGACATGGATCGCCCGCATCAGGCGAGGTCACGAGGCAGGCCCGCCGCGTACTCAGCGAGGCCTGCGAGCTCCCGGTCCGGACCGGTGCGGGCGAGAATCCGGGCATCGCGTTCTGCGAGTGCGCGCCGCCGCTCGCGCTCGAGCGCCTGGGTTACGACAGCCGCCCGGCTGCGCTCACTGCCGGAGTCGACGATCTCGTCAACGAAGTCGACAAGGTCGTCTGGAAGCCGAACCGCGATCTGCTTGCTCATCCCATAATGGTAGCAAAACGGTAGCAACCGAATCAATCAGCTCTCCGCTGCCGGACGCGTCCATAAGGACGGCTCACCCCTACCTCATCTTGATGGTCCAGAGCAGTGCAGACAATAAGTTTCGAAAACTGACATTCTGCGTTCCCCAATGTCCAAGGAACCAGCCACTTGAGCCTTCCGACCCGCTTTGACCCCAAATCTCATCGACATATATGGTCAGCGTATTAATCAATGATTCATTAGTAATGAGAAATGAGCACTGACAATGATCGGGGGGCGTGCCAGGCATCGCGTGCATCGCGCGAAGTGGCTCATCGCATTCACACTCACGCTCCTTGCCAGCTCGGCGGCTCCGGTACTCGCCACAGAAGAGGGAGGCGGCGAATCGGCGGCTGGCGAAGCGCCCGCTCCCAGCGCCGCGGAATTTTCGCAGCTCGAAAGCCAGGAACTCGAATACGCGGAATGGCTCTCGAGTCCCGAAGCCATCACTCAGCGCGAAGCCTCTCAGAATGCCTACGGCAGCCTCACGGCCGGCGAAGCCAGGGAGCTGGTCCTCGAAGCGTTTCCGGGGCAGCTCAACGCACTGAATGCAGATCCCGCCCGAGTCCTCAGCGAGCTCGAAATCGAGAAGCCGCTCGGAACCTACGCGGCCCTGATCTCAGACCAGCAGGGTGAGCGCTCGATCGTCGAATCATCCGCCCCGGTCGAAAGCGAGCTAGGCGGCGAAGGCAAACAGCCGGTCGATCTCACCCTGGAGCAGTCGGGCACCGATTTCGTTCCGAAGAATCCGGTCACCGAAGTCACACTGCCCGGTTCGGCCGAAGGGCCGATTCGACTCCAGAGCGGGGTTGAAGTCGAGCTGCCAAGCGGTAATGACCACAGTGCCCAGGGCTTGGGGGACAAGAACCTTTTCTACCCGGAAACCGAAACGGCGACCGACACGGTGATCTCGCCGATAGCCGGTGGCGTCGAGGTCTTCGAGCAGTTGCGCTCCCCCGAAAGCCCAGAGCAATTCCACTTCGAGCTCGGCCTACCCGCAGGCGCAACGCTCGGCGCGACCGAAGCCGGCGGCGCCGAGGTTCTTTCGGCTTCGGGCGACCCGATCGGGAAAGTGCCTCCCCCGAGTGCCTTCGACGCTCAGGGCACCTTGGTACCTGTCGGGATGAGCGTCGAAGGCAATTCGCTCTTGCTCGAAGTTCCCCATAGCTCTCTCGAATTCGCATACCCGATTCTGGTCGACCCCCAATTCCTTGAAGAGGGATATGTCTCCTACAGCCAATGGGCCCCTGCCTGGAACGACGCATATAACCTTTCCAACACCTCCAGTCTCAGCGCTCAAGCCAAAGGCGGCGGCTATACCTACGGCGCCAATACACGCGGCCATTGGGTCTACACAGCGCCCGGGCAGACCACCTACATCGCAGCTGCGACCTTCTTCTCAAACAGCTTCGATCTCCCCTCGAACTGCGCTACCGAACAGCCGACGAACCAACCTCACGGCTACGCCGGCCTCTACAACCCCTCCTCCGGAAGCTACGTCGGTCTCGGGAAATGGTTCGGTGGAAGCAGTTCCAGCCCCGAATACCAGACTAATTGGCAACAGGGTTATCCCGGGGTGCGCCAGGCGATGGTCGGAATCGGCACCGGCACGAGCTCCGTCCACCACAAATGTCCGTTCACGTTCTCTGTCGGCGGTGTCACGATCCAGGAGAAGGACCCCGAGGCGCCGACGATCAACTGGGTGAGCGGCACCTCCGGCAAATGGGTCAAAGACATCACGATCACCGCGAACGTGAGCGACCCCGGATTGGGGGTCAAGGGGATCACCCTCAGCCCCGGAGGCGCCCTGCCGCACACCGACAACATGGGTGGCTGCACCGGCACCTACACGAGCCGCTGCCCAGCCAGCGGGCAGGCCAGCTTCGGCGTCGGCTACTTCGCCGAAGGCGAACGGAGCGCGAGCATCTCCGCCCACGACCCGCTGGGCTCCACTCCCGAATCCGAACCAAGCCACTTCTCCTCCAGCTACCAGTGGACGACGAAGCTCGACCGCGGCAAACCCGAAGTCGCACTCGAAGGACAGCTCGCCGAAGCGATCGAGGAAGCCGAAGACGAAGGGGAAGTGAGCGAAGAAGAGGTCCCGCAGCTGAGCCTGCCTGTCTACAACCTGAGGGTCGAAGCCGAAGACGGCAGCAACACGGAAGGCAAAACGAAGCGCTCCGGGGTGAAGGACATCGCGGTCTTCGTAGACGAAAAAGAGGCGGAAGTGCCCTGGGGTCCCCAGGCATGCCCCAACAGCAGCTGTTCGATGACCCAGACCTACCCCGTCCACCTCAACGGCCTCGAAGGCGACCCCGTCCATCAGCTGAAGGTGATCGCCGAAGACCAGGTCGGAAATCAGCGCGAACACGAATTCGAATTCGAATACATCCCCGCCACGGGCATGAAGGACGAGTACGTGATGCAGTACTTCCCGTTGCCCGACGGTCAGGGCAACGAAGAGGAGGAAGAGCACCCGAGTCGTCCCGAACTCGCGGTGAATGTAACAAACGGCAACCTCGTCTTCCGCCAAAAGGATGTCGATGTCGAGGGGCCCGCCGTCGACCTCGAAGTCGAGCGCTTCTACAACTCCCAGCAACCCGAGGAAGACAGTACCGAGTGGGGTGATGGCTGGACGCTGGCCCAGACCCCCGAACTCGAGCTCGAAGAGACAAAAGAAGAAACACCTCCCGCCAAGGCTTCGATGGTCCGCACGAGCGGCATTCGCGAGAGTTCCGTAGGGCTGCCGACCAAAAGCGGCGGCACGCAGTTCGACAAGAAGCTTCAAGCCGTGGTGACCAAGGACCCCGGTGGCGGCTACACGGTCGAAGACCAAAGCGGCGAGACCGACACGTCCCTCGCCTTCGACAAAGCCGGCAGGGTCAAGGAGCTGCAGACCGAGGGCTACGCCAAGATCGACTACGACTACGAAGACGGCGCTCTGTCTGAAATGGCGGTCGATGACCCAGCGAGCGCCTACCTGGCACCCGAGCAGCTGGAAGAGTTGCGTAACGAACCGAGCGAATGGGCCACCCAGGCCACCGTCGGCCCAGAGGTTCGCACCGAGCTGAAGCTCACCGACGTCTCCTGCACATCGGCGACCAAGTGCACGGCCGTCGGCTACGACAAATTCATGGGCCGGACGTTCGCCGAGTCCTGGGACGGCTCGGCATGGAAAATCACCCACTCGAACCTGGGGACCAGCACCGAACCCGCCGTCTCCTGCGCCGGCCCCTCCTCCTGCCATATCGTCGCTACCGATGCCGGCGGTACGGCGGGTACCTGGGGCCTCTTCAGTTGGGGCAGTACCTTCAGGACCTTCGCCACTCCCGAAGGGGCGAGCAGCTGGAAGCTGCGCGACATCTCCTGCAGCTCCGAATCCGCCTGCACCGCGGTCGGCTACGCCTACGTCAGCGGCAAATACAAGACGCTGGTCGAGCGCTACAACGGCACCTCATGGTCGATCCAGGCAAGCGCCGAGCCCAGCGAAGGAAACGGCTTCAGGGCGATGTCGAGCGTCTCCTGCGCGTCCTCTACGCATTGCTTGGCGGTCGGGGAAGCCGCCGGCAAGCCCTTCACTGAGAAATGGGACGGGGCAAAATGGACGCCCGTCTCCATCCCGGGCTCTGCGGAAGGCTTTCTGGAAGACGTCTCTTGTGTCTCCGCCACATCCTGCATGGCCGTTGGCCATCATGGCTGGTGGGAATGGATGGGCGAGTCGTGGCAGAGCAGCACCCTCACTGTTAGCTGGGACGGCAGCGAATGGTCTGAGATCGAAACACCCGAACCCAGCGAAGAGCTCCTGGTCGACGCCGCTACCCTCTCGGCGGTCTCTTGCCTCTCGGCGAGCTCCTGTGTCGCCGTTGGCAGCTTCTTCACCAAATACGGCGGAGAAGGCAATGAAGAAAAGACGCTGACAGAGGTCTGGGACGGCAGCGAATGGACGACCCGATCCTCCACCAGCCCCGACATTTTCAGCACCCTCGCCAGTATCAGCTGCACCGCCACGAGCCAGTGCACAGCGGTCGGCAGTGCCCGGCAGATCAACAAAGACACGAACAACATGGTGACCCTCGGGGAGCGCTGGGACGGCAGCGAATGGGCCACCCAGGCCACCGTCAGCCCCGAAGTTCGCACTGAACTGAAGCTCACCGATACTTCTTGCACGTCCCCGACGAAGTGCATGGCGGTTGGCTACGACAAGGTTCTGGGGAAGGTTTTTGCCGAGTCCTGGGACGGCTCGGAATGGAAGATCGCTCGCTCGGACCTGGGGGGCGGTGCCGAACCCGCCGTCTCCTGCGTCGGCCTCACCACTTGCTTCGTAATCACCACTCCCAGCGGGGGCACACAGGGCACCACGATTCTCTTCCAGTCGGGCGAAGGCCAAGCAAGCTGGAACAACACCGGAAGATCCTTCGCAGCTCCCGCCGGCGCAACCGAGTGGAAGCTACGCGACGTCTCCTGCAGCTCCGAATCGGCCTGCACCGCGGTCGGTTACCGCTATAGCCCCGCATCCGGCTACAAGACGCTGGTCGAGCGCTACAACGGCACCTCCTGGTCGATCCAGGAAAGCCCCGAGCCGAGCAAAGGAAACGGCTACAACGCGCTCTCGAGCGTCTCCTGCTCCAGCGCCGAATACTGCCTGGCGGTCGGCAAAGCCGACTCCAAGCCGTTTGCGGAGAAGTGGAACGGCTCCAAATGGGAGCTTGCCCCTGTGGGCGTCTCTGAAGCCGGCACCCTCGAAGACGTCTCCTGCGTCTCCGCCACCTCCTGCACGGCGGTCGGGTACCTCGGCTCGTGGGAATGGAGTGGCGGCTCTTGGTGGGTGCAAAGCGGGGCCCTGATCGAGAGCTGGGACGGCTCCGGATGGACCGAAATCGAAGCGCCAGAACCCAGCGAAGAACCCTTCGCCTCAGACGCCCGCCTCTCGGCTGTCTCCTGCGCCTCGACGACTTCCTGCCTCGCGGTCGGCGCCTTCCTCACCGACGAAGGCGAACAAGGCAAAGAAGAAAAAGCGCTGGCCGAGATCTGGAACGGCTCCGAATGGGTGACACATCCCTCCGCGGCGAGCCCCGCCATCTTCAGCGCGTTGGCCGGTGTGAGCTGCACGGCGACCAGCCAGTGCGCGGGAGTGGGTGCTGCCCGGCCGGAATTCAACGGCACGAACAACATGGTGACGCTGGGGGAGAAGATCAAGCCGGCCCCAGAACCAACGGGTGACGACGATCCCAGCGTTGACGTGGATGTCGCCTACGGTCTCGTGACTGCCGTCGACGGCGACGACGCCAGCCAGATCATCTACGCGCACGACGACGAACTGCTGACCGCCGTTGCAGGATTCGGCGGCGAAACCGAGTACGAGTACGACTCCGAAGAACGACTAACGAAAGTCACGCTGCCAAACGGAAGCTGGGGCCAGGTCGCATACAACGAAGCCGACGGCCGGGTGAAATCGGTGACCGTCGATCCAGCCGGGGAGGAGCCAGCAAAGACCACTTACTTCGCATACCAGGACTCTCCAAGTCGACGCACGACGGTCAGTCCGGAAGGCGACCCGGCGACGATGTACGACATCGGCGCGGACGGCTCGGTGCTCAAGTGGTGGAACACGCCAACTCCGCCGGAACTCGAGACCCTGTCCGGCAGCCTCTACCAAAACAAGGAAACTGCCGAAGCGATTGCACCCGGAGACTATGCGCTCTCCATCAAAGCCCACTCCGCGGAAGGCATAGCCTCGATAGAAGTAATTGCCAACGGCTCCGCTCTCGTCGACGAAAAGACCTGCGAGCAGGAATGGGAAACGCCCGAAAGGGAGTGTCAGACGGTTGAAGATCCCTGGATCACGAACACAGGCAACTGGCCCCCGGGGATCCTCAATCTCGAAATACTCGTCACTGATGCAAATGGCAACGTCGAAAGCGCCAAATTCTGGGTCAACATCCCATATACCCCTCCGCCAGATCCGGAAGCCGACGGACCACCGACGTTCGAAGACGTCCTTCACTTCCGCGAAGAATTCGGCCTCGATCTAGACCTCAAAGGTGACGAGCAGGCGATAAACGAACGGACCTTCGACCTAATCGGCGCTTGGTACAACCCAAATACGCCGAGTGGCGAAGTGGCGCGCGCCACGTACGAACGGTGGGGGGTGCCGCTACGGGCGGTAGACGCAGCGGAGCTCGACTATCGCGATCGCTACGTCAGCGCCGACGTGGCTGCGATCGAAGAATGGGCGCAGGCAAACTATCCAAATACGTATGGTGGCTATTACGTGGATCACCGCGCTGGTGGTGTCCTCTACGTTGGCTTTACCCAAGACCAGGGCGCTCGTTTGGGCCAAATCAAGCAGTATCTACCTCTTCTGGCGGGCGATCGACTCGCCGTCTACCCGGAGCCACCTACAACACCTCGGGTCTCCCTGCGCTCGGCATTTGACGTTCTAAGCGCCGCCCTCGATACCAATCCCACATTCAGCAACTTGATAACCGACTTGAGCATTGACGAATGGGAAAACGACCTATCGATTGGGACGACTGACGTTCTTCAGACAAAAGTGATCGTCACACAACTAGTCGGCTTGCAGGTTCCTGTGAACATTTTTTCGGGGGCTGAGCTAATTCCCACGTCGGGTCGGAATCGAACGAGCGGTCGTATGCGCGCTGGAGACCGAATCCTCAATATTTCAGAGGAATGCACGGCAGGATTTGGAGCCTACGAAAACCGAAAGAAGAAAAGCAATGGGGAAAGCATTAAAGCGGAATTTCTGCTCACAGCCGGGCATTGCTTTTCAATCGACTCCTTTGTACATCGCTCAAGCACAGAAGAACCTCTCGAAGATGGGGACAACTGGGAGCCTGTCGGTCAGGTGACGCGCAACGCGCTCCACGGAATAAGTGGAACTGACGGGCTGGCCATTCGCGTCAAAACTCCCGACATTGTGCCTCGGGGAATTTTCGGTTCTGCCGGAAACCTCATACCAACAGGGTCGCCAACGCAGGCGAAGGTCGGCAATACTCTTTGCTTCTCTGGTTTCGCGCTCAAGGGAGTGTCATGTGGCTCAGTGAAGAAAAAGACCAGGGGGATATTGCTTGGTGTGCAAACAGGCTTTTATATCACTGAGTTTTCAAAGTATCCTTCTGTCGGGGACAGCGGGTCCCCTGTATGGAATCCTCGCACAGGAGCCGCTGTTGGTGTTATAACCGGACATTACGCGGGCACACCGTACACCGCTGTGAGCCCGCTTCTACATCTAGATGGTTTCAATTCCAGTCAGATTCCAGGGATTCTCCACGATCCTGATCTGTCCGGCCTCCACCTAGTCACCGGAGACGGAAGCTGATGAACGCAGCCAGAATACTTGTAGGACTGGTTATCGCACTGCTCGTGCCTGCCTGCGGTAACTCTGAGAAACCTGTGAAGCAGCATGCCGGCACCTTGGCATGGGGAGTCCTATCGACTTTTCCTCCACGGACCCTGAAGGCAGCCGGTAAGGTCGACTATTGCGTAGGCGACCCTCGACCGTCGATCAAACGACCGCATATCCGTTACCGTGGAAATAACGTTTATATAAGGCTCAAAGCTCACATTCCGCAATCGAAAACTCGTCTTTGCGCAGGTGTGGGACTCACCATCAAGAGGAAAATCACACTACGACGAAACCTCGCCGACGTGAAGATCTACGACAGCGGATACAGGCCCCCCCAGTTGGTTTGGCCGCAAGACTAACGCGCCCCGTCGAAAGGCCATCTTTGCCTTGGCTCGGAACTGGCTTACAACGAGAACGGTCACGCTGTGACGAGATCTTGAGGATGTAAAGGTCTATGAAACTGGAGTCGAGCCGCCTGAGTTGCCGGCCACCAGAGTAATCTGCTTGCCCTCTACTGATCACCGGGAGCTAGAGCTGATGAAAACGGCAAGAGTCCTTATTGTTGGGTTGACTATTACGTTGCTCGGGTCGGCTTGTGGCAGCTCGGCGACCAACAGCAGGGGCCGAGTACCCATAAAGCGAGGTGATAACACATTGAGATGGGGAGTCCAATCAACGGCGCCCCCAGGTTCTATAAAGGTAGTTGGCGTGGCTGGCTCTTGCGGTGCACGCCGCCCATGGATAAAACGACCACACATCCAATACCGTGACGATAATGTCTATATAAGGCTTGAAAAGCATGTGCCACACGAAAAAGTGCCACGCGGAAAAGCCCCTCGTTGCGTAGCTGCGGCATTCTTTATCAGGAGGTGGATTACACTCCGGCGGAACCTCGACGAGGTGAAAATCTACGACAACGGATTGATTCCGCCTCAGCTGCGATGGCCGCAAGATTGATGATTTGGGCGGAAGTCCGGACGCCTCTCAGCTCTCCGCCGCTGGGCAAATCAGCCGGTAGTCGCACCAGCTGCACGTCGTCGGCGATGGCCGGGGCTCGAAGTCCTGGCTGAGGACCCCCTCGCCGACCTCTAGCACTGTTCGCTCGACCCGCTCGGCGTCGTCGGGACTGATCGGCGCGGCGACCTTGTCGGCGTCGAGCACGTAGTAGTAGCTGGCGGTGGTCGCCTCGACGTCCCAGGCCTCGCGGGCGGCGAGGCGGTAGAGCGCCAGTTGCAGGTCGCTCTCCAGGTCGGCCTCGCTCTTGCGTTCGCCGGTCTTGTAGTCGATCAGCTCGTGGCTGCCGTCGGGGAGGCGGTCGACGCGGTCGACGCGGCCGCGCACGTGGTGCGGGCCGATCTTGATGTCGAACTTGCGCTCCAGCCAGACCGGTTCGCCCTCCGCCTCACGCTCGCGCTCCCAGTAGAGGTTCATCGCCGCGCGGGCCTTGTCGCGGAACTGCAGCTCGTCGTCGCTGGTGCCGAACCCCGAGCGGTGCCAGCCGGCCTCGAAGAGGTCCATCAGCCGCTGGTGCCCGTCCTCGCCGGGCCCGTCCTTGTGGAAGCGCTCGAGGACGTTGTGGATGAGAATCCCGAAGCGCTGGTTGATCGTCGATTCCTGAGGGATGCCGAAGACGCGGGTGAACTTGTACTTCAGCGGGCAGGTCAGGTAGAGGTCGAGGTCGGAGGCCGAGAGGCTGAGGGAGCCGTCCCCGCGGCGGGGGAGGAAGCCTTCGAGCGAGGGCTCGTGACGGGCCGCGATCAGGCGCTGCCGGCCGTCGCGCTCGCGCTCGGAGTCGAGCAGGTAGGCGTCGAGGGGGGAGGCGTCGAGCTCGGCCTGCTGCTCGGGGGTGGCGACCTGGCGCAGCAGTCCGTTGACCGCCTCGACCGCCTCGACGGTCGCCTCCTCTCCCGGCCGCTGGGCGAGAGCCGCCAGCTTCAGCAGCTCGAGGTGGCGGGCGATCGCCCGGTTGACGTCTACGGCCGTGTCGAGGCGGGGCTCGGAGAGCTCCCGCCCCGCCTTCCAGGACGCCTCCAGCACCTCCTCGCGCAGCTTGCGGTAGGTGGCGTGAAGGCCCTCGGCCGGGCCGAAGAGCTCCTCCTCGTGGGCCTCCTCGTCCCTCTCGCTCCCCTCCTCCTCGCGGCCTATCCGCGAGAGAACCAGGCTCGAGCGCGCCTGCACCGCGTCCGGGGCGCCGCCGAGCGCGAAGACGTGGTCGAACTCGGTCCCCTTGGCGGCGCGCCGGCCCAGGCCGCAGACGGTGCCGGGTGACCTCGGCTCCTCGCCGCCGACGGGCTCCACGCCCGCCTCGGCCACGACGCTGAGGTAGCGGACGAAGTCCCGGGTCGACCCGTGAGGCTCGCGCCTGGCCCAGGTCGCGGCGAGCTCCGCCAAGCGCGAAAAGCCGAGCAGCCGCTCCGCCACCTCGGGCTCGGCGGCGAAGAGTCGCTGTCGCCGCAGCCCCACCCGCTCGATCAATCGCCGGACGAAGACGTCGGCGCGGCGTTCTTCCAGCGCCACCGAGGCTTCGCCGTAGAGCTTGAGGAAGGACTGGATCCGCTCCCGTCCCTCGGGGGGGATCTGCGGGCTTTCGAGTGCCGCCTCGCAGGCGGAGACCATGTCGACCTTGCGCCGGCGCGCGATCGTGGTCAGCCGCGCCAGATCGGCCGAGGCCAGCTCGGTCGGCGGCCGGGTCAGGGCCCGGGCGACGGCGGCGGAGTCTTCGGGATCTGCCAGCGCCCTCAGCCAGGCGATCGCGTCGCGCACCTCGGGCCGCTGGAACAGCGCGGCGGGGCCGGCGAGATGAAACGGAACCCCCCGCTCCTCCATCGCCGCCGAGACGGCGCCGCCGTCAGCTGCCGGGTCCTCGACCAGCACGCAGATCTCTTCGGCGCGGGCACCCCCGGCAAGAAGGTGCTCTACCTCCCGTGCCACAGCCTGAGCCTGTGCTCTCTCGTTCGTGCAGAGCCAGCGGCGCACAGTCGGTTTCCGGAACACCTTTTCCAGGACCAGTGTTTCTGGCCGCGGGTCCTGTCGCGGGGGGAGGGGGGCCTGCGGGCGATCCACGGTCGTCCTCGACCCCCCTCCCCCCACGCCACCCGCGGAAGAGACGTCTTCCGCGTAAAGGTGGTTCGGGTTCTCAGTGCTTAGCTTCTTGAGGATCGCCCGCTGAGCAGCGGTGGTGTCCTCGTGCTCGTCGACCATGACGTGGACGAAGCGGGTCGCGAGATTGGTGCAGATGTCGGGGCGCTCGTGGAGAAGCTTGTTCAGCGTCAGGAAGACGTCCCCGCGGTCGAGGTTGCCGGATTCGGCGAGGATGCGGTCATGGGCGGCGCAGAACTCCGCCAACTCAGGCTCGGGGAGCTCGGAGCCGATCTTCAGGTCGTCGATTTGGTCGAGAAGCCGGGTGAGAAGGCCGGTGGCGTTGCCGCGGATCTCCCGGTTGCGAAGCGGCAAGTCCTCGATCCGGTCGAGCAGGACCGCCAGGCGCTCGGCTGGGCCGAGGACGTCGAAGAAGGGATCGAGGCCGGCAGCGACGGCGTGCTCGCGCAAGAGACTCTCTCCGAGATCTCGCCAGGTGCCGATCCAGAGCTCACTGTAGGAGCCGTCGAGCAGCGATTCCACTCGTTGCCGCAGCCTGCTCGCGGTCGGTTGGTTAGAGGTCAAGACCAGGATCCGCTCTGGGTCGAGACCCTCGCCGACGAGCCGGGCGAACCTTCGCGCGAGGGCCTCGGTCTTGCCGGTCCCGGCGGCGCCGAGCAGGAGCAGGGGGCCGTCGTCGTGTTCGACGGCGTGCTGCTGTGCCTCGGCGAGAGCGAGCATGCTCCAACGCTAGCGAGTGCGCGGCCTCCATAGGATGGCCTCGGTGGACGTTTTCTCCGCAGACTGGCTGGGAATCTGTCGTCGCGTGGTCGCGGCGCAGCGCGCGATCTTCGACGAGGTGCGCGGAGCCGAGGCGCGCACCGTCTACGAGGGAGTCGGCGAGGGAGGCGACCGGACCCTGGTCATCGACCGCCGTTGCGAGGACGAGGTCTTCGCCGAGCTCGAGGCGCTGGCGGCACAGGGCGCCTCGTTCGTCGCCGTTTCCGAGGAGCGCGGCGAGGTGACGTTCGGGTCCGGCGGCCCGGCCCGCGTCGTGATCGACCCGATCGACGGCTCGCTCAACGCCCGCCGCACGCTTCCCTCGCACAGCCTCAGCATCGCCGTGGCGTCCGGGGACTCGATGGCGGAGGTCGAGTTCGGCTACGTCTTCGACTTCGGCGCGGGCGAGGAGTTCGCCGCCCGCCGCGGGAAGGGCGCGACGCTCGGCGAGGAGCCGATCCGCGTCGCCGCCGATCGAGACAAACTGGAGCTGCTCGGCCTCGAGGCGGCGGAGCCGGCGCGCGCCCTCGCGGCCCTGGGGGCGCTCTCGGACCGGGTCTACCGTCTGCGCGTCGTCGGCTCGATCGCGATCACCGCGTCCTACGTAGCCGCCGGGCGCCTCGACGCGATGCTCAGCCTGCGCCCCTGCCGTTCGGTCGACGCTGCCGCGGCCCAGCTGATCGTGCGCGAGGCCGGTGGCCGGGTCGCCTTCGGCGATCTCGCCCCGGAGGATGCGCGCCTCGGCCTCGCGGCCCGCTATCCGATCGCGGCCGCCGCCGGGGAGTGCGGGCTGGCGATAGCGCGTTCGGCCGAGTAACCGGCCGCCAGCGGGCGGTTAGAACAGGTGTTCGCGGAGAACATACGTTCGCTACACTCGCGAACCTCAGGCAGGAAACCGCATACCGAAAGGGACTCCCTCTCCATGGCAACGCAGAGCAAGAGCAGCAACAGCAACTCGACCGGCCCGACGGCGAATGCCTCGACGAAACGTGCCGGCACGACTCCGGCCCTCGACCTCCCGGTCGGCGCCGTCCTCACAGTGACCGACCGCGTCGGCGAGCTGGTCGAGCCGTTCAGCGGCCGCAAAGCCGCCGAGAAACAGCTCAAGACCTACCGCACCCAGCTCCGTCGCGAGGTCAAGCGCGCCGAACGCCGGGGCGCAACCGCCCGCAAGCAGGCGACCAGCGCCCTGAAGCGCAATCGCGACGAGCTCGAGCAGCGCGTACGCAAGGCCGTCGACCTCCTCCCGGTCGGCTAGCGCCCTTTCACGACCACCGGCGCCGAGCCGGCTGGCTTGAAGGGCCAGCCGGCTTGGGCCGGAGCGTAGGCGCGGAACTGGAAGCGCACGCCGCGGCTGTCGTCGTCGGCGAAGCGGTAGGCGTAGCGGAAGCGACCGTGCCCGTCGGTGCGCACCGTGCGGAACTCGCCCCACGGCAGGCCGGCGAGACGGAACTGGAGCTGCACGGCCTTGCCGTCGGCCGGGATCCCGGTGCCGCGGGAGAAGACCCGGCCGCTGAAGACGACCGGGCGCCCGCCGATTTCGGCGACGTCTGAGGAGACACTCAGCCCCAGGCCGGTGCGGACCCCCAGCCTCAGCGGCTTGCTGCTCGCGCCGCGCAGGGTCGCCGTAGGTGCCGCCAGCGCCACGACTTCGCGCCCCGGTCCCGGGGTGAGGCGAACCCAGAACTCACCACGGGCCGTCGTCCGCACCGTCGTCACCCGTTCCGGCGTCCTGGACTCGCCCGCGAACCGCTCGATTACGCGCACCGGCACCCCCGCTAGCGGCGTCCGCCGCCCCGCGAGCAGCCGGCCGCTGTAGAGGACGCTCAGCCCGTAGCCGACGGTCCGCTGCTTTTCGATGCCCCGGGGGCCAAAGCCGGCACGGAGCGTTGTCGAGATCTTGAGCGGTGCGGCGAGGCGCATCGGCCTGCCGTTGCCGCGACTCGAGGTCGAGGTCTCGTTTCCGGCCCGGTCGAAGGCGATGGCGCGGAACTCGTATTCGCCGGGCGGGTGGGCGCCGGAGTCCCAGCGGGTACGGAGGACGTCGCCGTCGACCGCGGTTGGGAGGGTGATGAAGCGCTCCCTCGACCCGAGTGGGCGGACCGAGATCTGCCCGCGGCTCGGGTCGATGCCGGAGAGCGAGTCGCCGAGGCGTGCCTCGATCCTCTCCGGGTCGCCGGGATCCTGGGAGTTGGCGAAGGCGAGCCGGGGCGGCTCCCGGTCGATGCGGAAGACCGCGGTCTCCGGCTCGTGGTTCGGGTGGCCATTCAGCCTGCCGCCGTCGGCCACGTTGCCGGCCGCGTCGCGGGCGTAGTAGGCGATCGAGTGGATGCCGGACTCGATCGCGGTGGTGGCGACGGAGTCGCCGGGCGCGGCGACCGGCGACCCACCGTCGATCCGGATCGCCGTGAACGGGCCACCCGGGCCGGTGGCCAGCATCCCCGACTCTCGGTCGGTCGCTTTGGCCGTGAGCGTCAGTGGGCGGTTTGACCAGCCGGCGGGAATGCCGAGAAGCCTCGTCTCAGGGTCGGTCTTGTCGACGCGTAGCACCATGGAGCCGGCCTCCGTCGAGTGCATCCCGGATCCCGAGACGGCGACCGCGTGGACGTAGCTCGTGCCCTCGGGGAGTTCCTCGATCGGCAGCGCGTCTTCGCCGGCCCCGCCGCGCAGGTCGGTCTCGGTCTCGGTGCAGACGTGCCGGTCGGCGCAGGGGCTTCCGCCGGGGGCCCGGTCGATCGAGACCGCGTAGCCACGGATGCCGGAGAGCGGCTCGGGTCCGGCGGGCCGGCCGAGGCGGAGCACGATGGGCAGGCCGTTGCGGGAGATCCAGGCGGGGACCGGCTGGGGGTCTACCCGTCCCGGCGCGGCGTCGTCGAAGCGGAGCGTGGCCACGGCCGGGATCCCTTCGTTTCGCGAGGCGTCCTCCAGCCACACTTCGGCGACGTAGGCGCCGGGGATCGCGGGGACGGTCAGGTGCTGGATCGAGGTGGCCGCCCAGCCGATCTCCCCTTCGGCCAGGGTGTGGCCATCAGGGGCGAGGAGCCGGTGGTGGACGGCGGCGACCGGCGAGCCCCCATTCGGCGGCGGATTGGTCCAGCGCAGGGCGAAGCGCGGCTCGGCATGCCAGCTCTCCTCACCCCCGTCGACGCGCAGGTTGAGCGGCGGCGGGGGCGCGGCGCCTGCCGCGCCCGGCGAGCCGAGAGCAACCGCCGCGGCGATCGCGGCCGCCACGACCGCAGTGCGGCATATTTTCCATGGCATGGATGGAAAATTCGCGCCGCTTGGGTTGGGGCGCCCCTTCATGGCCCGAACTCCCCGGCGGCCGAGCCGCTGGACGGGGGCGCGGGGGCGCTTTCAGTGACAGGTGGCGGGACTTCGACCGGCGGTGGAGCTTCGTACTCGACTGCACCCGTTGGGGTCGCCGCAACATCGGCGCTCGCGTCCTCGGCCTCGTCCTTCGGCTCCCGCTTGGCCGGGGGGTTGGGCTGCGGTTCGGGTGCCGGTGCCGGCTCGTACTCGACCGCCGCGTCCCTCACAGGGTTGTCCGCCGCCCGTTCGATTGCAGGGTGCGGTGGGGGGTTGCCGCCGGCCAGGGGGTCGGGGAGCACTCCGGTGGCGACGCAGGCTGCGGCTCCCCCGGCGGCGCCTGCGCAGACCGCCAGGAGCTTGGCGAGCGCAGCCA
>DATDAQ010000092.1:0-21958 GCA_036525295.1 Solirubrobacterales bacterium | reverse complement strand
AAACGCTCGGCAGGAGCCTCGCTTGAGTGTTTTGGGGAGAGGCACCCGCCAGCCCTCTCGAAGCACACAAGCTCGAGTTCCGATCCCGAAGTGCTGGTTCGTCCTCGGCTCTCCCAAGCTTGGGAGCCCTGGGGCCGGCTTCGCAGTCTGAGAGCCATTGGGGTCACTCCTCAGGAACTCCCGCGAAGCGGCCTGAGGAGTGACCCCAATGGCTCTCCGGTGCCTAGCGGTCCGAGTCCGGCCGGTCGATGTGGGCCACCCGTTCGGCCCGCTGGCGCGCTTCGGCCACCGCCTCGCGGGTTGCGGCGATCGCCTCCTGCTGGGCCGCGGCGACGCCCTCGCTCGGCTTGCCGCCGACGATGTCGCGGAAGGCATCCTTGAAGCGATCGGTCCGCCGGTTGGGCGGGAAACGCTCTTCGGCCCGCGTCTGCTTGGCTGGGTCGCGGTCGCCATAGCGTCGGCGTGCCCAGGGCGAGCTTGGCTTGCCAAGCCGCGAGGCGCCGTAGATCGCGATCGGGAGAAAGAAGAAGCCGACCCAGCCATGCATCAGCCGCTGCTTGGCGAAGCAGATCGCCACCATGGCGAGGACGATAAGAAGGGTGACGATGCTGCCGGCGATCTCGACCGCCGAGCTGGTGTCGAAGTCGAACGGCGTGAAGCCGAGCAGAAGCAGGACCATGCCGGCCGCCGCGATCACGGTCGCGTCGATCGAGCTGCGTCCCTCCTCAGTCCAGTAGACGTCGTCGAGATAGACCCAGAGCGCGAACTCGTCGATCGTCAGGCCGGCGCCGATGCCGAAGGCGAAGGCGCAGATCTCGATCCAGGGGCTGGCGCCGAGGGTGCTGAAGCCGAGCGTGCCGGCGACCATCATCGTTACGATCCCGAAGACGAGGTGGTGCAGGTGGACACCGCTCTCGCTGACCACGCTGCCCGGCCACCAGGGGACCCTGGGGCTGCGCATCAGCCGCGTGCTCATGCGGATGAAGGCGAAGGAGAGGACGAAGCCGGCGAGGACCAGGAAGAGGCCCTGCTCGTCGTGTTCGACGAGCTGGTCCCAGAAGTCGGTGAAGATCGAGGCGGTGTTCACGGTGCCGGCTTCGAGTGTAGTTCGACTACCGCACCCTCCTTTTCGTGGATCCGGTCGACCGTGAGCAGCACCGCGGCGACCGCGAAGAACGGGGTGAAGGCGAGGTTGGACAGCACATCGGCCAGCCACTTGGAGAGCAGGGTCTCGCCGAGCAGGTCGTGGGCGAGCTCGGTGGCGAGGTTGGTGAGGCCGTCGCCGACGATCTCGATCGGAATCATCACCGCCGCGACCAGGAGGAACTTGCCGCGCACGAGCTGCACGCTGCGGGCGAGGGCCGCGCGCACGCCGTGGTGCTCGATCTCCACAACCGGGGCCGCGAGGGCGAGCCAGACGAAGACGAGGAGGCCCGGCACGAAGAAGAAGACCAGCCCGACGGCAACCGCGACGCCGTAGATCAGGTCGATCGCAATCAGCGGGCCGTAGTTCACCATGCGCGCCGTTTCGAGCAGCGTCGGCGGCTTGCCGTCGTGGGGGTGGGTCAGCGAGATCGCCACCGCGCCGGTGTAGAAGACCTCGCCGAGCAGCCCGGTAATGGTCAAGGCGATCACGGCCGCCGCGGCGGCGAAGACCTCGACCAGGCTGTCGACGTCGAAGGAGCCGATCTCGGCGTGTACGGCGATTGCGTGCACGAGCCCGAGCGGTATGAAGACGATCAGCGCCAACAGCAGCAGCGACGGCGCCCATCTGAGATAGGTGCGGCCGATCCGGATGTAGATCGAGACCAGCTCGGCGCGGCGGCTCACGTCAGCGGTCGCGACGCCGACCCGAGGGCTTGCGACCGCGTTGCTCCAGCTTCGACTGCGCCGACTCGCCGGCCGGCACCCGGCGTGGCTCGCGCAGTTCGGGGATCAGGGTCTCTTCGGCGCAGCGGCGGTGCCAGTGGTGGTGTTCGGTCCCACCGAGGCGGAACACGTACTGGACGATGACGTGCTCGCTGCCGATCTCGATCTCGCCGTGGCAGGAGGGGCAGCGGTAGAGCTTGCGTGAGATGCCGCGGATCACCCAGGCCTCGTCGCCCTCCTCGGTCAGTCCCCGCACGCTCCAGCGCTTGTCTGGCAGCCCGGCGAGGTCCCCCACCGCGTTACCTCCGCGACAGCCAGGCGAAGCCGGCGGCCATCGCCAGGTTCGAGACGCTGGCGAGACGCAGGCCAAGCTTCGCTCCGGGGCGGCTGACGGCCGCCGATTCCGCCCAGAGCGCGTCGGTCGCGATCTCGGTGCCGCGCAGCCAAGCCAGCGCCCACCAGTCGCGCTCCTCGCCGCGCCGCGCAGCCATCGCGTGGGCCGCCGCGAAGGTGAGCCAGATCGGCCCGCAGCGGCGGAAGAGGTGTTCGGCGTCGGGGGAGGGGTGCTCGTGCCCGAGGACCTTCAGCGTCGTCGCCGGCGCCAGGATCGCGGAGCTGCCGAGGATCAGGTCGAAGGCGACCATGTTGCGGTTGGTGAGGCGCAGCGCCTGTTCGAGCGTCATCGCGATACCCATCCAACCAGATCCTTCCGATGCTCGGCGGAAGGGAAAGCGTGCGGTCCGGCGAATCTGAGGCCCGTGACCAAGACCGCAACAAAATCAGCAGCACAGCTCAAGAGCCTCTCCGACTACATCCAGGAGCGCTTCGACGAGTTCTCCCGTTCCCAGAAAGACGTCGCCCGCTACATCGTCGACCATCTCGACGAGGCGGCCTTCCTCACCGCCGAGGAGCTGGCCCGCAGGGCGAGCACCTCGTCATCGACGGTGGTGCGCTTCTCCCAGGCCCTCGGCTTCGAGGGGTATCCCGAGCTTCAGCAGGCGGCGATCGAGGAGTACCGGACGGCCGGAGCCGCGACGAACGGAGCGGCCAGCGCCGGCTCGCTCTTCTCCTTCGATCACTCCGAGCTGGAGGGATCGCTGGGCGCCGATTACGCCAACCTCGAGGAAACGGCGCGCAAACTTACCCGCGAGCAGGTCGATGGGGCGGTCGCGGCGCTGGCAGAAGCCCAGCGAGTCGTGATCGTCGGCGTCGACCAGATGGCCTTCTTCGCCAGCTACCTCCGGCACACGCTCAGCCTGCTCGACATCAGGGCCGAAATCGTCGCCAGCACCGGTGGCGAGTCCCTGCAGCGGCTGGGGCGAATAGACGACGAAACGCTGGTCATCGTCCTCTCCTCCGGGCGGGCCCATCCTCTCCTGCTGCGCGCGATGAAGCTGGCTCTGCACCGCAACGCGCACACCCTGGCGATCTCCGACGCCTCGATGTCCGAGGTGGGGGAGGGCGCCGAGCTGACGCTCTACTTCTCCTCCAACAGCCCCTCCTTCGCCCGCTCCAACACCGCATTGATGGCGTTGGTCCAGGCCCTCGCTCACGGCCTCTACGCCCGCGACGAAGACACCCACAAAGACCGCATCAGGGCCTACAAACTGAAGTAGCGCCCAGGGCTGCGGGTCGCGGGGAAGGTTCGAAGGTGGCGCGCACGTAATATTCAGCTCGTGAGCGAAAGAGCGACTTTCAGAGTTAAGACGGGTCTGGCCGAGATGCTTAAGGGCGGCGTCATTATGGACGTCGTTACGCCTGAGCAGGCTCGTATCGCTGAGGAGGCTGGTGCCTGTGCGGTTATGGCGCTGGAGCGGGTGCCGGCGGACATTCGTAGGGACGGTGGGGTTGCGCGGATGTCCGATCCGGCGATGATTAAGGGGATCCAGGAGGCGGTGACGATCCCGGTCATGGCCAAGGCGCGCATCGGTCATTTCGCCGAGGCCCAGGTTCTGCAGGCGCTCGAGGTCGACTACATCGACGAGTCGGAGGTCCTGACACCGGCCGACGAGCGCCACCACATCGACAAGCTCGCCTTCGAGGTCCCGTTTGTCTGCGGCGCGACCAACCTCGGCGAGGCGCTACGGCGGATCGGCGAGGGGGCGGCGATGATCCGCTCCAAGGGCGAGGCCGGTACCGGCAACGTGGTCGAGGCCGTGCGCCACATGCGCGAGATCGTCGCCGGGATCAAGCGACTCGCCCAGCTCGGCCCAGAGGAGCTGGCCGGTGCCGCCAAGGAGCACCAGGCCCCGCTCGAAGTCGTCCACGAGGTCGCCGCGAACGGCAGCCTCCCGGTGCCGCTCTTCTGCGCCGGGGGGATCGCGACACCGGCGGATGCCGCGCTGATGATGCAGCTCGGCGCCGAAGGCAACTTCGTCGGCTCGGGAATCTTCAAGAGCGACGATCCGGAGCGTCGGGCGAAGGCGATCGTCGAGGCGACCACGCACTTCGACGACGCCGAGCGGGTGGCGGCCGCCTCGATCGGGCTCGGAGAGGCGATGCCCGGGCTCGAGATCGCCGAGTTGGCGGCAGCCGACGCGCTTTTGCAGGACCGCGGTGCCTGATCTGCGCATCGGCGTCCTCGCGATCCAGGGCGGGTTCGAATCGCATCTGACGATGTTCCGGCGGTTGGGAGCGGAGGTGCGGGAGGTGAAGCTTTCGGCCGACCTCGACGGGCTGGACGGGCTGGTGATTCCCGGCGGGGAGAGCACGACGATCTCCAAGGGGATCGAGTCGGCTGATCTGGCCGAGCCGATCCGCACACACCGCGAAGCGGGTAAGACGATCTTCGGCACCTGTGCCGGGATGATCGTCTGCGACGACGAGCACCTGGGCCTGATCGATGCGACCGCCTCGCGCAACGCCTTCGGCCGCCAGCTGAACAGCTTCGAGGCCGACCTGGAGGTCGCCGGGATCGGCGACGAGGCGCTGCGCGCAGTCTTCATACGCGCCCCCTGGGTCGAGCGACACGGAACGGGCGTCGAGGTGCTCGCCACATACGAGGGCCACCCGGTGGCGATTCGCGAAGGCGGTGTGCTCGCCTGTGCGTTCCACCCCGAGCTGACCGAGGATCCGCGCCTTCATGCATTGTTCATGGCGATGACGAGCGTTCGCGAGCGAGAGGAGACGGCGCGGTGAGGGATTCGAGGGCGGAGAACCTGGCGAAGATCCTGGTCGGATACTCGACCAAGGTGGCCGAGGGCGAGGTTGTCTCGATCGACGGCGAGGTCGGCGCCGAGCCGCTCTTGCGCGCCGTCTACGAGGAGGTGCTGAAGGTCGGCGCCCACCCGATCCTCAACGTCTCCCTCGATGGCCTGGCTGCCGTCTACTACAAGCACGCCAGCGACGCGCAGCTGGAGTGGATCTCGCCGGTGACGGAGTGGATGGCGGAGAAGGCCGACGTGCGCATCGCCGTCGGCGCGAGCGCCAACACGCGCGAGCTCTCCGCCATCCCGCCCGAGCGCCAAACCCGCCGCCAGACCGCCGTCGGCGACCTGCTGGCGAAGATGATGGACCGCAGCGCGGCGGGGGACTTCCGCTGGTGCTACACGCTCTACCCGACCAACGCCTACGCCTCGGAGGCCGAGATGAGCCTCGGCGACTTCGAGGACTTCTACTTCGGCGCCTGCCTGGCCGACGACCCCGACCCGCTGACCGCCTGGAAGCGCGCCTCGAAGGAGTGCGAACGGCTGGCCGAGTGGATCGAGGGCCACGAGGAGGTGCGGGTCACGGCGCCGGGGACCGACATCAAGCTGGGCATCGCCGGGCGCAAGTTCATTCCCTGCGTCGGCGACCACAACATGCCCGACGGCGAGTTCTTCACCGGCCCGGTCGAGGACTCGGTCGAGGGCGAGGTGACCTTCCACCTGCCTGCCGTGATCGGCGGCCGCGAGGTCTCGGGCGTGCGCCTGCGCTTCGAGTCCGGGAAGGTCGTCGACGCGAGTGCGGAGAGGGGCGAGGAGTTCCTGATCCAGCTGCTCGATACCGACGAGGGCGCCCGCCGCCTCGGCGAGCTCGGTATCGGCACCAACTACGCGATCGACCGCGGCACGCTCGAGGTCCTGCTCGACGAGAAGATCGGCGGCACCGTCCACATGGCGGTCGGTCGCAGCTATCCCGAGTCCGGCGGCGTCAACGAGTCCGCCGTGCACACCGACCTCGTCTGCGACCTCCGCCTCGGCGGCAAGCTCGAAGTGGACGGCGTCGTGATGCAGGAGAACGGCAAGTTCATCGTTTGAGCTAGATCTAGACCCATCTTGCGCGGGGTGGTTTACAGCGTGTTTCTCCGGGTACGCATGAAGTCGTCGTGTCGGTTGAAGCGCTTTCCCCCCCAGTTTCGGCTCGGGCCGGTGGCCGCGTGCTCCTTGTGCTTGCGGACCCGCTCAACGCCTCGATCCTGCGCCTGCTCGCGCGAGGCCCGCTGCCGGTCCCGGAGCTCCCCAATCATCTTGGGCCGACCTCGCGAACGACCCGCTTCAGCCGCCTGCGCGAGCTCGAGGGGCTCGGCCTCATCGTCCGCGAAAAGGAAGGCGGATCCCCGCCGATCACCCGCTGCATGCTCACTAAGGCGGGGCACGCGCTGCTCCCCGTGGCCCGGCTGCTGCGGCGCTGGCTGAGGGAGAAGCCGAGCGGGACGCAGGGCGCCGGCGAGTTGTTCGGCACACCCGAGACGAAGGCGCTTGCGGTGGGCTGGAACTCGACCGCGATCCGCTGGCTGGCGGAGCGACCCTGCTCGCTGACCGAGCTGGACGCCCAGAGCCCGCCCGAGGTCAGCTATCACGAGGCGAGAAAGGCCCGGCAAGCGCTGTCGGAAACCGGCCTGATCGCGCCCGTGCCCAGCGGGGACCGGCGGCAGCCCTATGCGCCGACCGAGTGGGCGCGCCGGATGGCGGGCGCTCTCGCCGCCGCGATTCGCTGGGAGCGTGACTTCCTCGTCGAAGGCGTCTCGGCGCCCACCGCTGTGGAGGCGGAGGCGCTGCTGCTGTTGCTCGCTCCGCTGATCGATCCCCTGCCCAGGGGGCTGAACGGCGAATGCTCCCTGGGCCTCGACGACCTCGGCGGCGTGTCGATGACCGTGAGGAGAGGCAGGGTGGCCTCCTGCGCGCCGGGATCGAGCGAGAACGCCGAGAGTGGGATCTCTGGCTCGCTGACCGCCTGGCTGGAGGCGCTGGTCGAAGGGAAGACCGCGGGGCTTCGGATGCGCGGTGAGATCCAGCTCACCACCGCGATCGCAGAACGCCTGCGCAGCGCGGGATGCGACTTACGCAGTCAGGTTTCCAGTGGTGTGCATATGGACGAATTTCCTAGATCGACGTACATCATTTGAGCGCGAAAAAAACGTACGGTGCGAATTTGCAGGAAAAACGCAATTTGGAAAGTGAAGTAACGGTGAACGACCCTTGCATCCATCGATGGACACGTGCTACTACACCGCTTGTCGCAAACAGGACCGTTTGCGGCCGGGTAAGAAGCTCGCGCCGGGGTCACCAGTGATGACGCCCCCGACGCGAGGACGCGTAAACGTCCCCGGCAGCATAGTTGTCTGGGAGCAAGGAGAAAAGACGATGAAGTATCTGAAGAGTTTCGGCCTCGCGGCGATAGCCGCTGCGGTTGCCATGGCATTTGTCGGAGCCAGCTCGGCTTCTGCCACGGCTCTGTGCTCGGCGAACCAAGAAGAATGCGAAAATCCCCTCGGGTCTGGAACGGCAATCGAAGCCAGCCTGAAAACAGGGACAACGGCCGTGCTGAAAACCGAGCTGGCGACTGTCGAATGCAAAAAATCGAGTACGTCTGGCAAAACCACCTCAGGCGCCGGAGCGTCGGTAACTGGCGTTATCGAAACTCTGACCTTTTCGGAATGCAAAACTACGAGCGGTACGAACTGCACCGCCACAGCAGTGAGTCTTCCATACAGTGGGTCGATTACCGCCACGGGTGGAGGAAACGGCAGCCTGTTAGTTACCAAAGGCAGTGGTGGAGGCAACCCAGGGGCGACTGTTACATGCCTCGGTGTAATCGAATGTACGTTTAGAACGCCATCGGCCACTATTAGTGTATTTGGGGGTAATCCGGCGAGTGCCAAAGCCGAAGGAATCGAATTGACAGAACGAAGCGGCCTTCTTTGCCCGTCGAAAGAAGCAAAATGGACGGCTGAGTATGTCGTGTCGAAACCGAATCCGCTCTGGATCTCGGAAGGTCCGTAGTTAAGTGAATCGGCGCAGGGCACTGCACCGTGCAGGCCCTGCGCCCTCATTGAATACCTGATGAAAACCGACACCACACACACAAGAGAGGGGAGCTGAGGGTTGAGCCCGGATTGGCAGGCGGTGACGTTGCGATCGAGACCCGCCCTCCGGGCAGTTGCTCTCGGCGGCCTCGTAGTTTTGGTCCTTCTGGGCCTTTCCTCGTCTGCACTGGCCTCCAAGGGGGTCATCGGCTTCTTCGGGACTCAGTCAGGGGAACCGGCCCTGGGCGGCGCATTCAACGGCCCGCGCGGGGTGGCGGTCAATCAAGCGACGGGGGAGATCTACGTCGCCGACTTCGGAAACAACCGGGTTCAGCGCTTCGACTCCTCTGGTGCTTTCATCAGCGCCTGGGGGCGTGACGTGATCCAGGGGGGGAAACCCGGTGACCTTGGCGACGCCTATGAGATCTGCGCGATCGCGGCGGATTGCAAAATCGGCTCTCGCGGCACCCTTGCCGACGGGCCCGGTGGTGAGCTGGCCGGCGCACAGGGAGTCGCGATCGACCAGGGGACCGGCAACGTCTACGTCACGGAGCAGAACAACCGGCGCGTATCCGAGTTCACCGCCAGCGGAGCATTTGTCCGCACCTTCGGCTGGGACGTCGAAACGGGAGGCGTCACCACATTCGAGATCTGCACCCTTGCCGCGAATTGCAAGAGGGGTGCTACGGGTGGCGAGGGAGGGGAGTTCGGCGGAATAGAGCTGGGCGGCATCGCCGTCGGCCCCGGCGGCAGCGTCTATGTTGCCGATTCGTTCAACAGCCGGGTTCAGAAGTTCACGGCCGAAGGAGCATTTGTCGCAGCGTACGGCTGGGACGTGGTTCCCGCGGGGAAGCCCGGCGACACCGGCACCGGCCTCGAGAGCTGCCCCGCCTCGGCGAGCGCGTCGGCTGGCGACTGCCAAGCGGGGGTGCCGGGGGCCGGGTTGGGACAGTTCTCAGAACATCAGCCGACACGCGTCGCGGTCGACTCCGCCGGAACCGTCTACACCGTCGAGTCGACCGGTAACGAGCGAGTGCAGAGATTCAACCCCGCCTTGACGTCGGCTTCCGTGTTCGCCGGAACTGCCCTTTCGGGATTCCCAGGGCCAACCGAAGTAGCGGTCGACCCCGCATCGGATCACGTCTACGTGGCCAAGCCGTGCACGCCCGAAACCTGTCCCGACGCCACCGTGGGCAGTGAGCAGAGGATCAAGGAGTTTGAAAGCTCAGGGGCTCAGGTGGACACTCACGCCGCTGGCGCCGGTCTCGAAACGATCGGCGGGCTCGCCCCGAAAAGCGGAGCCCTCTATGCCTCCTCGACCACCGTCGATCATCGGATCTACGAAATAGCCACGCCGCCTCCCCCCGTTGCCACGATGGGACTGGTCGACAACGTCACCGGCACCGGTGCCGAATTTCACGGCGAAGTCAATCCAACTGGCATGAAAACCGGATACCACTTCGAATATCGCCCAGACGGGAGCCCGACCTGGACGAGCGCCCCAGCCGTCGATCTCGATGCGGGCAACGGCAACGGGGCAGTACCGGTCAATCTGAACGTCAGCGATCTGGTTGGATCGACCCTCTACCACGTTCGGCTCGTGGCCACCAAGAGATACCTCTTGGGCGACGCCGTTGCCGCCAGCGCCACCTCAACCGAGACGACGTTCACGACACTTCCCTCCGCCCCCAGGGTGCAGAACGTTACCGCCACGCAGATCGCCGATACGACGGCGACCTTGATCGCCTCCGTCAATCCCGCGAACGAGCCGACTGCCTACCACTTCGAGTACGGCAGCGCGGACTGCTCGGCCAATCCCTGCACAAACGTGCCGCTCTCAGATGCGAGCATCGGCAGCGGCGGGGCCGATGTCCCGGTGGCAAAGGAACTGACCGGCCTGCAGCCGGGGACCACGTACCACTTCCGGGTCGTGGCCACCAACACGACTGGCGTCACCGAAGGGGACGACGAGACCTTCACGACTTACCCCCTCGCCGTCAAAGGGCTGCCGGATGGGCGCGCCTACGAGCTCGTCACCCCGCCCGACACCAACGGCCTGTTCCCGCGATCGTTCATCGGCGCGGGCGGGGGCCGCAACAACTTCAGCACTCCGCTTGCCTCGCCTTCTGGAGAAAGCGTCGTCTTCGACACCGAGGGAGGGTTGCCTGGCACCGAAGGCAACGGCAGCGTGGACGCCTATGAGGCGGTTCGAGGTCCAGGTGGCTGGAGCAGCCATGTGGTCTCGCCGTCCGGCGGCCAAGCGGAGCAACCCGGGCCTGGCGGCCTCTCGGCCGACCACGCCTACGCGCTCTGGGAGAGCGGAGAGTCCGGCAGTCTCGCGCTCGGCGGCCTCGACACGAGCTACGTGCGCCTGCCCGACGGCAGCTTCGATCTCTTGGGGGAAGGAAGCATGGGGGCCGACCCGGCGGCGGATGGGAAGCTGATCGCGCCCGGAGCCAGCCACATAGTCTTCGCGACGGGAGTGTTTGCGCCCGCGGTGCAGCTGGAGCCAGACGCCCCCGAAGCCCCGCTCGGCGCTGTCTACGACCGCGCGCCGGGGGGAGTGGAGGTCGTCTCGCTCCTGCCCGGCAACGTCACTCCCACCGCCACGGCGCATTACCAGGGCGCGTCCGCCGACGGTTCCGTAGTCGTCTTCAAGGTGGAAGGAACGCTGTACGTGCGGTTGGCCAACGCCACCACTCTCGAGGTGGGCGGCGGCAACCCCACCTTCGCGGGGATCTCGCGGGACGGCGAAACGGTCTTCTACTTCCGTCCCGACGGGAGCGAAAATCCGGTACGAGGCGACATCTACGCCTTCGACACAAGTACGGAAGCGACGACGCCGATCGCCACTGGCGGAGGCTCGACAGTGGTCAACATCTCCGCCGATGGGTCGCACGTCTACTTCGTCTCCACCCAGCAGCTCGATGGCGTGGAAGGCACGCCCGATGCGGACAGCCTCTACGTCTGGGACGGCTCCACCGTGCGCTTCATCGCAACCCTCGACCCAACCGACCTCACTGCCTTCGATCCCAATGGCCTGGTCAACCTGGCGACCTGGACGACCTCCGTGGTCGGCGCCGGACTGAACGAGAACCACGGCCCGGCCAACAATCCCTCCCGCACCACCCCGGACGGCGCCTTCATGGTTTTCCAGTCCCATGCCTCGCTGACTTCCAACGACAGCAGCGGACACTCCCAGGTCTACCTCTACGACGCCGGGAATGAGAGCCTGACATGCGTCTCGTGCAACCCGACCGGCGTTCCCGCCTCCTCGGACGCGGAGCTGCAGGGCTTCCGGGGCGGCGCCCCGACGAACGCGCTGTCCCAGATCCAGAACGTGACCGACGATGGCAGCGCGGTCTTCTTCCAGAGCGACGAAGCCCTCGTGCCAGGCGACAGCGACGGCGAGACCGACGTGTACGAGTGGAAGGACGGGCAGGTCTTCCTGATCTCCTCGGGGCGCAGCGACGGAACGCCTGACTTCCTCTACGGCATGACGCCGGACGGCCACGACGTCTTCTTCGTTACGCGCGACGCGCTGCTGCCCGAGGATCGCTCCGGGGGCGCTGGGGCCATCTACGACGCACGGATCGGCGGTGGCTTCCAAGGCGTGGCAGGGACAACGCCCTGCGTGGTCGAGGACAACTGCCAGGGCGCGCCGACGTCCGCGCCTCTCTTGCCGAGGCTAGGCAGCGAGGGCTCGCAAACCGGCACCCAGATAAGACCCAAGCCGCGGCGCTGCCGAAAGGGAACCCACCGGGTCAAGCGCCATGGCAGGAGCCGCTGCGTGAAGAAGCACAAGGGCAGACGTTCCCACCGGAACCACGGGGGTGCGGGATGATCAGAGCGACGGCGCACCTTCGCTCAGGGGCGGGATCGCTTCTCCCGGCGATGGCCCTGTGCGTGGCGATGCTCGCCGTGCCAACCCCCGCTCCAGCCGCCTATTCCGACTACGGGCTGGCTGCGGTCGGGGCATCGCTCTCCACGACGCAGGCTGGGGCCCATCCGGACTTCACCACGTCGTTCGAGCTGAAGACGGACCCGGGCAGCCCCGCTGACTCCAATGGGTTGCACGAACCGTACGCTAGAACACGCAACATCTCGGTAAGCCTTCCGCCCGGGCTGATAGGTAATCCCAACGCCGTCGAGCAGTGCACGACGCTGCAGTTGACGACCTCTTTCGACGAAGGCGGCTGCCCGCTGGACTCGCAGGTGGGAGTCGCCGTAATCAACCTCTACAACGTGCACACGCTGACCGAGCCGGTCTACAACATGGAAGCCCCAGCCGGAGACACGGTGGCGAGGCTGGGTTTCCTGGCGACGACCCTTCCCAACTACATAAACGTGCAGGTTCGCTCGGAGGGCGACTACGGCTTGACGGCGACCCTGGAAGGCGTGCCCGCCAACGAGAAACTGGTCTCGGCGACGACCACGCTGTGGGCTGTGCCGGCGGACCACAGTCATGACACCGAACGACTGACCCCACGCGAAGCGTTCCTGGAAGTCAAATCTGAATCCCCGCCACGCGAATTCGGGCTCGCACCGGCTCCCTTCATGACCAACCCGACGAGCTGCGGAGGACCCATGGAGGTCGGCTTCGCGACCGACAGCCACCAGCTCCCCGGCCAGTTCTCCGAAGCCTCCGCGGCGCTGCCTGAGATCACCGGATGCGGCCTGGTCGCCTTCGATCCCAATCTCTCGGTGACGCCGACGAACAGCGAAGCGGCGTCGCCCACCGGTCTCGACGCACAGCTCGACGTCCCCCAAGACGAAACGGTCGGCGGACGGGCGAGCGCCGAGCTCCGCTACGCGACCGTGACCCTGCCCGAAGGGGTGGCGATTGCGCCCGGGGCCGCCGATGGCCTGGAGGCATGTAGCAGCAAACAGGTGGGGCTCGAGACCCGCCTGCCCGCCGCCTGCCCTGACGCAGCGAAGATCGGCAGCGCCGAATTCGACGTGCCGCAGCTCTCCAGGGTTCTGCATGGCGACATCTACCAGCGCACGCCGCGCCAGGGCGATCTCTTCGGGATATGGCTGGTGACCGACGAACTCGGCGTCCACGTCAAGATCCCCGGCGAGATCCATGCCGACCCGGACACGGGCCAGCTCACCACCGTCTTCAACGGCACGGCGCGGGCCGGGGGGAATCCGCAGGTCCCGCTTCGACGGCTCAAGCTCCACTTCAAGGGAGGCCCACGGGGCGTCCTCTCCACCCCGTCGTCCTGCGGGACCTACCAGACCCACTACGAATTCACGCCTTGGTCCGGAGGCTCACCCGTCAGCGGCGACGCCCCGATGACCATCGATCGAGGCTGCGGCGCCGGGGGCTTCAGCCCGAAGCTGTCCGCGGGAACCATCGACGCGGCCGCTGGCGCCTTCTCGCCCTTGATCACTGGCCTGACCAGGGAATCGGGCGAAGAGAACGTCTCGGGGCTCGACGTCATGCTGCCCTCCGGCCTCCTCGCGAAGCTCGCTGGCGTCCCTCTCTGCGAGGGGGTCTCAGCGGAAAGCGGTAACTGTCCCTCCCGCTCGAAGATCGGTGCGACCGCGGTCGCGGTCGGCCCCGGCACCAGCCCCCTTTGGATTCCCCAGCCGGGTAAGGATCCGACGGGCGTCTACATCTCGGGCCCTTACAAGGGCGCCCCCTACAGCCTGGTCGTCAAGACGCCCGCGCAGGCCGGCCCGTTCGACCTGGGAACCGTCGTCACGAGAGCTGCCATCGAGATCGACCCCGAAACCACCCGGGTGACTGTGAAGTCCGATCCCCTTCCGCAGATCCTCGAAGGAGTGCCCGTCCGGTACCGATCGATCCAGGTGGCCGTCGACCGGCCTGACTTTGCCCTCAATCCGACCAGTTGCGCCGCCAGGGAGGTGGTGGCGGAGGTCTTCTCGGAGAAAGGCACCACCGCCCGCCCGACCAGCCGCTTCCAGGCCGGTGGCTGCAGCGACCTGGGCTTCAGGCCGAAGCTGGCTTTCAGGCTGAGCGGGAAGACCAGCCGCGGCGGTCATCCCCGGCTGCGCGCGGTCCTGAATATGCCCAAGAGGGGGGCGAACATCGCGCGGGCCACGGTCGCTTTGCCGCACTCCGAGTTCCTCGACCAAGCGCACATCAAGACGATCTGCACCCGTGTCCAGTTCGCCCAGTCGAGCTGTCCCCCCGGGGCGGTCTATGGACGCGCGAGAGCGATCACGCCCCTGCTCGACGACCCGCTGGAAGGGCCGGTCTACCTGCGCTCGTCCAGCAACGAGCTACCGGACCTGGTGGCCGACCTGCGGGGCCAGATCCAGGTCGTCCTCGCTGGTCGGATCGACACCGTCAGGGGCGGCATCCGGACCACGTTTGCACAGGTCCCCGACGCCCCGGTGTCGAAGTTCGTGCTGACCATGAAGGGCGGCAAAAAGGGACTGCTGGTCAACAGCACCAACCTCTGCGCTCAGGTCAACTCGGCGATCGTGCGGTTCAAGGCCCAGAACGGCAGTGCGCGCAACTTGCGGCCGGTGCTGCGAAACGATTGCGACAGGTAGCCCGCCGGGCCTACTGGTTCGGGATCGGCGATCCGGCGAGGAAGAAGAACCAGACGGTCAGGCAGAAGGCAGCGAGCAGGACCGAGCCCATCAGCACCGCCTCCACGACGGTGGTCGAGCCCGCCTGAGGCGATGTGTCGCGCATGCTCTTCAGCCAGGGTGCGCGCATCGGGGCCAGCCGGTTGGTCCCTGTGATCTGGATGTAGAGACGGTTGAGCCGGCCGATCAGCCAGGCGATCAGCAGGATCGAGATGAGGGTCCCGGCGGCGACGACGAAGTAGGGGCCGGTGCTCGGGAACTGCGTGTGGGAGACCTTGGACCCGATGTAGATCCAAGTCAGCGGGATCGCGGTCCAGATCGAGAGGGCAGCGAGCAGCATCGCGACGAAGACGACGCTGGCGACCAATCCCCTGACCGGCCTGACGCTGTGCGATTCGGTGGTCATGTCCGATTCATAGAATGGCAGCTATGTCCGGTCACTCGAAGTGGTCTTCGATCAAGCACAAGAAGGGAGCCGCGGACGCAAAACGCGGCAAGCTCTTCACCAAGCTGGCGCGGGCGATCACGGTCGCAGCCCGCGATGGCGGCAGCGATCCCGACGGCAATCCGGCGCTGGCGACCGCGGTCCAGAAGGCCCGCGAAGCCTCGATGCCGAAGGACAACATCCAGCGCGCGATCGACCGCGGCAGCGGCATCGGCACCGATGCCGCTGCAATCGAGAGCATTCTCTTCGAGGGCTACGGGCCTGGCGGCGCGGCGATCCTGGTCGAGGCGCTGACCGACAACCGCAACCGCGCCAGCGCCGACATCCGCCACGCCTTCACTAAGCACCACGGCAGCCTCGGCGAGCCCGGGTCGGTCGCCTGGATCTTCGAGAAACGCGGCGTGGTCGCGGTCGACGCCGGCCGCTACGGCGAAGAGGACCTGATTGTCGCGATCGACGCCGGAGCCGAGGACGTGCGCGAGGACGGCGACCGCCTGCGGGTGGTCTGCGAGCCGGGCGACATCGGCGCGGTGCGCGAGGCGCTCGAGGCCGCCGGGGTCGAGATCGCCTCGGCAGACGTCGCGATGGAGCCGAAGAGCACCGTGATGGTCAAGGGCACCGATGCGGAATGGCTGCTGCGCCTGGTCGACACGCTCGAGGAGCACGACGACGTCAACGAGGTCCACGCCAACTTCGACGTGCCCGAGGACATCATCGAAAAGCTGGCAACCCAGGCTGCCTGACAAGGCATCCGGGGCTACTCCCAGAATCACTTCCCATGCAAGTCGTGATGGGGATCGACCCCGGCGCAGCCAACCTTGGCTTCGGCGTGGTCAGGATCGAGGGCAGCCGCATGGTCGCGCTCGACGGCGGCGTCGTCGAGACCTCGCCCGAGCTGCCGATGGAGCTGCGCCTGGAGCGTATCCACGGCGCCCTCTCGGAGCTGATCGAGTGGCACGAGCCGAAGGCGATGGCGCTCGAGGACCTCTACTTCGGCAAGAACGTCCACTCGGCGATGGCCGTCGGCAGGGCCAGCGGGGCGGCGATGCTGGCGGCGGCCCAGCGCGGCGTGCGCTGCTTCACCTACACCCCGCAGGCGATCAAGAAGGCCGTCTGCGGGTCCGGCGCCGCCGGCAAGGAGCAGGTGCAGCGGATGGTCGGCACCCTGCTCGGCCTGCCCGAGCCGCCGACGCCCGACCACGCCGCCGACGCGCTTGCGGTGGCGATCTGCCACGGCGGAGGCACCGGGCACCAGGCGGCCGTCGCGGCTGCGGGCGCCGTGGCGCAGGGCGCGAGGCCGGCGGCATGATCGCCGCCGTCCGCGGAGAGGTGATGGTGCGCCGTCCAGATCACGTCGTCATCGACGCTGGAGGGGTCGGCTACCGACTCGCCGTGTCGGCGGAGACCCTGAAGGCGGTGCCGGCCACCGGGCGCGAGACCTTCCTGCATGCCGAGCTGATCTCCCGCGAGGACTCGCTCGCCCTCTTCGGCTTTGCCTCCGAGGAGGAGCGCGACCTGTTCGGCGAGCTGATCTCGGTCAGCGGGGTCGGCCCCAAGGTTGCCCTCGCCGCGCTCTCGGGCGGGCCCGCGCGCGAGCTCCTGCGTGCGATCGCTGCCGGCGACGCCAAGCGCTTCCAGGCCGTGCCGGGCATCGGCAAGCGGACCTCCGAGCGGATCATCGTCGAGTTGAGAGAGAAGATCGCCGGGGCGCTGGAGGAAGAGGTGGCGCCGATCGGCGACGCCGAGGACGCCCGTTCCCTTGCGCGTGACGGCCTGATCAACCTCGGCTACGCGCCACTGGAGGCCGAGCAGCTGCTCGACGGGATCGACAGCGGTGACGCCGAGGAGCTGATCGCGGCCGCCCTGCGCAAGGCCGGGACCTCACGGAGCAAGGCATGAGCCAGAAACGCATTCGGACACCAGGCATCGAGGATGTACCGGCCGCCCCCGGACGCGGGAGCGAGGGCCTGTCCATATCTGATTCTCAGGCCCTCGCGGGAGCAGAGGAGGCGGCCGTTGATGGCGTGCGGGTTCACGACGCTCGCGCCGACGCGCCCGACGAGGATCTCGATCGCTCGCTGCGCCCGCGCCGGCTCGCCGACTTCGTCAACCAGACTCAGGTCACCGATCAGCTGGCGATCTTCATCGAGGCCGCGCGTGGCCGCGACGAGCCGCTCGATCACGTCTTGCTGGCCGGTCCGCCCGGCCTCGGCAAGACCTCGCTGGCCCACATCGTCGCCGAGGAGATGGGCGTGCCGATGGTGCAGACTGCCGGCCCGGCGCTGGAGCGCAAGGCCGACGTCGCCTCCTTCCTTACCGCTCTGGAGCCCGGCAGCGTCTTCTTCGTCGACGAGATCCACCGGCTCGGCCGCGCGGTTGAGGAGACGCTCTACCCGGCGATGGAGGACGGAGAGCTGCCGGTCGTGCTCGGTCAGGGCGCCGGGGCCCGCACCGTTACCCTGCCGCTGCCGCCCTTCACGCTGATCGGGGCCACCACCCGGGCCGGGCTGCTGACCACCCCGCTGCGGGATCGCTTCGGCCTTTCCCACCGCCTCGAGCACTACAACCCGGAGCACCTCGGGGAGATCGTCGTCCGCTCGGCCGGCATCCTCGGCGTCGCGATCGACCCGGAGGGGGCGCGGACGATCGCCGAGCGCTCCCGTGGCACGCCGCGGGTCGCGAACCGACTGCTGAAGCGGGTGCGGGACTTCGCCCAGGTCAAGGACCGCGGGGCGATCGACGCCGAGGTCGCGGCGTCGGCCCTGAAGATGCTCGAGGTCGACGCCGGCGGCCTCGACCGCAGCGACCGCGCCCTGCTCGACACGGTTGCCAGCAAGTTCGCCGGAGGCCCGGTCGGCCTCTCGACCCTGGCCGTCGCGATCGGCGAGGAGGCGGACACGATCGAGGACGTGCTCGAGCCCTATCTGCTGCAGCAGGGCCTACTCAAGCGGACCCCGAGGGGCCGCGTGATCACCCCGAGGGCCTACGAGCACCTGGGCCTGCAGGTTCCCGATGCCGCAAGAAGCCTCTTCTAAAAGTCACTCTCAGTAACCTGGCGGGGGATGCCGTTCTTCATCTGCCCCAACTGCGGCCACAGGGAGGCCAGCGCGGAGCGAACCGCGGGCTTCAGCGCCCGTCCGAAGGGCTGCTCGAAATGCGGTTTCGGCTTCGTCTTCGAGCTGCTCGACGACTACTACCCGGCACCGAACGCGGCCTTCTTCGTCTGCGACCAGCAGGCCAGGGTGATCGACGCGGGCCGGGGCAGCTTCGAGCTGACCGGCCTCACCGACGAGGACGTGATCGGCCGGCCGGTGCAGGAGGTGCTGGGGCTCGAATGGCGGGAGCCCGACGCGCGCCGCGAGCCGCGGGCGGCCAACGGCGGCGTCTCGGGCGACCCGATCGAAACGTCGCTCGAGTGGGGCGTGCGCTCGCTCGGGAAGCGGGTCTCGGTCAACGCAGAGGGCGATCTGCCCGCGGAGGCGGTGGCCGATGTGTTTCCCGCCTATGACGACGACGGAGGGCTTCTCATCGTCCTCACGCCGGAGGGGTAGGACGATGCGGGGGAGGTGCGGCAGATGAAGAGGATGGGACGCTGGAACCGCTTCGTCCTCATCTTCGTGGCGGGCCTGATCGCCGCTTCGCTGCTGGTGATCAGCTCGAGCTCGACCAAGCTCGGACTCGACCTGAAAGGTGGGGTCGAACTCATCTACCAGGGCACGCCCACCAACCAGGTCGAGTCGGTCAGCGGTGAGGACATCGAACGTTCGATCGAGATCATCCGCGAGCGGATCGACAAGTTCGGCGTCGCCGAGCCCGAGGTCTCGCGCATCGGCGAGGACGGAATCGCGGTCAGCCTTCCCGACGTCAGCAACGCGCAACGGGCGATCGACCAAGTGGGGACGACCGCCCAGCTCTTCTTCTACGACTGGGAACCGAACTTGATCGGGCAGGAGTTCGCGATCGCCGGCCGTCCCGGTGCCGAACCGCCCGAAGGCGCGCTGCAGAAGGCGACCGAAGAATGGGAAGCCGCGAATCGCAACATCGCCAAATTCGAAAACCAGCAGCTGCTCTACTCCGGCGCTTTCCCGGTCGCCTACAACGCGGTCAAGCTGGCCTCCGAACAGGAGCCCGTCGAAGATTGCACCACCTGCTCGACCAGCAGGCCGCGCTTCTACCTCTTCACCGAGTCCAAACAGCATGAGCTGATCGCCGGGCCGGAGTTCGCCAAGAAAGACCTCTTTCTGAAGCCGACCGGGGAGAAGCGTCCCAAGAAGGGCGTCGTGATCGAGGTCCCCTCCGGGACCATCGTCGTCTCCGAACTGCCCAACGACCGCAACGGTCAGGTCCTCGAGAACGGCGAGCCCGGCTGGTACGCGCTGCGTGACCGGCCGGCGCTATCGGGGCTCGACGTCACGCGGCCCAAGCAGGAATACAACGAAGCCGGCGCCCCCAACGTCTCCTTCGGATTCACCGACGAGGGGCAGCAGGCGTTCCAGGAGGTCACGCGCAGGATCGCCCAGCGCGGCGCCGCGCGGGCGATCGGCCCGACCGCCGGAGAAGAAGCCGAACAGCTCTCCGGGCGCTTCGCCGTCGTCCTCGACAACGAAGTCAAAACCCGCCCGATCATCAATTTCGCCGAAAACCCCGACGGGATCGACGGCCGCACCGGAGCTCAGATCTCGGGTGGCTTCACCAGCGTCACCGAAGCCCAGGACCTGGCGACCGTGCTGCAGATCGGCGCGCTGCCGATCAACCTGAAGCTGATCAGCCAGTCGGAGGTCTCGGCCACGCTGGGCGAACAGGCGCTCGAGCAGGGGCTGCGCGCCGGGATCATCGGACTGCTTCTGGTGATCGCCTTCCTGATCATCTACTACCGCTTCCTCGGGCTGGTGGCGGTGCTCGGCCTGGCGGTCTACGCGGTCTTCTTCTTCGCCCTGATCAAGCTGATCCCGATCACGATGACACTCCCGGGCATCGCCGGCCTGATCCTGACGATCGGTGTCGCGGCGGACTCCAACATCATCATTTTCGAGCGGATCAAGGAGGAGGTGCGGGCGGGGCGCAGCATGTCCGCCGCGATCCCGGTGGGCTACAGGCGCGGGATCGCGACCATCGTCGACGCCAACGTCATCACCCTGCTCACCGCCTTCATCCTCTTCGTGCTGGCCACCGCCGGCGTCAAGGGGTTCGCCTTCACGCTCGGCGTCGGCACCCTGGTCTCGCTGTTCACCGCCGTGGTCTTCACCCAGGCGCTGCTCGCCGCCTTCGGCCGCGGGCGGTTGCTCAACTCACCGCGTTTCCTCGGCGCGGGCACCGAGAACTCGGGCCTGCGGTGGCACTTCGACTTCATCGGCGCCAGCCGCTGGTTCTTCTCGGCCTCCGGCATGATCCTCATCGTCGGTGCCCTCTCGCTGTCACTCAGCCAGCTCAACCTGGGCATCGACTTCGAGTCGGGTACGCGGCTCAACTTCGCCCCCGAGCAAAGCGCCACCGTCGAGGAAGTGCGGGATACGCTCGACACGGTGGGGCTCGGCGACGCCGAGGTCCAGGAGACCGACGACGAGGCGTTCGGCG
Organism: Solirubrobacterales bacterium; assembly: GCA_036525295.1. GTDB lineage: Bacteria > Actinomycetota > Thermoleophilia > Solirubrobacterales > 70-9 > VRUE01. The sequence continues at coordinate 1,277 of DATDAQ010000092.1, read as the reverse complement.
CCGGCTTCCAGGTCCAGGCGGGCGAGCTGCAACCGGGAGGGGTGGCCGACGTACGGGCCGCCCTCCAGTCGGAGTTCGACATTCAGCCGGGCAGCTTCGAAAACACCAGCGTGGGCCCGACCTTCGGCGAGCAGGTCGCCCGCAGCGCGATTCTCGCGATCATCTTCTCGCTGCTCCTGATCTCCGCCTATGTCGCCTTCCGCTTCGAGGCCAAGTACGCGGTCCCGGTTCTGATTGCGGTCGCGCACGACATCCTGATCACCGCCGGCGTCTACTCACTCACCGGTCGCGAGGTGTCGAGTGCCACGGTGGCGGCCTTCCTGACGATTCTCGGCTACTCGCTCTACGACACGATCATCGTCTTCGACCGAGTGCGTGAGAACGTGCCGCGCATGCCGCGAGCCGCTTTCTCGCAGATAGTCAACCGCTCGATGAGCGAGGTGCTGACCCGGTCGCTGATCACCGGTCTGTCGGCCGTCTTCCTGGTCACCGTGCTGCTGATCTTCGGCGGTTCGACGCTGCAGGACTTCGCCTTCGCGATGATGGTCGGGATCGCCTCCGGTACCTACTCGTCCATCTTCATCGCCTCGCCGGTGCTCAACGCCTGGAAGGAACGCGAGCCGAGCTTCGTGCGCCGGCGCGAGCGGATCACCGCGGCGCTCGGCAGCGTTCCCGCCTTCGCCGACGAGCTCGAAGTGGCGCGCCTGGACGAGGACGAGAGCGATGTGGAGCTCGAGGAGGAAATCGCCTCACGACGCTCGGAGCGGCCGGCGGCGAGTGCGGTGGCTACCGTTGAGGCAGAGCCGCCCTTGCAGGGCGGCGAGCCTTCGAGCAACGGCGAGCCACCCACCACCGACCCGGTCGAGGCGGCGCGGCGCGAGCGAAACGAACGACGTCGCGAACGCCGCCAGCAACGACGCAAGCACGGGAGGAACCGCTAACCATGGCAATGGTCGTCTGGTTCACGATGGGTCTCGCCCTCTGGCACTTCACGGTCTTCATCCCGGATCGCTTCTGGCAGGGAATCGTCGGTGCGCTGCTCGGGGCCACGACGGGGGCTGTGGTCTTCGGCGCGATCGTCCAGGCGGCTTCGGGCCGGAGTCTGGGAGATACAGACCTGCTTACCGCGCTGATCGCGATCCCCGGGACAGTGCTCGGCCTCGCTGTCGTCTGGGCGATCGGGTCGCGCCAAGAGCGGGCTGTCGAGTAGGGGTCTGGGCCGGGCGTCGGGGGTGGGTCCCCGGGGCCGGCTTCGCCGGGAGTTCCCCGGGGACCCA
>DATDAQ010000091.1:0-4525 GCA_036525295.1 Solirubrobacterales bacterium | reverse complement strand
GACGGGCGCGACGACGTGGTGGTCCACGTCAAGCACCGCGACGCCGACGTCGACGGCTGAAGCGCCCGCGTCCATAGAATCGCCCGGCTTTGCCCGACTCCGTCATCTCCATCCGCGGCCTGCGCAAGAGCTATGGCGACTTCGAGGCGGTGCGGGGCATCGACCTCGACGTCCAGGCGGGCGAGGTTTTTGCCTTCCTCGGGCCCAACGGCGCCGGCAAGACGACGACGGTGGAGATCCTCGAGGGGTACCGCAAGCGCAGCGGGGGGGAGGTCGCCGTGCTGGGTGAGGATCCCGAGCAGGCCGGGCGCGCTTGGCGCGAGCGGATCGGGATCGTCCTGCAGGGCTGCCGGCTCGACCCCTACCTCACCGTGCGCGAGTCGCTCGGGCTCTACGCCGGGTACTACCGGGCGCCGCGCCCGGTCGAGGAGACGATCGAGCTGGTCGGCCTCGGGGCCAAGGCGGATGCCCGCACCGGCAGCCTCTCCGGTGGGCAGCAGCGCCGCCTCGACGTCGGCATGGCCCTGGTCGGCGACCCCGAGCTGCTCTTCCTCGACGAGCCGACGACCGGCTTCGACCCCTCGGCGCGCCGCCAGGCCTGGGACGTGATCGAGGGGCTGCGCGACCTCGGCAAGACCGTATTCCTCACCACCCACTACATGGACGAGGCGCAACGCCTCGCCGACCGGGCGGCAATCATCGCCGCCGGCGAGATCGTCGCCAGCGGCGCCCCCGGGGGCCTGGGAGACCGCGAGAGCCTGCCGACCACGATCAGGTATCGCCTCGGCGGCGAGGAGGTCTCGGTGCAGACGAGGACGCCGGTCACCGACCTGCACGAGCTGACCGGGCGTGTCGTGGCCGAAGGCCTCGACCTGGAGGGGCTGGAAGTGACGCGGCCCAGCCTCGAGGACGTCTACCTCTCCCTGACTTCCGAGAGCGGAGAGGGCGAGCGATGAGCGGCCCGGCGCTCGTCGCCCACCAGTTCCGCTACGACCAGAAGGCCTTCTGGCGCAATCCGGCGGCCGTTTTCTTCACGGTCGGCTTCCCGGTCATCCTGCTGCTGATCTTCGCCACGGTGTTCGGCGACCAGACGATCGACGTGCGCGGCGGGATCGATACCACCGCCTACTACGTGCCGGCGATCATCACCCTCGCGGTGATCTCGGCGACGATGCAGAACCTCGCGATGACGCTGGTGATCGCGCGCGAGGACGGCCGGTTGAAGCGCGGGCGGGGGACGCCGATGCCCGCCTGGGTCTTCATCGCCGGCCGGATCGGCAACTCGATCGTCCTCGCCCTGATCATGCTCGCCCTGGTCGCGGCGCTCGGCCGCGTTCTCTACGGCGTCGCGATTCCCTGGGCGCAGCTGCCGGAGATCGTCGTTGTCCTCGTCGTCGGCGCCGCCGCCTTCTGCTGCCTCGGAATAGCCCTTACCGCGGTGATCCCCTCGCAGGACGCCGCCGCGCCGATCGTCAACGCGCTGCTTCTCCCCCTGTACTTCCTCTCCGGCGTGTTCATCCCCGAAGACGAGCTGCCACAGGGCGTCACCGACTTCGCCAATCACTTCCCCGTCCGCGACTTCTTCCAGGCCTTCTTCGACGCCTACATTCCCGGCGGTGCCAGCGGCATGGACTGGGGCAACCTCGCCGTCGTCGCGATCTGGGGCGTCGCCGGTCTCCTGCTCGCGATCCGCTATTTCCGCTGGACCCCGCGCGGCGGCTAGTGCCGCGTCCGCCAACGTCGGCACGTGTCTGGCGTGCGAAAGGCGAGCCTGGCTAGGACGCAGGGAGGCGGAGTAGCAGCGCTACTTCGCCGACTGAGGACAACGCCAGGCGACGGCTTGCAGCCGCCAGAACGGGGCGACGTTGGTTGACGCGGCACCGAATCCGCCCGCCGGTATAGCCTCCCTGCCGCATGCTGCACCACGTTCTACTGGAGGTGTCCGACCTCGAGCGGAGCGCGTCGTTCTACGACTCGCTGCTCGCGCCCCTTGGCTGGCGGCGCCATTTCGAGGAGGACGAAACCGTCGGCTGGGGAATCGCCAAGCCCGTCTTCTTCATCTCCGCTCATCACGAGCCGAAGGCGGGCTTCGGACTGCTCAGCTTCTCCGGTCTCGGCATCGTCGCTGTAAAGGCGGCTTGGGAAGGCGGCATGAACGCCGGGGGCGTCAGCGTCTCGGACCCGGGGGAGCGTCGCTCCTATGGCTCCGGCTCCTACTCGGCGTTCCTCAAGGATCCCGACGGGTATGAGATAGAGATCACGATCGGGTCCGACTGACGTATCCGGGCCGGCTGGTTCAGGCCCATAACATCGACACATCTACTCCAGGAGGGTTTGACTCAATGGCAGTGAAGGTCGGCATCAACGGTTTCGGGCGGATCGGGCGCAACGTCTTCAGGGCCGCGCACGCGGCCGGGGCCGACCTCGAGTTCGTCGCCGTCAACGACCTCACCGACCCGGCGACGCTCGCCCACCTGCTCAAGTACGACTCGATCCTCGGTCGCTTCCCCGGTGAGGTGAGCGTCTCCGGCGATGAGATCTCGGTCGACGGGACGGCGATCAAGGTCCTCTCCGAGCGCGACCCGGCGGCGCTGCCCTGGGGCGACCTCGGGGTGGACGTGGTGATCGAGTCGACCGGCTTCTTCACGGCCCGCGACGACGCCGCCAAGCACCTCACGGCGGGCGCCAGGAAGGTGATCATCTCGGCGCCGGCCAAGGAGCCCGACGTGACCGTCGCCCTAGGGGTCAACTTCGACAGCGACTACGACAAAGACAGGCACGAGATCATCTCCAACGCCTCCTGCACGACCAACTGCCTGGCGCCGCTGGCCAAGGTGCTGAACGACGAGTTCGGGATCGAGCAGGGCCTGATGACGACGATCCACGCCTACACGGCCGACCAGCGCCTGCAGGACATGCCGCACTCCGACCTGCGCCGGGCGCGGGCCGCGGCGCTCAACCTGATCCCGACGACGACCGGCGCGGCGAAGGCCGTCGGCCTCGTCTTGCCGGAGCTGAACGGCAAGCTGAACGGCATCGCGATGCGGGCTCCGGTGGCGACCGGCTCGGTCGTCGACCTCGTCTTCTCGACCCCGAACCCGCTCGAGGTCGGCCAGGTCAACGCGGCGGTCAAGGCCGCCGCGGAGGGCCCGCTGAAGGGCATCCTCTCCTACACCGAGGACCCGATCGTCTCCACCGACATCGTCGGCGATCCGCACTCCTCGATCTTCGACTCTGGACAGACGATGGCGATCGGCGACGGCAGGATGGTCAAGGCAGTCGCCTGGTACGACAACGAGTGGGGCTACTCCAACCGCTGCGTCGAGCTGGTCGGCAAGGTCCTCTGATCCCGGCCGGGTCGTGAGCTTTTCCAGGGCAAGCGTCCGGGACGCCGAGGTCGCCGGCAGGCGCGTCCTCGTCCGGGTCGACTTCAACGTCCCGCTGGACGGGGGCCGGGTGTCCGACGACACGAGGATCCGGGCGGCGCTGCCGACGATCGAACTGTTGCGGGACCGGGGCGCTTCGGTGGTTCTCGTCTCCCACCTCGGCCGGCCCAAGGGGAAGGTCGTGCCCGAGCTCTCGATGCTGCCGGTGGGAGAGCGCCTATCCGAGCTGCTCGACGGAGTCCTGGTGCGCCAGGCACCGGCCGTGGTCGGAGAGGACGTCGAGACGATGGCGGGGGGCCTCGGCGCAGGCGACGTGCTGCTGCTCGAGAACGTTCGCTTCGAGCCGGGAGAGACGGAGAACGACCCGGCGCTCGCCGAATCGCTGGCGAGGCTCGCGGACATATACGTCAACGACGCCTTCGGCGCCGCCCACCGCGCCCACGCCAGCACGGCGGGGGTCGCCGGGCACCTGTCCGGCTACGCGGGACTGCTGCTGGAGCGCGAGGTGACGGAGCTGACCCGGGTGGTCGAGTCGCCGCAGCGACCGCTGCTGGTCGTGCTCGGCGGAGCCAAGGTCAGCGACAAGGTCGGCGTCATCGACCGTTTTCTCGAGGTCGCCGACGAGATCCTGATTGGCGGCGCGATGTGCTTCAGTTTCTTCCGCGCGCAGGGGATCGCAACCGGCAACTCGTTGGTCGAGGAGGAGGGTGTGACGCTGGCGGCGGAGGCGCTGGAGCAGGCGGCGAGCTCCGGCTGTGAGCTGCGACTCCCCGTCGACCTCGTTCTCGGCGAGAGTTTCGACGCCGCCACCGAGGTGCGCGAGAGCGACGGCGTCGAGGTTCCCGACGGCTGGATGGGGCTCGACGTCGGGCCGCGCAGCGCCGCCGCCTACGCCGAGGCAATCGGCGCCGCCGGCACCGTGCTCTGGAACGGGCCGATGGGCGCCTTCGAGCTGCCCCCGTTCGCGGCCGGCACCCGCGCGGTCGCCGCGGCCGTCGCCGCGGCGCCGGGGACGACCGTGGTCGGCGGCGGCGATTCCGTCGCCGCGCTCGGCCGCGCGAAGAAGCTCGATGCGGTGACGCACGTGTCGACCGGCGGCGGCGCGTCGCTCGAGTTCCTGGAGGGCAAGAAGCTGCCCG
>DATDAQ010000090.1:0-21098 GCA_036525295.1 Solirubrobacterales bacterium | reverse complement strand
TGTGGGCGCCCTCCCGAACGGGCGGATACTCAAAGCGCCGGCCTAATTTAGGCCGGCGCTTGTCCGGGCGGGAGGGCGCCCACAGACCGACCCCCCGGATACCCTGACCCCGCCCTATGAAGCTCATAGTCCAGATCCCCTGCCTCAACGAGGAGGCAACTCTCCCGGCAACGATCGCCGACATTCCGCGCGAGATCCCGGGCATCGAGAAGGTCGAGCTCCTGGTCGTCGTCGACGGCTCGACCGACGGCACGGTCGAGGTCGCCCGCGAGCACGGGGTCGAGCACATCGTCCGGCTGACCAACAACAAGGGCCTGGCGGCGGGCTTCCAGGCGGGGCTCGACGCCTGCCTCAAGCTCGGTGCCGACGTCGTCGTCAACACCGACGCCGATAACCAGTACCGCGGTTCCGACATCCCGAAGCTGGTGGCGCCGATTCTCGCCGGCGAGGCCGACATGGTCGTCGGCGACCGCCGCACGTCGCAGATCGAGCACTTCTCGGGCTCCAAGAAAGCCCTGCAGAAATTGGGCAGCTGGGTCGTCAGCCGGCTGGCCGGCACCGCCATCGCCGACACCACCTCGGGCTTCCGCGCCTACAACCGCGAGGCCGCCCTGGGGCTGCTCGTCGTCGACAACTTCACCTACACGCTGGAGAGCCTGATCCAGGCGGGCAAGATGCTCGTCGCCGTCGAGGGGGTGGAGATCGGAACCAATCCGCAGACGCGCGAGTCGCGCCTCGTCGGCTCGACCGGCGGCTACGTGCGGCGCAACGCGCTCTCGATCCTCCGCATCTACGCCCGCTACGAGCCGCTGCGGGTCTTCGCCACCGCGGGCCTTCTCGTCGCGATCCTGGCCCTCGCCGCCTGGATGCCGTTCCTGCTCGACTGGATCCTCAACGGCGACAGCAGCGGCCACATCCAGTCGCTGATTCTCGGCGCGGTGCTCTTCATCGCGGCGATCCAGCTGCTCGCGCTCGGCGTGATCGGCGACCTGCTGGCCGGACAGCGGGTGATGACGCAACGGGTCTTCGAGCGCGTGCGCCGGGTCGAGCTGGCGCTCGACGTGCCGCCTTCCCACTACGAGCGCGGCGCAGCGGACCGCTGATGCAGGCGCTGCGCAAGGCGCTGGGCGCCCGCCGCGGCGGCCAGGCGGGCGCCAGCTCGGCGACCGCCGACTACGGCAAGACGGCGAGCTTCCTCGCGATCGGCGTCGGCCTCACCGGCGTGATCACCTACGTCTACTTCTTCATCGCCTCGCACGTTCTCTCCAAGCCCGACTACGGAGAGATCACTGTGGTCTGGTCGGCGGTGTTCATCACGATCTCGACCCTCTACCGGCCGGTCGAACAGCTGCTCTCCCGCCACATCTCAGAACACCTGGTCAAGGGCGAGCCGATCGGCGGCACCACGCGCAACGCCGCCACGATCCAGCTCGGCCTGGCGCTGCTCTTCGCGGTCCTCGCCCTGGCCTTCCGCGGTCCGCTGCAGGACGGCCTGCTCGAGGGCAACGAAACGCTCTACTGGGTCTACTTCTCCGCCGTCCTCTTCTACGCCGCCAGCTACTTCGCCCGCGGCTACCTCGCCGGCGTCAAGCGCTTCGGGCTCTTCACGGCGCTGATCCTCTCCGAGTCCTGCTTCCGCACCCTGTTCGCGGTGCTGGTCGCGGTCAGCCTGCTCAGCGGCCAGTCGTGGGTGGCGATCGGGATCGTCGCCGCTCCTGCCCTCTCTCTGACGGTCGTGCCGCTGGTCTTTGCGCGGCGTGCGCGGACGGCGCCCGAGCCCGCGCAGGCAGCCAAGGAGGATGCCTCCGTGTCGATGGCCCACGGCACCGGCTTCGCCGCCGCGGTGCTGGTGATCATGTTCAGCGAACAGGCCTTCCTCAACGCCGGCCCGCTGATCGCCCGTGGCCTGCAGGACGCCGAAGCCGCCGGCTACATCTTCAACGTCCTGATGCTGGCGCGGGCGCCGCTGCAACTCTTCCAGGCGGTCTCAACCAGCATCCTCCCCCACCTCACCGGCCTGCACACCAGCACCGAGCCCGGCAGCGAGGACGAGTTCCACCGCTCGGTGCGGATGGTCCTGCTCGGCATCGCCGCCTTCACCGGCCTGATGGCGCTGGCGATCCTGATCGCCGGTCCGCAGCTGATGCAACTCGCCTTCAGCGACAAGTACAGCTATGACCGCGGGGGGCTGCTCCTGGTCGCCGCCGGGACCGGCCTCTACCTCTCCTCGGTCACCGTCAACCAGGCCTGCGTCGCGCAGGGGCAGGTGCGCCGCGCCGCGGCCCGCTGGATCCTCTGCGCCGGACTCTTCGTCGCCTGGAACTTCGTGCCGCTGGTCGGCGAAGAGTTCCGCCGCATCGAGATCGGCTTCCTGCTGACGGCCGGAGTCCTCTTCGGCCTCCTCTACCTGATCTACCGCCGCCCCCATGAACGCGCCGAGGACGTGCCGGCCCCTGGCTCCCCCGAGGAGCTCGAGCTGCGCCTCGCGGCAGTCGACGAGAACACGTAGGTTCGGGTCGTGAGTGGAAACGACGCCGAGCTGATCCTGATCGGCGGCGGCCTGCTCGCAGCCGGCATCCTCGGGGCGCTGCTCGCCGAGCGGATGCGCATCCCGGGCCTGCTGCTCTTCCTCGGGCTGGGAATGCTGGCCGGCTCGGAGGGCATCGGCGGTATCGAGTTCGAGGACGCCGAGCTGGCTCGCACCCTGGGCACGATCGCACTCGTCCTGATCCTCTTCGAGGGCGGGCTGACCGCGGGTTGGTCGGAGATCCGGCCGGTGCTCGGGACCGCGGCCTCACTGGCGACGGTCGGGACAGCAGTGACCGCCTGCACGGCGGGGCTCGCGGCCCACTGGATCTTCGGCATCAGCGTGCTCGAGGGGATGATCGTCGGCGCCGCGATCGCCGCCACCGACTCCGCGGCCATCTTCGCCGTGCTGCGCCGCTCGACCCTGAAGAAGCGGCTCGCCCGCTCGCTGGAGGGGGAGTCGGGGATGAACGACCCGGTCGCCCTGCTGCTCGTGATCGGCTTCATCGAATGGATCCAGGAGCCCGGCTACGGCCTCGCCGACATGGCGGGCCTGCTCGCCCTGAAACTGGCGATCGGCGCGGTGGTCGGCCTCGCCCTGGGCCGTCTCGCCACGACCGCCCTCGACCGAGCGCGGTTGCCGACCGACGGGATCTACCCGGTGGCGACGATCGCGATCGCCGGACTCGCCTTCGGACTGGCCGAGGTCGCCCACGGATCCGGGTTCCTCGCCGTCTACCTCACAGCCCTCGCCCTCGGCTCGGCCAGCATCCCCGCCCGGCGCACGATCGTCGCCTTCCACGAGGGCGTCGGCTGGGTCGCCCAGATCGGCCTCTTCATCCTGCTCGGCCTGCTCGTCTTCCCCAGCGAACTCGGCGACGTCGTCTGGGAGAGCCTGGCCCTCTCGGCCGTGCTGATCCTCCTCGCCCGCCCCGTCGCCGCCTTCCTCTCCACCCTCCTCTCTCCGCTCGACTTCCGCGAGCGGGCGATGCTCGGCTGGGCGGGGCTGCGCGGAGCGACGCCGATCTGGCTCGCCACCTTCCCCGTCGTCGCCGGGGTTGGCACCGGCGAGCAGCTCTTCGCGATCGTCTTCTTCGTCGTCGTCACCTCGACCCTGGTCCAGGGGGCGAGTTTCGAGCCGCTGGCGCAGCGCCTCGGGCTGACCACCGACGAGCCGGCGCTGCCGCGGCGGCTGCTCGAGTCGGGACGGATCCGCCGCATGGGCGGCGACGTCGTCTCCTACCGGCTCAAGCCCGGCGCCTCCGCAGCCGGCCACCTGGTCCGAGAACTGGGGCTGCCGCGCGATGCGCTGGTCAACGTCATCGTCCGCGACGGGCGCGCGATCCCGCCGCGGGGCTCGACCATGGTGCGCGAGGGAGACGAGCTACACATCCTCGTCCGCAGCGAGCTGCGCGAGGAGGTCGAGGAAATGACGAGGCGCTGGCACGAGGGGCCAGTGGGTACGCCCGCGCCTCCTCGCCTGCCGCAGCGCGGCGCCCCGCAGATCTTCTCGGTCGGGCCGGGCGGGAATATCGAGGATCCGTCGGCACCGAGCTCGGTGCAGGGCATCGCGGTCGTCTCCGTCCTGCGCAGTCGCCGCGACCGGCTGAGCGCACTCGTCGCCCTCGCCGACGGTCGCTACGCGCTCACGACCGAGACGGTGGTCGCCATCGGCGACCGGCGCTCGCTGGCGAACTGGTGCGAACGTCGCGCCCAGCGGGTGGGTCCCGACGACCCGGCAGAGCGGGCCTGGTGGCAAGAGGTGATTGGTGCCTTGATCGCGAGAGGCTGAAACCGGCGCATATCGGCGTCCTCGGTCGCTCGCGTGCAGGAGCACGCCACGCTCCCTGCGTCCTTGATCTGCTTGGTCTCAGCCTCTCGCTATGACTTCAGAGATCTCGGAATAAGCGGCGGCCGGATCATCGGCGCCGAAGACAGCTGAGCCGGCCACGAACAACGAGGCTCCGGCCTTTGCCACCGTACCGACGGTCGTGGCGTCGATTCCGCCGTCGACCTCGATACGCGCGTCACCGAAAAGTGCCTTCAGGCGGGAAACCTTGTCGGGGGAGCCGGGGATGAAGGCCTGGCCGCCCCAACCCGGGTTGACGGTCATGCAGAGGACGATGTCGGCGAGGCCGCGCAGCTCGGCTATCGACTCGGCCGGGGTGCCGGGGTTGAGCGCGATGCCGGCGAGGCAGCCGAGCTCGCGGATCGCCGCGAGCGTGCGGTGGGCGTGCGGGGTCGCCTCCTCGTGGAAGGTGATCGAGTCCGCCCCAGCCTTGGCGAACTCCTCGATCTGGCGCTCCGGCGCCTCGATCATCAGGTGGACGTCGACGGCGCCGGCCGCGGCGTGGACCCGGTCGGCGATCGAGGACGCGACGAGCGGCCCGATTGTGATCGGCGGGACGAAGTGCCCGTCCATCACGTCGAAGTGGATCACCCGCGCGCCGGCGTCCATCACCTCGTCCAGCTGGGTGCCCAGCTGTGCGAAGTCGGCCGAGAGGATCGAGGGGGCGACCCGCGGCGAGGCGATCAGCTCTCCCATCCGCTCGCTCATACGGGCCTCAACATCGAATCTCCACACATTTGGCAGGTCATGTCCTCGGTGGTGCTCATCCGGGCGATGGTCTGGTGCTCGCCGCAGTTGGGGCACTGCGAGACGAGCTCGAAGCGGCGCAGACAGTACACGCAGCGGAAGCGGCCGGGGAGCTGCGTCGGGCGCAGCCACGGCTCGCCGCAGCCCGGGCAGGCCGCCCGTCGCATCAAGCTCTCTGCTGCCGGTGGCTCAGTCATCCCGACCATCATCGCGCCTCAGGCGGCAGATGAAGAACCCGGTCGTGCCGTCGCGGTCGGGCCGCACCTGCAGGCAACGGCCGTCGGCGGGCGAGGCGAGACCGGGGGCGAGGGCGCCGAGGTCGTCGACCGTGAAGGCCGGAACGTCGCCGGACTCGGCGGCCTCGAGGAGGCCCGCGACCTGGTCCTCGTTCTCGCGGCGCGAGATCGTGCAGGTCGAGTAGACGAGCAGGCCGCCCGGTCGAAGCGCCTCCAGTCCGCGCCCCAGCAGCTGTCGCTGCTCGCCGGCCAGGCGCTCGATCGCCTGCGGCGACTTGCGCCAGCGTGCATCCGGCCGCGAGGCGAGCGCACCGAGGTCCGAGCAGGGCGGGTCGAGCAGGACGCGGTCGAAGCCGGGCGCCATCCCCGCCGCGCCGGCGTTGGCCTCGATCACGGTGACGCTGCGCAGCCCCAGGCGCTGGGCCTGGCCGGCCACTTCGGCCGCACGGGCGGGATCGCTCTCGACCGAGATCACCTCGCCGCGGTCCTCCATCCGCGCCGCGATCTGGCCGGTCTTGATTCCCGGCCCGGAGCAGAGGTCGAGCACGTGCTGCCCCGGCTGGGGATCGAGCAGCTCGACCACGGCGGCAGAGCCGCGGCTCTGCGGGGTCAGCTCCCCCGCCGCGACCAGTTCGGGCACCACGTCGCCGGTCCGCCCCTCGACGACGACCATCTCCGGTGCGGCCAAGGGTTCACCCTCTCCTTCAGTGCGACTCATGCCACCCATAGGCACATAAGTCGCACCGGAAGCGGCGGGATGGGCGTCAACGCCCGCTTCGTGCAGCTTGGACAGGACCATGTCGGTGTCGGCTCGGAGGGTGTTGACCCGGAAGGCGTGCTCGGAAGGCTCGTTGCAGGCCGCAAGCAGCGAGCGGGCGTCATCGGGGCCCAGCTCGCGCCACCACATCTGCGCCAGCCAGAGCGGGGCCGAGTGCGCGACGGAGGCCGCCTCCGCGGTCGAGTCGTCGCCGAGCAGGGACGCCACGAGCCCGCCGCGCTCCCGGGCGGCGCGTCGCAGCACGGCGTTGACGAACCCCGAGGCGTGGGCCGCGCCGGCTCGCTTGACCAGCTCGACCGCCTGGTCGACGGCGGCGTGATCGGGCGTTCCGTCGGCGAAGAGCAGCTCGTAGGTGCCCAGACGCAGGCCGGCCAGGACGGGCGGGTCGAGCTGGCGCAGGGGCCGGTCGACGAGCCGGTCGAGGGCGGCGTCGATCGTTCCACGCCGCTGCACGGCGCCGAAGGCGAGTCGCTGGGCCTGTGCTCGCTCACGACCGTCGAGCTCGCGCTCCTCGGCGGCCTCGCGAAAGGCCCGCTCGGTGTGGGCGCCGTCCTCAAAGGTCGCCCTGATCGTCTCGAAAGCGAGCAGGCGGGCGGGCGCGATCACAGTTTCGGCAGCGGGTGGCCGCGGAGGAAGGCGTCCGCAGCCATCGGCCTGCCCCCGGCAGGCTGCACGACCTCCAGGCGCAGCGCCCCCTGGCCGCAGCCGAGCAGCAGCGCCCCCCACTCGGCGCGCAACTCGCCGGCCTTGACGGAGACGTCGACCGAACGGGCGCGGCGAACCCCGAGCCGCTCGCCGCCGCTGGTCTCGAGATAGGCGCCGACGTGCGGGGTGAGGGCGCGGACGACCCGGGCGAGCTCGGCCGCCGAGCGCGAGGGATCGAGGCGCCGCTCCTCGGCGCCGATCTTCTCCGCATACGTCACCCCCTCCTCGTCCTGCTCGGCGAAATCGAGCGCCCCCTCAGCCAGCAGGTCGAGCGCCCCGACCAGGAGGTCGCCGCCGAGCGCGGCAAGCTTCGCCGAGAGCGCCTCGAAGTCCTCCTCGGCGCCGACCGGAGTCTCTTCGCGAAGGGCGACCGGGCCGGAGTCGAGCCCCTCGGTCACCTGCATCACGCACGTCCCGGTGCGCTCGTCCCCGGCCATGATCGTGCGCTCGATCGGCGCGGCGCCGCGCCAGCGGGGCAGGAGCGAGGGGTGCACGTTGAGCATCGGCCACTCCGAGAGCAGCGGCTCGCGGACGATCTGGCCGAAGGCGCAGACCGAGAGCGCCTCGGGACGCACGGCGCGGATCCGCTCCAGCGCCGCCTCCTCGTTGACGTCGGCGGCCTGGAGGAGCTCGATCCCCAGCTCGCGCGCGGCCTCGGCCGCGGGGGGCGCCTGGGTGCGCCGGCCACGGCCCTTGGGCCGGTCGGGTGGGGTGACGACGAGCAGGGGGCGGTGCGTGGACCCGGCGAGCCGTCGCAGGACCACGCCGGCGAACTCCGAGGTGCCGAGATAGACCGTTCTCACGCGTCGGTGCGAGGCTCGCGGTACTCGCTGCCCTCGCCCGCCTCGTCCTCGTCGGCCAGCGGCGGGCTGTAGCTGCCGCCCTCGCGCAGGGCGCGAAGGGCGCCCTTGCGCTGCTGGCGGGGGGCGCGGTCGAGGATCAGCACGCCGTCGAGATGGTCGATCTCGTGCTGGAGCACACGCGCCTCGAGACCGGAGGCCTCGAGGCGGATCTCAGCACCTTCGGCGTCGCGCCCGCCGATCCGGACGTGCAGCGGGCGCTCGACGTCCATCGAGACGCGAGGAAGGCTGAGACAGCCCTCCTCGGCGACCACGACCTCGTCCGAGAGCCACTCGATCTCGGGATTGATCAGCGCCGTCGGCTCGCTGTCGGGGCCAGCCTGGAAGACGAGGAGGCGCCGCAGCACCCCGACCTGGGTGGCGGCGAGACCCACGCCCATGCCATCGCGCATGATCCCGATCATCCGCTCCACCTCAGTCCGCAGCTCGGGACCGAAATCGCGCACCGGCGAGGCCTTGCTCTTCAACACCGGGTCGCCGAACTTGACCACGTGGGCCAACGCGGCCTCGCGACGCTCCAGCAGCTCCGCTTCGAGCTCCTCGCGCTCGGCGTTGTCGATATCGGTCTCGGCCCGATCGCTCACGAGACCGATTGTATGGATCGACTCAGCGCAGATGGCTTCGATGCCGGACCTGGATCCACGGCTCGAAAACGATGCCCAAGATCATCGCCAGTGGAACAATCACAGCCACGTACAGGAAGAGGCCGAAGCCATGCACGCCGATCATGCCGCCAATTGCCCCAAGGGCGATGACGATCAGCGAGGACAGAATGCGCCTCTCCCACATGAACGGCATTTTACCCCTCCAATCCGTTGGAGACCCAAGCGGCAAAGACAATCAGAGCGCCGAAGAACATTCCCTCTCGCCATCCATCCATGTTCAACTCGCGCCCAAACAGAGGTGCTATCCGGACTGCTATCTCGCCGAGCAGACCACCAACCATCGCGCCCGTTCCAATGTCGGTCAGTGCGATCCGACCGTGAGCAAGTTCGGCCGCGACAAATGCAAGAAAACTGGTCGCCACGCCTGAGCTAAGGCCCTGGGGTCCGAAACTCTCCCCCTTGACAACAGTGGTCCAGGCGTCTTCGTTACTGCGGATCGACGTCGACCGAGATCGCGACGTCGCGCAGAGCGCGGTCGGCGGCCAGGTTCTCGACCGTTTCGCGCACCGCGGCGATCGTCGCCTCGCGGTCGGTGGCCTTGAGCAGGAAGCGGCGGCGGTGACGGTTGCGGACGCGGAACATCGGCGCGGGGCCGAGGAGGTCGGTCTCGCCAGGCAGTGTGTCCGATAGGGCGTCGGCGAGCTCTGCCGCAACACGGTCGAGCCGCCCCTCGATCTCCGCCTTGAGCACGATCCGGGTCAAATGGGAGAAGGGCGGGTAGCGAAGCGCCCTGCGCCGCTCGACCTCCTCGGCGAGGAAGGCGGCGGAGTCGTGGCCGGCGGCGTGGACGATGCTGGGCGCGGTCGGGGCAAGGGTCTGGACGATCACCTCTCCCCCGGCGGGGCCCCGGCCGCTGCGGCCGGCGAGCTGGGCGACCATGGCGAAAGTCCGCTCGGCGGCGCGGAAGTCGGGGAACCTCAGGGTCGCGTCGGCGTCGAGGATCGCGCTCAGGGTCACCTCGGGGAAGTCGTGCCCCTTGGCGACCATCTGGGTACCGACGAGGACGGCGGACTCGGCCTCGCCGAAGGCGGCGAGGATGCGGGCGTGGGCGCCGCGACCGCTGGCGGTGTCGGCGTCGAGGCGGAAGACCGGCATCGGCGCCAGCCGCTCGGCCAACAGGGCCTCGATCTGCTCCGTCCCCACCCCGGCCTGGGAAAGCGTGGTCGAGTCGCAATCGCCGCAGGCACGCGGCAGCGCCTCGGTGTGGGCGCAGTGGTGGCAGACGAGGCGGCCGCTGTGGCGGTGGACGATCAGCGAGACGTCGCAGTTGGGGCAGTCCCAGTGCCTGCCGCAGGAGCGGCAGGTGAGCCAGGGGGCGAAGCCGCGGCGGTTGACCATCACGATCGCCTTCGCGCCGGCCTCGCGCACGGCACCCAGCGCCTCCCAGGTCTGCGGGTGCAGCGGGCCGGAGCGGGGGTCGGCCTCGCGCATGTCGAGCACCCGCACCGGTGGCATCGCGCGGCCGTCGACGCGCCGCGGCAGCTCCAAGCGCGGCATCTCCAGCCAGGTCTCCGGCCGCGGCGTCGCAGTGCCGGCGACCAGCACGGCGCCGCAGTCCGCGGCCCGCTTGCGGGCGACGGTGCGGGCGTCGTAGCAGGGATCCCCTTCCTGCTTGTAGGAGGCGTCGTGCTCCTCGTCGATCACGACCAGCCCGAGGTCGCCGACCGGGGCGAAGACGGCCGAGCGGGGGCCGACGCAGACGCTCGCCTCGCCGCTGCGCAGGCGGCGCCACTCGTCGTAGCGCTCGCCGTCGGAGAGGGCGGAGTGCAGGACGGCGAAGCGGTCGCCCAACCGCGCCCGGAAGCGCGCCACGGCCTGCGGGGCGAGGCCGATCTCGGGGACGAGGACGATCGCGCCCCGGCCGCGGGCCAGGGCCGCCTCGACAGCCGCCAGGTAGACCTCGGTCTTGCCCGAGCCGGTGACGCCGTGCAGGAGCACCTCGCGCGGCGCCCCCGCCTCGCCGTCGAGCGCGGAGACGATCCCCTCCACGGCGGCGACCTGCTCGGGGAGCAGCTCGGGGCGGCCGCCGGCCGCCCCGACGTCGGGCTGGGCGGAGTGCCGCCGCACCCGCGAGCTGCGGGTGGCGATCAGGCCGCGCTCCTCGAGGCGGCGAAGGACGGCGCGGTCGGAGCCGACCGCGCCGGCCAACTCCGCCGCCGACATCTCCCCCGCCCGCAGCGCCTCCAGCACCGCCCGCTGCTTCACGCCCAGCCGCTCGCCGCCGCTGAGGGCCTCCTCGCCCGCGGCGGCAATCTCCGCCCGCAGCTCCAGCCGCGAGCGCACCCGCTGCCCAGCGGCACCGGTCCCCGGTGGCAGCGCCAGCTGCAGGCCCCTGGAGGCGGTGGAGCAGTACTCGCGGGCGATCCAAAGCCCAAGCCGGACCAGCTCCGGCGGGGAACCGGCCTCCAGCGCCTCGATCGGCTCCGCCAGCCGCTCGGGGGGCAACTCGGAGGACTCGGCGAGGCCGACCACGACGCCGAGGATCCGCTGCCGCCCGAACGGCACCCGGACCACGCTGCCGACCTCGAGGCCCGCCATCGCCTCGGGCAGCCGGTAGTCGAAGGGCCCATGCAGGGCGCGTGCGGTGGTGAGCGGCTCGACCTTGGCAATGGACATCGGGGTCACGCTATGGAGGGTGGCGGACACCGCGGGTATGCTGCCGCTCGATGGCGCTGAACCTCAGCCCGGGAGAGCGGGTGATCTTCCAGGGGCACCCCTCGTGGAGGGCGATCCTCGGCTTCTACCTGAAGGGGATCCTGGTCGCGGCGCTCGTCGGCGTCATCTTCAAGCTCTTCGGCGCCGGCAGCGGCACGGTCTTCCTCGTCGTCCTCGTCATCGTCGCCGTTACCGTCCTGGTCGGCTTCGTCAAGAGGGTGGCGACGACCTATACG
This sequence comes from Solirubrobacterales bacterium, assembly GCA_036525295.1. Classification (GTDB taxonomy): domain Bacteria; phylum Actinomycetota; class Thermoleophilia; order Solirubrobacterales; family 70-9; genus VRUE01. The sequence goes on along the minus strand of DATDAQ010000090.1, from coordinate 9,841 downwards.
ATCACCGACCGCCGCCTCAACATCCGCCGCGGCATCGTCTCCCGCGAGGTCCAGGAGACCCGCCTGGAGCGGGTCCAGAACGTCAACTACAAGCAGTCCGTCTACCAGCGCGTGATGCAGATCGGCGACGTCGACTTCGACACGGCGGCGGGCGACGACTACAACTTCGTCTTCGCCGGGGTCGCCGATCCCCAGGACGTCGTCCACAGCGTCGACCAGGCAACCGGCGCGAATGCCGCTGGCGAGCACGGCCTCGGCGAGGCACAGCCGCCGGCATAGCGGGTGGGTGCCGGCATCCCCTCAACAGCGCACTAGCTTCGAAAAAGCTCCTTCCCCGAAGGTGCTGCCAATCCCGAGAGCTCCTTCCCGCAATGCCACCGGCTCCCCGAAAAGCTTCACATGCCCCGAGTGCCGTTACAGGCGCCCCAAGCTCTTTTAAAAAAGCTTGGGGACCCTGATGCCGGTTCGCCAGTCTGGGCGTCACTCGGTGACGTGTTGAGAGGAGCCTGGCCGTCCTCCAGTCGAATGTCGCGAAGCGGGCGGAAATGCAATCCGACATTTGCGCGGCCGTCTAGGCCGCGCTCTTGATTGCACCGCGCTTAAGCGCGGTGCTCAATTCGACTGGAGGACGGCCAGGCTCCCCCTACAAGAAGACTCAAGCGGGAGTTGCTTCCAACCCGGCCGCAGCCTTCAGGTTCTCGGCGCGATCCGTGCGCTCCCAGGTGAAGGCGTCGCCCTCGCGGCCGAAGTGGCCGTAGGCGGCGGTCTGGCTGAAGATGGGGCGGTGCAGGTCCAGGTAGCGGCGGAAGGCGCCGGGGCGGAGGTCGAACTCCGCTTCGACCAGCTCGGAGATGCGCTCGTCGGACAGTTTGCCGGTGCCGAAGGTCTCGACCATCAGCGAGATCGGGCGGGCGACGCCGATCGCGTAGGCGACCTGGACCTCGCAGCGCTGGGCGAGACCGGCGGCGACGACGTTCTTGGCGACGTAGCGGGCGGCGTAGGCGGCGGAGCGGTCGACCTTTGAGGGGTCCTTGCCGGAGAAGGCGCCCCCGCCGTGGCGGGCCATGCCGCCGTAGGTGTCGACGATGATCTTGCGGCCGGTGAGGCCGGCATCGCCAACCGGGCCGCCGATCACGAACTTGCCGGTCGGGTTGACGAGGAAGTGCTTGCGCAGCTCGGCCTCGTCGAAGAGGCCGGGGGCCTCGGCGCCGAGCACCGGCAGCACGACGCTCTCCCAGAGGTCGGGCTTGATCTTGGACTCCGACTCGACCCCCTCCGCGTGCTGGGTGGAGATCAGCAGCTTCTCGACCCCGACCGGGCGGCCGTCGGCGTAGCGCACCGTGACCTGGGTCTTGCCGTCGGGCCCGAGGTAATCGAGGCTGCCGTCCTTGCGCACCGCCGCGAGCCGCTCGGCGAGCCGGTGGGCGAGGTGGATCGGCATCGGCATCAGCGCCTCGGTCTCCTCGGAGGCGTAGCCGAACATCATCCCCTGGTCGCCCGCGCCGGCGACCAGCAACTCGTCCTCGACCGAGGGCTCGGTCCGGGTCTCGTAGGCCTTGTCGACCCCCTGGGCGATGTCGGGCGACTGCTTGTCGAGCGAGACCAAGACCGAGATGTGGTCGCAGTGGTAGCCGTAGTCGCCGTGGTCGTAGCCGATCTCGCGGATCGTCTCGCGGACCAGCTCCGGCACGTCGAGGTGGACGTCGGTGGAGATCTCGCCGGAGACAACCGCCATGCCGGTGTTGACCAGGGACTCGCAGGCGACGCGACCCTCGGGATCCTCCGCCATCACCGCGTCGAGCACGGCGTCGGAGATCTGGTCGCAGATCTTGTCTGGGTGCCCCTCGGTGACGGACTCCGAGGTGAAGAGGTACTCGGACATTGAGCCGAAGCCTAGATGATCTAACGCTGCCTGCTCGTGTGGGGCACGAAGTCGATGATGAGCGGGATGCCCTCGAGGCCATAGGTATCGCGCAAGCGGTTCTCGAGGTGGTAGGCCCAGTCGCGGACGATCAGCTTGCGGTCGTTGACCTGGATCGCGATCCGCGGCGGCCGTTCCTCGACCTGGGCCGCGTAGTAGAGGCGCAGGCGGCGGCCGCGCCGCGAGGGCGGCGGCGTTTTGGCGGCGACGGCGGCGACGAAGCGGTTGAGCTCCGGCGTGGGAATGCGCTCCCCGGCCTTGTCGGCCAGTTCCAGCGCCTTCGGCAGCAGGTTGTGGACGTTGCGCCCGCGCGTCGCCGAGCAGGTGACGACAGCCGGCCGCAGGCGCGACTTGCGCGTGACCCGCGCGCGGGCGTCGTCGATGTCGGTGCGGGTGACGTCCCACTTGTTCATCGCCAGCAGCGTCGCGCAGCCGGCCTTCATCGCGATCTCGGCCACCCGCAGGTCCTCGGCGGTGACCCCGTCGGAGGCGTCGCAGACGACGATCGCGACGTCGGCGCGCTCGACCGCGTGTTCGGAGCGCAGCTGGGCGTAGTAGTCGACAGTGCCGGCGACCTTGGAGCGGCGGCGCAGGCCGGCGGTGTCGACGAGGACGGCTCGGCGCCCGTCGACCTCGACCTCGGTGTCGATCGAGTCGCGGGTCGTGCCCGCCACGTCGGAGACGATCACCCGCTCGGAGCCGAGGAAGGCGTTGACCAGCGAGGACTTGCCGGCGTTGGGACGGCCGATCACCGCGACCCTGACCGCATCGTCCTCCTCGCCGGGCTGGGCATGCTCGCCGAGCAGCACGACCACGCGGTCGAGCAGGTCGCCGCTGCCGAGGCCGTGGGTTGCCGAGACGCCGAGTGGCTCACCGAGCCCCAGTTTGTTCAGCTCCGCGCCCATGTGCTCGTCCTCGGGCCGGTCGAGCTTGTTGGCGACGACGATCACCGGTACCTCGGCGCCGCGCAGGGTCTCGGCCAACTCGGCGTCGCCGGCGCGCACTCCCGCCCTCGCGTCGACGACGAACATGACCACGTCGGCCTCGGCAATTCCCATGCGCGCCTGGCGCTGGATGTCGCGGGCCAACTCGGACTCGTCCTCTATGTCGATCCCCCCTGTGTCGAGCAGCTCGAAGGCGACCCCGTTCCACTCGCAGCGCACCCGCTTGCGGTCGCGGGTGACGCCGGGCTCGGCGTGGGTCACGGCCTCCCGGCCGCCGGCGAGCCGGTTGACCAGAGTGCTCTTGCCTACGTTCGGGAAGCCGACGACGGCGACGGTGGGCAGGCTCATGCCAGACCCCGCACGCGGGCGAGGGACTCGATCCGGTCGACGACCTCGTCGAGGGCGAGGCCGGTGGTGTCGAGCTCGACCGCGTCCTCGGCCGCGCGCAGGGCGCTGTGCTCGCGGCCCTCGTCGCGGGCGTCGCGCTCGCGCTGGGCGGCCAGTGTCTCGGTGGGATCCTCTCCGGTCTGCTCGGCGCGGCGCCGGGCGCGCTCCTCGGGCGAGGCGGTGAGAAAGACCTTCAGCGGCGCGTCGGGGCTGACCACGGTGCCGATGTCGCGTCCCTCGGCGACGTAGCGACCCGCCGCGATCAGCCGCCGCTGCCCGGCGACCATCGCCTCGCGCACCGCGGGGTGCACCGAGACTCGCGAGGAGGCCTCGGTGACCTCGGGCTCGCGGATCGCGGCGCTGACGTCGCGTCCGTCGAGCTGCACCCGCTCGCCGTCGAGGTCGATCGCCAGCGACCCGGCCAGCTCGCCCATCGCCTCCGCGTCGCTCGTATCGGCGCCGCGCTCGAGCGCCGCCAGCGCCACGCAGCGGTACATCGCCCCGGAGTCGAGGTAGGTGAAGCCGAGTCGCTCCGCGAGGGCGCGGGCGACCGTTGACTTGCCGGCCCCGGCGGGCCCGTCGATCGCGATGACCATGGAGGGCAGCGTATGGGCGGGGCGGATCAGCCGCTGCTACCCAGCAGCGAGGCGAGGTCGGACTCGAAGCCCGGGTAGCTGATCGCGGCGGCGTCCATGCCCTCGACCTCGACGCCCTCACGCGAGGCGAGGCCGGCGATTGCGCCGAGCATCGCTATCCGGTGGTCGCCATGGGAGTCGATCGCGCCGCCGCGCAGACCGCCGCCGCCCTCGATCCGCATCCCGTCCTCGCGCGCTTCGACCGTGGCCCCGAGCGCGGTCAGGGCCTCGCAGGTCGTGGCGATCCGATCGGACTCCTTGCGCCGCAGCTCTGCGGCGTCGCGGATCGTCGTCTCGCCCTCGGCGAAGCAGGCCGCCAGTGCGATCAGGGGCAGCTCGTCGATCGCCAGCGGGATCTCCTTCCCGCCGACCTCGGTCCCGCGCAGCTCCGCCGCGCGCGCCCGGATCGTCCCGACCGGCTCCCCGCCGTGCTTGCCGACCGGTTCGACCTCCACCTCGATCTCGGCGCCCATCCGCTCGAGCACGCCGAGCAGGCCGGTCCTGGTCGGGTTGGTGCCCACCCGCGGCAGCTCGACCTCGCTGCCGGGAACGAGAAGCGCCGCGAGAAGGAAGAAAGCCGCCGAGGAGAAGTCCGCCGGGATCGCCAGGTCGCCCGGCTCCAGGCTCTCGACCGGCTGCACCGAGACGCCGCCTTCCAGCCAGAGGACCTCGGCGCCGGCGGCCGCGAGCATCCGCTCGGTGTGGTCGCGGCTGCGCAGCGGCTCGCCGACCCATGTCTCGCCCTCGGCCAGGAGCCCGGCGAAGAGCAGGCATGACTTGACCTGGGCGCTGGCGACCGGCAGCTCGTAGGAGATGCCCTCCAGCGGCGCGGCGTCGACCTCCAGCGGCGGCAACCTGTCCTCGCGGCAGCTCAGCCTGGCGCCCATCTCGCGCAGGGGCGCTGCGACCCGGTCGACCGGGCGCCGCCTGATCGAGTCGTCGCCGTCGAGCGTCCAGCTGCCCTGCGGCTGCCCCGCCAGCCAGCCCGGCAGTAGGCGCAGCAGCGTGCCGGCGTTGCCGACGTCGATCGCCGCGGGTTTGGCGCCCCGCAGGCCGACGCCGCGCACGCGGATCGCTGGCTCGATCGCGCCCGGGCCGACACCCTCGACCTTGGCTCCGAGCGCCTGCACCGCGGCCAGGGTCGAGCGGGTGTCGGCGGAGTCGAGGTAGCCCTCGATCGTCGCCTCCCCCTCTCCCATCGCCGCGATCAGAGCCGCGCGGTGGGAGATCGACTTGTCGGCCGGCGGGCGCAGCCTGCCGCGCAGGGGACCGCTCGGATCGAAGCGCGCCGCCATGCCGCTTGCTACTCGCCGTCCCCGACGACGCTGGCGCTGTGGCCCAGCCCGCGCACCAGCTCCGCCGCGCGCGCCGCCTGGGCGTCGCCGGCGACCCAGAGCGAGACCGCACCGGAGGTCATGTCGGGAGCCGGGTAGAGCGCCATGTCCTCGATGTTGACCCCGGCCTCGCCGAGGGCGAGGGCGAGCTCGGCGATCGTACCCGGCCGGTTGGCGACGACGACGCGCAGCTCGCGCAGCTCGCCGCCGGAGAGCTCGGTCTCCAGCAGGCGGCGCCGGTCGGCCGCGGCGGCGGAGTGCCACTCGGCGACCGCCTCGCGCTCGCCCCCGCGGATCAGCTCGGCGGCGTCACGCAGGCGCGCGGCGACCGCGTCCACCGCCTCGGCGACCGCCTCGCGGTTGCTGGCGAAGATGTCGCCCCAGATCGCCGGGTTGGCACCGGCGACGCGGGTCGTGTCGCGGAAGCTCGGTCCGACCTCGGGCATCCGCTCGGAGTCGCGGGTCAGCTCGTCCGCCGCCTGGCTGACCAGCACGTTTGCGACCACGTGCGGGAGGTGGCTCACGGTCGCCATCAGGCGGTCGTGGGTCTCGGCGTCGATCGCCTGAGCGCGCGCGCCGAGCCCGGCAACCGTGCGGTAGAGCCGGTCGTAGAGGAGGCCGCTGGAGCTTTCCGATTTCGGAGTGAGGTACCAGCGCGCACCCTCGAAGAGGTCCTCGCGGGCGTTCTCGACGCCGGAGGTCTCGGCGCCGGCGAGCGGGTGTCCGCCGATGAAGCGCTCGTCGGAGCCGAGCGCGGCAACGATGTCGCGCTTGGTCGAGCCGACATCGGTGACGACCGCGTCGGGGCCGCAGGCCTCCAGCGCGGTGGCCGCGAGCTCGGCCAGGCCGGCGACCGGGGCGGCGCAGAAGACCACGTCGGCGCCCTCGCAGGCCTCGGCTGGCGTTCCCGCGGCGCGGTCGAGGACCCCCTCGGCCAGGGCCCGCTCGAGCGTCGCCGGGTCGGGGTCGAAGCCGGCGATCTCGCTCTGCAGCCGCCGCCGGGCGGCGAGCCCGATCGAGCCACCGATCAGGCCGACGCCGAGGACAGCGATCCTCATTCTTCGCCGCGCCGAGCCTTCACCGCGGCGCCGAACTGGCGCAGCAGCGTCGCCGTCGTCTCCCAGTCCATGCAGGCATCGGTGATCGACTGCCCGTAGACGAGATCGCTGCCGTCGCCAACGTCCTGGCGGCCCTCGGTCAGGAAGGACTCCAGCATGACGCCGGCGATCTGGCGGTTGCCGTCGGCGATCTGGTCGGCGATCTGGCCGGCGACGAGGAACTGCGTCGAGGGGTCCTTGCCGCTGTTGTCGTGGGAGGCGTCGACCACGACCTGCTCACGCAGGCCGGCGTCACGCAGCAGCATCAGCGCCTGGGCGACGCCTTCCTGGTCGTAGTTGGGCGCCCCCCGGCCCCCGCGGAGGATCACGTGTCCGTCGGGGTTGCCGGTCGTGTAGAGGACCGCCGGCTTGCCGGCGTCGTCGATCCCGGCGAAGGCGTGGGGAGCCGCGGCGGCGCGCACGGCGTCGACCGCGACCTGGATGTCGCCGTCGGTGCGGTTCTTGAAGCCGACCGGCATCGAGAGGCCGGAGCCGAGCTGGCGGTGGGTCTGGCTCTCCGTCGTGCGGGCGCCGATCGCGCCCCAGGAGATCGCGTCGGCGATGTACTGCGGCGTGATCGGGTCGAGGAACTCGGTCCCCACGGGCAGTCCGAGGTCGAGTACCTCCAGCAGCAGCTTGCGCGCCATGCGCAGGCCCGTGTTGACGTCGCCGGACCCGTCCAGGTGGGGGTCGTTGATCAGGCCCTTCCAGCCGGTCGTCGTGCGCGGCTTCTCGAAGTAGACGCGCATCGCGATCAGCACGTCCTTGCTCAGCTCGCGGGAGAGCTCCGCGAGGTCGGCCGCGTACTCCATCGCCGCCTCCGGGTCGTGGACGCTGCACGGGCCGACCACGGCCAGGACCCGGTCATCGGTGCCGTCGAGGACGTTGCCGACTTCGCCGCGGCCTCTCACCACCACCTTTTCGCGCTCCTCACCCAGGGGCAGGTCCGCCAGCAGCCGCGCCGGGGAGACGAGCTCCTCGATTCGCTCGATTCGCTGATCCCGGACCCGGTCCCGCGTCTTGCCCTGCATTCCGATCATCACTTTGCCTTCACCGTCCTCCACGCTCACAAGCCTACTTCCGGTTATGCCTCGCCGCACAAGACGCGCCGCGAAGCGGGGACCTGTCCGACGTCCGGCCAGTGCTTATTGGGGTGCGGCTCTCGCCGCGAGGCCGGACGCCTAGCTAAATCGCCAGAAATAGGAGAAGCGGGCAGGGAGGGACGCAGCGTCGCTTGCGCGGTTTGCCTGCGTCGTGTCGGCGGTTCGCTTCACCTGCATGACTTTGTAGCAGATGACGCGGAGTTAATCGAGGATTTCGCCCAAGGCGGCGAGGAAGCGCTCGTTCTCCTCGGCGGTGCCGTAGGAGACGCGGACGTGGCCGGGGTCGCCGAGGGGCGTGCCGGGGCGGACCGCGATCTGGCGCTCGGCCAGGCCGGCCACCACATCCGCCTCCTCGGCGTCGCCGAGGTCGACCCAGGAGAAGTTGGCGTGGGTCTCGGAGGTGGCGAGCCCGAGCGCGCGCAGGCCCTCCTCGACGCGGAGGCGCTCGGCGATCGTGCTCTCTACACGGCGCGTGACGTCGTCCTGGTGGAGGATCGCCTCGGCTCCCGCCGCCTGGGCGAGGGCGTTGACGCTGAAAGGCTGGCGCACGGCGTCGACGGCGGCGCGGAACCCGGGTGAGCCGAGTGCGTAGCCGACCCGCAGCCCGGCGAGGCCGTAGCACTTGCTGAAGGTGCGCAGGACGACGAGGTTGGGCAATCCGGCCAGGAGGTCGACCGTCGCGTCGGGATCGTCGTGGGTCTGGAACTCGACGTAGGCCTCGTCGAGGACGACCGTGACGTGCGCGGGCAGGGCCTCGCAGAAGGCCGCGACCTCGACCGCGGTGCGGTGGGTGCCGGTCGGGTTGTTGGGGTTGCAGACGAGGACCAGCTGCGTCGACGCGGTCACCTCGGCCGCCATCGCGTCGAGGTCGTGGACGTCGCCCTCGGCCAGGGGCACGCGGATCTCGCGGGCGCCGGTCAGCGCCGGCAGGTACGGGTACATCGAGAAGGCAGGCCAGGAGTAGAGGATCTCCGCACCGGGCTCGCAGAGCGCCTCGGCGGCGGCGAGGAGGATCTCGCAGGAGCCGTTGCCGACGGCGACGCGCGCCGGCTCGGTGTCGTAGCGCTCGGCGATGCGGCGGCGCAGCAGCGTCGCGTCGGGGTCCGGGTAGCGGTTCATCGCCCCCGCCGCGGCGGCGATCGCCTCGACCACTTGCGGGTGCGGCGGAAACGGCGACTCGTTGGAGGCGAGCTGCGCGATGCCACCGGCGGCAATCGCCTCCGGCGCCTGCCCGGTCGGCACGCCGGCCTGGTAGCCGGGCATGCGGGCGAGCTTCTCGGCGAAGGTGACGCTCATCGTCGCCCCATTGTGCCGAAGGGTTGCCTACTGAGCTGCGTGCAAGTCCGCCCGCAGCTCTTGCGTCGCGCCTAAATACACATGGGCGGGTTCGTGGCCGACCGGTGCGTAGTAGTGGACCATCGCCCGGATCACCCGCGGCATCGCGCCGGGCACGTCGATCTCACGGGCGCAGATCAGCGGCACCGAGTCGAGCCCCAGCCGGCGGGCGGCGACAGCGGGGAACTCGGCATCGAGGTCCTCCGTGGTGGTGAAGAGGCAGCTGACCATCGCCTCCGCGCTCAGCGCGTTGCGGTCGACGAGGTCCCTGAGCAGGGTCTCGGTCGCCGCGACGATCGCCTCGGCCTCGTTTGCCTCGGCCTGCACCGCGCCGCGCACCGCGAAGAGTCGCTCCTCACTCATGGTCGGGAATCTTCCCAGAGCCGTGCGATGTCGTCGTCACCGAGGCGCCTTGCCTGCCCCTGCGACAGCGAGCCGAGCTCGACCGGCCCGAAGCGGACGCGACGCAGCGTGACCACCTCGTTGCCCACGGCTTCGGCCATGCGGCGCACCTGGCGGTTGCGTCCCTCGCGCAGCACGACCTCGATCTCGCGCTCCCCAAACCGGCTCACCTCGGCCGGCGCGGTCATGCCGTCCTCCAGCTCCACCCCGCTCGCCAGCCGCCGCAGGTCGGCGTCGGAGGGAGGTCGTCGCAGCTCCACCCGGTAGGCCTTAGCGACCTCGTAACGCGGATGCGTGAGCCGGTTCGCCAGCTCCCCGTCGTTGGTCAACAGCAGCAACCCAGTCGAGTCCGCGTCGAGCCGCCCGACCGGATACAGCCGAGCCACCGAGTCGACCAGCTCGACCACAGCCGGCCTGCTCCCCGGCTCCCGCGCAGTCGACACCACTCCCGCCGGCTTGTTAACCACCCAAACCTCCCGAGCCTCGGTCCCCACCGGACTACCGTCGACCCTCACGTCATCCCCAGCTCCAACACCCCGCGCTGGATCGGTCACAACCTCCCCACCGACAGTGACCCTTCCCTTGGAAATGATCACCTCGGCTTTCCGCCGCGAAGCGACTCCCCCATGGGCAAGGAACTTGGCGAGTCGCACGTCAGGAGGGCCGGGGGAGGGTCCGACGGA
>DATDAQ010000089.1:0-6394 GCA_036525295.1 Solirubrobacterales bacterium | reverse complement strand
GGGCTGGCGGGGTCCCTTCCCCCAAAACGCGCGGCAGAAGCCGCGCTTGAGTGTTTTGGGGGAAGGGACCCCGCCAGCCCTGTCACCCCGAGTTCTTTACGAGCTGCTCATGCCTGCTGCCTCGGGGGCTCTCGCGAAGCTCAACTCGCCACCAGCGGCGTCTATGCGAACCATGTCCCCTTCGCGGAACTCGCCCTCGAGCAGCTTCAGCGCCAGCTTGTCGACCAGCTGCTTCTGGATCACGCGCTTCAGCGGTCGCGCTCCGTAGGTCGGGTCGTAGCCGAGGTTGCCGAGCAGCGTCTTCGCGTCGTCCGTCAGCTCGACCTCGATCCCGCGCTCGCGCACGCGGCCGACGAGCTGTTCGACCTGCAGCTCGACGATGCGACCGATGTCCTCCTTCGAGAGGCGGTGGAAGATCACCGTGTCGTCGATCCGGTTGAGGAACTCGGGCTTGAAGGTCGCGGCCAGCACCTCTTCGATCTGCTCGCGCATCTTCTCGTCGACCGACTCGGCGACGATCCGGTCGCTGCCGACGTTGGAGGTCATGATCAGGACCGTGTTGGTGAAGCTGACAGTGCGGCCCTGGCCGTCGGTGAGCCGCCCGTCGTCCATGATCTGCAGCAGGGTGTTGAAGACGTCGGGATGCGCCTTCTCGATCTCGTCGAGCAGGACCACCGCGTAGGGGCGCCGCCGCACCGCCTCGGTCAGTTGGCCGCCCTCCTCGTAGCCGACGTAGCCGGGCGGGGCGCCGATCAGCCGCGCCACCGTGTGCTTCTCCATGTACTCGGACATGTCGAGCCGGACGATCGCCTGCTCTGAGTCGAACATGAACTCGGCCAGCGCCTTCGCCAGCTCGGTCTTGCCCACGCCGGTCGGGCCGAGGAAGAGGAAGCTGCCGATCGGCCGGTTGGGGTCCGAGAGCCCCGCCCGGGACCGGCGCAGCGCGTTGGAGACCGCCTCGATCGCCTCGTCCTGGCCGATCACCCGCTCGTGCAGGCGCTCCTCCATGTGGATCAGCTTCTCGACCTCGCCCTCCATCAGGCGGCTGACCGGGATCCCGGTCCATTTGGCGACTATCTCGGCGACGTCGGACTCGGTCACCTCCTCGGTCAGCATCGTGCCGCCGCCGGCGTGCAGCTCGGCCAGCCTCGCCTCCTGCTCGGTGACGGTCTTCTCGAGCTCGGGGATCTCTCCGTAGCGCAGCTTCGCCGCCCGCTCCAGGTCGGCGTCGCGCTCGGCCCGCTCCGCCTCACGGCCGGCCTCCTCCAGCCGCGCCTTGGCCGCCTTGATCGAGTCGATCGCCTCCTTCTCGTTCTGCCAGCGTGCCTTCATCTCGGCCGAGCCCTCGCGCAGCCCGGCCAGCTCGGCGTCGAGCGCCTCCAGCCGTGCCTTCGAGGCCTCGTCGCTCTCCTTCTCCAGCGCGGTGCGCTCGATCTCGAGCTGCTGGATGCGCCTCTCGACCTCGTCGATCTCGGTCGGCATCGAGTCGATCTCGATCTTCAGCCGCGAGGCCGCCTCGTCGATCAGGTCGATCGCCTTGTCGGGCAGGAAGCGGTCGGCGATGTAGCGCTCCGAGAGCGTCGCGGCGGCGACGATCGCCGAGTCGGCGATCCGCACCCCGTGGTGGACCTCGTAGCGCTCCTTCAGCCCGCGCAGGATCGCGATCGTGTCGTTGATGTCCGGCTCGCCGACGAGCACGGGCTGGAAGCGCCGCTCGAGGGCCGCGTCTTTCTCGATGTGCTTGCGGTACTCGTCGAGCGTCGTGGCGCCGACCGCGCGCAACTCGCCCCTGGCCAACATCGGCTTCAGCAGGTTGGCGGCGTCGACCGCGCCTTCCGCGGCGCCGGCGCCGACGATCGTGTGCAGCTCGTCGAGGAAGAGGACGATCTGCCCCGCGGCTTCCTGCACCTCGGTCAGGACCGCTTTCAGCCGCTCCTCGAACTCGCCGCGGTATTTCGACCCCGCCAACAGCGAGCCGATGTCGAGCGCGATCACGCGGCGGTCGCGCAGGCTCTCGGGTACGTCGCCGGCGACGATCCGCTGTGCCAGCCCCTCGGCGATCGCCGTCTTACCGACTCCCGGGTCGCCGATCAGCACCGGGTTGTTCTTGGTGCGGCGGGAGAGGACCTGGATCACGCGGCGGATCTCCTCGTCGCGGCCGATCACCGGGTCGAGCTTTCCCGACTCCGCCTCGGCGGTCAGGTCGCGGCCGAACTTCTCCAGCGCCTGGACGCTGTCCTCGGGGTTGGGCGAGGTGACCCTGTGCGGGCCGCGAACCTCGGCGATCGCACTCTCCAGCGAAGCTCGGTCGGGGAGGATTGCGGACAGGCCGGGATCGGACTCGGTCAGTGCCAGCAGCAGGTGCTCGGTCGAGATGTACTCGTCGCCGAGCTTCGCCATCTCCTTCTCGGCATGGCGCAGCGTCTGCGCCATGCCTGCCGACATCCGCGGTTCCTCGCCGCCGCCGCTCAGCGTCGGCAGCGCTTCGATCGCCTCGTGGGCCTTTGCCCCGACCGCGGCCGGGTCCTCGCCGACCTTCTGCAGGATCGGCACGACCAGCCCGTCCTCCTGGACGAGCAGGGAGACGAGCAGGTGCGCCGGTGCGATCTCGGGGTTGTGGCGGGCGGTGGCGAGCTGCTGTGCGGCCGCGACCGCTTCCTGGGACTTGACGGTGAACCTATCCGGCTGCATCGGCTCCCCTTTCGAGTTCTCTGAGCCTGCGTTCCAGCGCCAGCACCCTCTCCACTCCGGCCAGGTTCAGCCCTTCGGCAGTCAGCTGCTGGATGCGCCGCAGTCGTTCCACATCCCGCTGCGAGTAGAGGCGGGTGTTCTTCGGCGAGCGCTTGGGTTGGATCAGCCCCCGGGCCTCGTACACGCGCAGCGTCTGCGGGTGCATGTGAGCAAGCTCGGCGGCGACCGAGATCATGAAGACGCCGCGCTCGGAATCGATCGAGACGTCGATGCGTTCGCGCCGCACCGCACTCATCGCCGCCCCGCTTTCGCGAGCAGCTCTGCCCGTGGGTTAGAGCCGTTGAAGGCTTCCGCGAGCTTCTCGGCCGCCGCCTCCTGCTCCTCCGTCAGTTCCTCGGGCATCTCGATCTCGAGCCGGTAACGGATGTCGCCCTTGCCCTTGCCGCGCGGCTTCGGCGCGCCCTCGCCACGCAGCCGCTGGATCGAGCCGTGCTTGGTGCCGGGCCCGACCTTGATCTTCTTCGTCCCCTCCAGCGTCGGCACCTCGATCGTCGCCCCGCGCAGCGCCTCGGCGATCGTGATCGGCACCGTCACCTCGAGATTGCCGCCGTCGAGTCGCTTGAAGACCGGCGAGCCGGCGACACGGGTGACGACGAAGAGGTCGCCCGGCGGCCCGCCGCGCTGCCCCGCCTCGCCCTTTCCGGCGAGCCGGATGCGCGCCCCGTCCTTGACCCCGGCGGGGACGTTCACCTTGTAGCGCTTGGTCTGCTGGGTCAGGCCGGAGCCGCCGCAGGACGGGCAGGGGTCCTCGACGATCTGCCCCTGGCCGCCACACTGCGGGCAGGGCTGGCTGATCGAGAAGAAGCCCTGGCTCTGTGCGTCGATGCCGCGCCCTTCGCAGCGCGGGCAGGTGACCGGGCTCGTCCCCGGCTTGGCGCCGCTGCCGCCGCAGGACGGGCAGCGTTCGGCCTTCGGGACAGTGACCTGCGCCTGGGCGCCGTTGACGGCCTGGTCGAATGTGAGGCTGATCTCGGTTTCGAGGTCGCGCCCGCGAGCCTGCTGCGGCTGCGCCCGCCCACCGCCGCCGCTGCGACCGAAGAGGTTGGAGAAGATGTCGCCGACGTCGAACCCGCCGGGAGCGCCCCCGGCACCGAACGGCCCGCCTCCGGGCCCCCCTCCGGCGAAGCCACCGAACATCCCCCCGCCCGCGTCGTACTCCTTGCGCTTCTCGGGATCCGAGAGCACGTCATAGGCCCCCTGAACCTCCTTGAACCGCTCCTCCGCCTTCGGGTCGTCGGGGTTGCGGTCAGGGTGGTACTTGCGCGCCAGCTTCCGGTACGCCTTCTTGATCTCCTCGCCGGAGGCCCCTTTGGCTACGCCAAGCGTCTTGTAGAGGTCCTCGGCCATGCCCTCCTACTCGCTCACCACCACACGCGCCGGCCGAATCAGCTGCTCTCCGAGCTTGTACCCCTTCTGCATCACCTCGACGACGGTCCCCGACTCGACTCCCTCGGTCGGCACGGTCGACAGCGCCTCATGCACCATCGGATCGAACTTCTCCCCCGTCGGATCTACCGCCTCGACCCCATTCCGCCCCAACGAATCCCGCAAGCTCCGAAACACAAGCAGCACCCCATGCGAGAGCCCGTCCTCCGAATCCCCCTCCGGATCCAGCCCAGCAGCCTGAATAGCCCGCTCCAGATCATCGAGAACCGGCACGACCTCCCGAATCACTTCAGCTTTCCCCCGCCCGACGGCAGCCTGAACCTCAGCAGCCATCCGCTTCCGGTAGTTCTCGAAATCCGCCTGAGCCCGCTTCGCCAGTTCCAGGTACTCGTCCCGCTCGCGCTTCGTGTCCTCGAGAAGCGCATCGAGATCCTGGGAAACCTGATCCGCCTCTCCCGTGGGTGGCGGTGTAGGGGGGACCGCCCCCGAGGACGCTTTAGCGACCGGAGGGGGCGGTGGGTCCCCTGCACCGACAGGACCCGCGGGTCTGGGCTCGTCGGCGGAGCTCGCCTCAGGACGACTCATTTGTCATCGCCCTCATCAACGACCTCAGCGTCAACGACCTCCTCTTCATCAGAGGAAGAATCCTCGTCCGCGGAACCCCCGTCAGCCGAAGCCGCTTGCTCCTGCTGCGCCGCTTCATAGATCTGCTGGGAGACCTGCTGGAAGGCCGCCGTCAACGCCTCCGTCTTCGAGTTGATCTCCTCGACGCTCTCGGACCCGAGCACCTCGCGCACGCCCTTGATCGCCGCCTCGATCTCCTCCTTGGAGGACGCCTCGACTTTGTCGCCCAGCTCCTCGAGCTGTTTCTCGGACTGGTAGGCCGCGTTCTCGGCGAGGTTGCGCGCCTCGGCCAGCTCGCGCTGCTTGCGGTCCTCCTCGGCGTGGGACTCCGCGTCGGAGACCATGCTCTGGATCTCCTCCTCGGACAGCCCGGAGCCCGACTTGATCTCGATTTTCTGCTCCTTCTGGGTGCCGAGGTCCTTTGCCGTGACGTGGATGATCCCGTTGGCGTCGATGTCGAAGGTGACCTCGATCTGCGGCAGCCCGCGCGGCGCCGGCGGGATCCCGGTGAGCTGGAACTTGCCCAGGCTCTTGTTGCCGCTCGCCATCTCGCGCTCGCCCTGCAACACGTGGATCTCGACCGAGGGCTGGTTGTCCTCGGCGGTGGAGAAGGTCTCCGACTTCTTTGTGGGGATCGTCGTGTTGCGCTCGATCAGCTTCGTCATCACGCCGCCTTTGGTCTCGATCCCGAGGGTCAGCGGGGTGACGTCCAGCAGCAGCACGTCCTTGACGTCGCCGGCTAGCACTCCGGCCTGGATCGCGGCGCCGACCGCGACGACCTCGTCGGGGTTGACCCCCTGGTGGGGGTCCTTGCCGGTCAGCTCCTTGACCCGCTCGCGCACCGCGGGCATCCGGGTCATGCCGCCGACCAGGACGACGTGGTCGATCTCGGTGCCGGCGTCGCCGAGCGCCCGTTTGACCGGCCCCACCACGCGCTCGAGCAGGTCGGCGGTCAGCTCGTTCAGCTTAGAGCGGGAGAGCTTCAGGTCGAGGTGCTTGGGCTGGCCCTCGACGGCGGTGATGAAGGGCAGGTTGATCTGCGTCTCCTGCGCCGAGGAGAGCTCGATCTTCGCCTTCTCCGCCGCCTCGTAGAGCCGCTGCAGCGAGTTCTTGTCGGCGGCGAGGTCGACGCCCTGGTCGCGCTTGAACTCGGCGACCAGCCACTCGACGATCGCCTTGTCCCAGTTGTCGCCGCCGAGGTGGTTGTCGCCGGCGGTCGCCTTCACCTCGAAGACGCCGTCGCCGATCTCCAGGACCGACACGTCGAACGTGCCGCCGCCGAGGTCGAACACCAGAACGGTTTCGTCGGCCGAGGCCTCCTTGTCGAGCCCGTAGGCCAGCGCGGCAGCCGTTGGCTCGTTGATGATCCGCTTGACCTCGAGCCCGGCGATCTTGCCGGCGTCCTTGGTGGCCTGGCGCTGATCGTCGTTGAAGTACGCCGGGACCGTGATGACGGCCGAGTCGACGGTGTCGCCGAGCTTCGCCTCGGCGTCGGTCTTGAGCTTCTGGAGGATCATCGCGCTGATCTCCGGCGGCGTGTACGACTTGCCGTCGGCGAGCTTGACGGTCACGCCGTCGCTTTTGGCGTCCTTCTCAACGGTGTACGGGACCAGGCCCTTGCTGCGCTTGACCT
>DATDAQ010000088.1:0-17722 GCA_036525295.1 Solirubrobacterales bacterium | reverse complement strand
CATAGTTCCGGAATTCGGCCCGTCGGCGGGGGTTTGCAGGTTCAGGGCGTCCTCTACGGGGACGCACTCCACGCCTACGCCTTCGGCGACCGCGGGATGGGTGACCGCCCCGGCGGCGACGTTGACGCCCGGGCGCAGGCCGGGGTCGCGCCGAATCGCCCCGGCGACCCCCTCGTCGGCGAGGGCGATCGCGTAGGGCAGGGTCGCGTTGGTGAGGGCGTGGGTCGAGGTGATCGGCACCGCCCCGGGCCTGTTGGCGACGCAGTAGTGGGTGATCCCTTCGACCTCGAAGGTCGGATCGCGATGGGTGGTCGGGTGCGAGGTCTCGAAGCACCCTCCCTGGTCGATCGCCACGTCGACCAGCACCGCGCCCGGCTTCATCAGCGCCAGCTGCTCGCGGCGCACGACGTAGGGGGCACGGGCGCCGTGGACGAGGACCGCGCCGATCACCAGGTCGGCGCGCGGCAGCATCTCCTCGACCGCCAGCGTGGTCGAGTAGACGGTCGAGCAGCTGCCGGCGAAGTCGGCCTCCAGCTCGCGCAGCCGGTCGATCGATTTGTCGAAGACGAAGACGTCGGCCCCCATCCCGATTGCGATGAAGGCCGCGTTCATTCCCACCACGCCGCCGCCGATCACCATCACGTTAGCGGCGGCGACGCCGGGTACGCCGCCGAGCAGGATGCCGCGGCCGCCGAGCGGCTTCTCGAGCATGAAGGCGCCGGCCTGGGTAGCGATCTTGCCGGCGATCTCGCTCATCGGCGCCAGCAACGGCAGCCGGCCACGCGCGTCCTCGACCGTCTCGTAGGCGACGCAGGTGGCACCGGATCCGCAGAGGCCGCGGGTCAGTTCGGGGTCGGGGGCGAGGTGCAAGTACGTGAAGAGGAGCTGGCCCGGGCGCAACATCTCGACCTCGACCGGCTGTGGCTCCTTTACCTTGATCACCATCTCGGCTTCGCCGAAGACGGCCGCCGCACTGGAGGCGATGCGCGCGCCCTGGGACACGAATTCGGCGTCGGAGATCGCGCTGCCCTCGCCTGCCCCGGCCTCGACCAGAACCTCGTGGCCGTGCTCGGTCATCTCCCTCACCCCGGCCGGCGTGATCGCCACCCGGTACTCGTCCGGCTTGATCTCGGCGGGAATCCCGACCCTCACGTCACCAGCTCCCTGGCGCGCAACGCCAGCCAGAACTCGATCCGGTCATGGGCTCGCGAGAGGTCGCGCCCGGTCAGCTCCTCGACTTTGCGCATCCGGTAGCGCAGCGTGTGCCGGTGGCAGTACACCTCGCGAGCGGCCTTCTCCCACTGGCCGTTCTGCTCGATGAAGGCCTCCAGCGAGCGCAACAGCTCGCCGCCGTAGTCCTCGTCGCCCTCCTCGATCGGGCCGAGCACGCTGTCGCAGTAGAGCTTCAGCGCCTCGTCGTCCTGGATCGAGAGCAGCAGCGTGAAGGCGCCGAGGTCGCGCCAAGAGGCCACCTCCGGGGCGCTGCCGTTTTTGCCGATGGCCGTCGCCTCGAGAGCGCAACGCGCCTCGTGGAAGGAGTGCCGCAGGCTCTCGGGCGGTGCCGGGCGGCTAGCGGCGGCACGGACGGCGCCCCGTTCCTTGACCAGGGCGCGACGGGCGTCGGCGGCGAGGTCGACCGGGTCGCGGTCGGCGGCGTCGACGACCGCGCAGAGCAGCTCGCGGCGACCGCTGGCGTGCGGCGCGACCACGGCGGGGCAGGCGTCGGCGGCGAGTGCTCGCTCGAGCACTGGCTCGGCGGCGGCCGGGTCGTCGAGGTCGAAGACCAGCACCGCGGCCTCGTCACCGATGCCGAAGGGCTCGAGGCGGCGGCGCAGCTCGGTCGGATCGAGCCGGCCGCCCAGCGCCCCGGCGAGGACGTCGCCGGCGAGCCGCCGCTCGGTCTCGCTCGCGACCCGGCGCCGCATCAGCTCCAGGGCGACGACGGCGACCGCCTGCTGCAGGATCAGCCGCTCGAAGTCACCGAGGCCGCCCGAGTCGCGGACGATCACCACCCACGCCTGCGGCGGGCCGCCGCCGGGCGAGATCACCGGGTGGGCGAGGGCGCGGCCGGCCACCGCCGGGTGAGAGGGAACGAACGGGTGGCCGTCGGCGGTGTGCGCCAGCGCTTCCTCGCGGATCGCTTTCACGGTCTCGGCCGAGAGCTGGCGGCGGAAGGCGCGACCGGCGAGGCGCTCGCCGCGACCGCCGAGGATCGCCACGGTGCCGCCGACCGCGGAGGAGATCGTCGCCACGATCTCCTCCAGGCCGCGCTCTTCGAGGACCAGCCGCTCGAGCCGCCGCTGCACCGCGATGCCGCGCTGCAGCACCTCGTACTGCTCGTTGACGAGGCGGGCGAAGGCCTTCTCGGTGATCGCGATGAACGGGACCGAGTAGGGAACCTCGAAGAGCGGGAATTCGCGTTTGCGTGCCTCCTCGACCAGGGCCTTCGGCAGCTTGTCGTGACTGAAGCCGGTGCCGAAGCCGAGGCCGGCCAGGTTGCTGTCGGCGAGCAGCCGGATGAAGGCTCGCTGCTTGGCCGCGCTGCCGAGCGGGATGCCGGTGCTCAGCATCAGCTCGCCGCCCGAGAGCCACGGCGTCGGGTCCTCGAGCTCGGAGATGTGGACCCAGCGCACCGGTGCTTCGGCCGCGTCGGCGCCGGCCACGAGCTCGAGGTCGAGTTCGTCGAGCAGGCTCTGGACGGTAAGCATGCGTGCGCCTATCCCTGGACCCGTTTCCAGGCCTCCCCCAGCACTGCGTGCAGGACGTCGTGGATCTCCCCGAACTGCTCGCTGTCGGCGATCAGCGGCGGCGCCAGCTGCACGACCGGGTCGCCGCGGTCGTCGGCGCGGCAGATCAGGCCGCGCTCATAGAGCTCGGCGGAGAGGAAGCCGCGCAGCAGCTCCTCGGCCTCGTCGTCGTCGAAGCTCTCCTTGGTCTCGCGGTCCTTGACCAGCTCGATCGCGTGGAAGTAGCCAGCACCCCGCACGTCGCCGACGATCGGGATGTCGTGCAGCGTCTCCAGCATCTGGCGGAACTCGCCTTCCTTGGCGAGGACGTGGCCGCAGAGATCCTCGCGCTCGAAGATGTCGAGGTTGGCCATCGCCACCGCCGAGGCAAGCGGGTGCCCGGCGAAGGTGAAGCCGTGGGCGAAGGACGCATCGCCCTGCATGAACGGGGCTGCCACGGCATCGGAGGCGATCACCGCGCCCATCGGCGCATACGCCGACGTCATCGCCTTGGCAAGGGTGACGATGTCGGGGGTGTAGCCGAACCGTTCGCAGCCGAAATAATGGCCGAGGCGGCCCCAGGCGCAGATCACCTCGTCGGAGATCATCAGCACGTCGTAGCGGTCGCAGATCTCGCGCACCCGCTCGAAGTAGCCCTCGGGAGGGACGAAGCAGCCGCCGGCGTTCTGTACCGGCTCGAGGATCACCGCGGCGACCGTCTCCGGCCCCTCGAACTGGATCCGCTCCTCGATCGCGGTCGCTGCCCAGAGCAGGTGGCGGTCCTCCGGCCAGCGGTAGAGGTTGGTGTTGGGCACGTGACAGCCGCCCGGCGTGAGCGGCTCGAACTGCGAGCGCAGCTCGGTGATGCCGGTGGCGGAAAGCGCGCCGAGCGTGGTGCCGTGGTAGGCGATCTCGCGCGCGATCACCTTGTGCTTCTGGCCTTTGCCGAGCTCGCGGTGATAGTTGCGGGCCAGCTTCAACGCCGACTCGACCGACTCCGAGCCGCCCGAGGTGAAGAAGACGCGGTTGAGGTCCCCGGGCGCGAGCGAGGCGAGCCGGGCGGCGAGCTCGATCGCGCGCGGGTGGGCGTAGCTCCACAGCGTGTAGAAGTCGAGCTCTTCGACCTGGCGGGCGGCCGCTTCTCCCAGCTCCGTGCGTCCGTGGCCGGCGTTGACGCAGAAGAGGCCCGAGAGGCCGTCGAGGTAGCGCTTGCCGTGGTCGTCGTAGACGTAGCAGCCCTCGCCGCGGGTGATGATCGGGATCTCGTGATCGGCGCCGTAGGAGCCCATCCGCGAGAAGTGCATCCAGAGATGGCGCTGGGCCAGCTCCTGCAAACCGGTGCCAACCTCTTGGCGACGATCAGACGTTATGGCCATCTATCGGCTCCTCTCAGCTGGCATGCCTACGACGATATGGATAAAGCTAGACCCAGAATAGAGCAAACACAAGGTGCCAATGGGTATAAGTGGGACATAACTCTTATACAATTTGTATAGGGTCAGTATTAGTGCCAGGAGTTACGATATGGCCAACTTGGCGCAAACGGGCGAGCACGGACTGAAGAGGGACGCGATCGGGTTCAGCGATGGACTGACGATCGCTTTGGCCTCAACCGCACCGGCCTACTCGCTCGCGGCGGTGATCGGCTCGGTCGTGGTGGTCGTCGGCTTCCAGGCCCCGGCGGCGCTGCTCGTCTCCTTCGTGCCGATGTTCTTTATCGCGGCGGCCTTCTACTACCTCAATCGCGCCGACCAGGACTGCGGCACCAGCTTCTCCTGGGTGACGCGAGCGATCGGGCCGCAGTCGGGCTGGATCACCGGTTGGGCGATCTGCGTCACCGGCATCCTCGTCGTCGGCTCGCTCGCCGACGTCGCCGCCTACTCGTTCTTCGACCTGGTCGGGGCCGACTCGCTGATCGAAAGCACCGCCGCGGTAACCCTGCTCGCGTTGGCGCTGATCGCGGTGATGACGACGGTCTGCGTGCTCGGCACCGAGCTCTCGGCGCGACTGCAGAAGTGGCTGATGCTGCTGCAGATCGGGCCGCTGCTGCTGGTGGTCGTCGTCGTCCTCTACAAGGTCTTCGCCGGAGACGCCCCGTCGGTCGCCGTCGACCCCGCGCTCTCCTGGTTCAACCCCTTCGAGATCGAGAGCGGCGGGGCGCTGACCGGGGCGCTGCTGCTCGGCGTCTTCATCTACTGGGGCTGGGAGAGCGCGGTCAACCTCAACGAGGAGACCGAACACTCGGTGACCGCGCCGGGGCTGGCGGCCCTGCTCTCGACCGTGATCCTGCTCGTCACCTACCTCGGAGTCGCCACCGCGCTCGTCGCCTGGCGCGGCATCGAGGGAGCCCAGCGATTCGAAGACAACGAGGCGATCCTGCCCACCTACGCCGACGCGGCGCTCGGCGACCCGCTCGGCAGCCTGGTGCTGCTGGCGATCGTCGTCTCGGCCCTGGCCTCTACCCAGACCACGATCCTCCCGGCGGCCCGGACCTCGCTCTCGATGGCCCGGGCCGAGGCGATGCCGGCGGCGTTCGGCGAGGTCAGCGGGCGCTACTTCACTCCCGTCGTCTCGACCGTTGCGATCGGCGTCCTCGCGGTCGTCTGGTACTTGCCCTCGAAGCTGATCAGCGAAAACTTCCTCTTCGACTCGCTCTCGGCCCTGGCCCTGATGATCGCCTTCTACTACGCCTTCACCGGGATCGCCTGCGCCGTGTACTACCGGCGCGAGCTGCGCAAGTCGGTGCGCAACTTCCTCTTCGTCGGGGTGGCGCCGACGATCGGCTCGCTGCTGCTCGGCTACCTCTTCGTCAAGGCGCTGATCGACTACTCCGACCCGGCGAACTCCTACACCGGTGCCTCCTGGTTCGGGGTGGCACCGCCGGCGGTGATCGGGATCGGCTTCCTGGCCATCGGCGTGGTGCTGCTCTTCGCCTGGCGCCGGCACAGGCGCGAGCCGTTCTTCATGCGACGCCGCGAAGTCGCGCCACCGGGGCTGCTCGAGGAAGCGGCGCCGGCGAACCCCGAGCCGGCGATATCGGAGGCGAAGTGAAGAGGGCGGCAACCGGGTAGCGGTACTTTTGGAAAGGACATCCAATCTGCATGGTGTCAACGGAGGTGAGCATGAGCAGCGGTATTCCGAGCGTCGAGCTTCGCAGCGTCAGCAAGCGCTTCGACGATCTGCTCGCCGTCGATGACCTCGACCTCGACCTCGCCTCCGGGGAGTTCTTCACCCTGCTCGGCCCGAGCGGCTGCGGCAAGACGACGACGCTGCGGATGATCGCCGGCTTCGAGCAACCAAGCGAGGGCGAGATCCGCATCGAGGGAGCCGACGTCGCCGGGCTGCCCCCTCACAAGCGACCGACCAACACGGTCTTCCAGAGCTACGCGCTCTTCCCCCATCTGAGCGTCGAGGACAACGTCGCCTTCGGGTTGAAGCGCAAGCGCGTAGCGAAGGAGGACATACGCGAGCGGGTCGCGGCCGAGCTGGAGCGCGTCGGCCTCGCCAGCGAGGCGAGGCGACGCCCGGCGCAGCTTTCGGGCGGCATGCAGCAGCGAGTGGCGCTGGCCCGGGCACTGGTCAACCTGCCGAAGGTACTGCTGCTCGACGAGCCGCTCGGCGCGCTCGACCTGAAGCTGCGCAAGGGGCTGCAGATCGAGCTGAAGCGGATCCAGCGCGAGGTCGGGATCACCTTCGTCTACGTCACCCACGACCAGGAGGAGGCGTTGACGATGAGCGACCGGATCGCGGTGATGAACCGCGGCAAGGTCGAGCAAATCGGGGGGCCCGAGGACGTCTACGAGCGCCCGGCAACCACCTTTGTCGCCGGCTTCATCGGCGTCTCCAACCTGATGCCGGCAACGGTCGAGGCTGCCGGCGAGGTGCGTCTCGATCAGGGACCGACGGTGTCTGCGCCGACCGACGGACTCGCATCCGGCGAGCGCTGCCACGCGGTGGTGCGGCCCGAGAAGCTGCACGTCGACGCGATCGCCGGCGATGCGGCCGTGCAGTCCAACGGGCTACCGCGCGTCGAGGGCATCGTCGAAAGCTCGCTCTACCTGGGCACGGCGACGCAGCTCGGCGTCGACCTCGGCGAAGCGGTGCGAATGACCGTGCTCGTGCCCAACGCCAGCGAGGCGGAGCGGGGTGAGCTTCCCGGAGCCGGTGTCCGGGTAGCTCTGTCCTGGGAGCCCGAGCACATGCACGTCGTGCGCGAGTCACCCACAAGTCCGAACTTGAAGGCACCGCAAAGCGGTGAGCCGCGCGGCGCGGATCTCGAGACAGCGAGAGAGGGTGACTGAGATGAGAGGTCGAGGAAGGCGAAGGAGCACTGCGCTGCTCGCCGTCGCGGTGGCCATGGCAACACTGGCGCTCGGACTGGCCGCGTGCGGCGGCGACACCGTCGGCGGCGGCAACGAGAGCGAGGTGACGACGGCGGAAAGCGGGCCGGTGAGCGGCAACCTGACGATCTCCAACTGGCCCGGCTACATCGACCCCGGCCCGAAAGGGACGATTGCCGAGTTCGAAAAAGAGACGGGTGTCAACGTCGACTACATCGAAGACATCAACTCAAACGACGGCTTCTTCGGCAAGCTCCAGCCGCAGCTCGAACAGGGCGAATCGGGCGGGCGCAGCATCTTCGTCGTCGCCGATTACATGGCGAAGCAGATGTATGACCTCGGCTACCTGCAGGAGATCGACCACGCCGACCTGCCAACGGTCTTCAAAACCCTGTCGCCCAGCCTCAGGGACCCGGCATTCGACCCGAAGCGCGAGTTCTCGGTTCCGTGGCAGGGCGGCATGACCGGGATCTGGGTCGACACCGCCAAGGCGCCCGAGATCCGCTCAGTCAACGATCTCTTCGACCCGAAATACAAGGGCAAGGTGACGATGCTGGAAGAACTGCGGGAAACGCCGGCGCTGGTGATGCTCGCCGAAGGGATCGACCCCGCCGAGGCCAGCGCGGAGCAGTGGCTCGACGCGATCGACAAACTAGGCAGCGCCGCCGACTCCGGTCAGATCAGGAAGTTCACCGGCAACGAGTACTTCGAGGACCTGAACGCCGGCAACATCGTCGCGGCGATCGGCTGGTCGGGTGACGCCTCGCTGATCGAAAACGAGAACGCCGAATGGCGGATGCCGACCGAGGGTTGCACGCAGTGGATGGAAAACATGGTGATCCCGGTGGGCGCCCCCGACACCCCCGCGGCGCTTGCCTGGATGGACTTCGTATACCGGCCGGAGGTGGCAGTCGACATCACCGGATACGTCGAATACATCTCACCGGTGCAGGGCGTCAAAGAGCTGCTCGAAAAACGGGGGTCGCCACTCGCGGAGAGCGAGATCGTCTTCCCGACCGAAGAGTTCACCCGCAACTGCACGGGCCAGAACACGCCACCGGACCTGGAACGGGTCAATGAGGCCTGGCAAGACGTACTGACTGGGTGATCGTGTGAGCCTGAAGCAGCGCCTGGTCCCCTACTGGCTACTGGGACCGGGGCTGCTCTGGCTCGTCGTCTTCTTCGTGGTGCCGATGTACTTCATGGGCGAACTGGCGCTGCGCTCGGGATCGTTGACCACGGGCTTTACCTTCGACTGGGCCTGGTCCAACTTCCCCGACTCGCTCTCCGGCAACACCGAGCAGATCGGCCGCTCCTTCTTCTATGCCGGCACGGCGACGATCCTCGCCCTGCTGATCGGCTACCCGCTCGCCTACGCGATCGCCTTCCGCGGCGGCCGCTACCGCTCGCTGCTGCTCTTCGCCGTGATCGCGCCCTTCTTCACCACCTACCTGATTCGCACGATCGCCTGGAAGACGATCCTCAGCGACTCCAGCCCGATCGTCAGCGTGCTGCAGACGCTGGCGCTGGTTCCGCCGGACGGCCGCGTCCTCGCCACCTCGGGGGCGGTGATAGCCGGGCTCACCTACAACTTCCTGCCCTTCATGGTCCTGCCGCTCTACGCCAACCTGGAGCGGCTCGACCTGCGCCTCGTCGAGGCCGCCAAGGACCTCTACTCCTCCTCGCGGCAGGCCTTCCTCAAGGTGACGCTGCCGCTGACCATGCCGGGCATCGTCGCCGGCGTCCTGCTCACCTTCATCCCCGCCTTCGGCGACTACATCAACGCGCAGCTGCTCGGCGGCACCCAGCAGGCGATGGTCGGCAACGTGATCCAGTCGCTCTACCTGAACCAGCGCGACTACCCGGAGGCGGCGGCGCTCTCCTTCCTGATGATGGCGCTGATCCTGGTCATCGTCAGCCTCTACATCCGCTTCGCCGGAACCGGCGCCTTCATGGGCGGCGATGAGGAGAAGGCGACCTGAGATGGCCGTCGCGACACACACCTGGGGCTGGCTGCGCCGCAACGCGCTGCTGATCTTCGCCGGCCTCGCGGTCGCCTACATGCTGATCCCGATCGTCGTCATCGCCGTCTTCTCCTTCGGCGACACGCCCAAAGGCAAACTCACCTTCGGCCTCAGCAACGGCTTCACGACCGAGTATTGGAGCTCGGCGTTCTCGATCCCGGAGCTGAACGACTCGCTGCTCACGAGCCTGCGGCTCGCCGCGATCTCGACCGCGATCTCGACCGCGATCGGGACGCTGATGGCGATTGCCCTGGTCCGTCACAAGTTCCACGGACGGCGGGCGGCGAACCTGCTGATCGTGATCCCGATGGCGACGCCCGAGGTAGTGATCGGCGCTTCGCTGCTCTCGATGTTCATCTACTACTCGTTCGCGCTCGGCTTCACGACGCTGCTGATCGCCCACGTGATGTTCTCGATCAGCTTCGTCGTCGTCGTCGTGCGCTCACGGCTGATCGGCTTCGACCGCAACCTCGAGGAGGCGGCGGCGGACCTCGGCGCCACCCCGCTGGCGACCTTCCGCACCGTCACCCTGCCGCTGCTGGCGCCGGGGATCGTTGCCGCGGGGCTGCTCGCCTTCGCCCTCTCGATCGACGACTTCGTCATCTCCAACTTCAACTCGGGAACGACGGTGACCTTCCCGCTCTACGTCTACGGGGTCAGCCTGCGCGGCATTCCGGTCCAGGTCAACGTACTCGCGACGATGCTCTTCATAGTGACCGCCATCGCCGCCGCCCTCGTGCTGGTCCAGCAGCGCCGCGCCGAACGCATGGCCGCGGTGCGACCGGAGCCGATCCCCGCCCCACCCGCAACGGCGATGACATGACCGCCGACGTGCCGAAAAGTGAAGCCATGGTTGACATTTCGGCCCATCGGCCGGCAGTTCGGACGCTAGCCAACTACGTTGGCGGCTCCTGGCGGCCAGCGGATGGAGTTGAGACGATCGACGATGTCGACCCAGCCAGCGGCCAGACGGTGTCGCTGGTGCCGCTCTCCGGCGCGGCCGAGGTCCGGGCGGCGGTCGCGGCGGCGCGGACTGCGCAGCCGGGCTGGCGCGAGGTGCCACCTCAGCGACGGGCGCGAGCGGTGCTGGCCCTGCGCGACGGACTGCTGAAGCGCAGGGAGGAGCTGGTCGCGCTGGTCAGCGCCGACATGGGCAAGACGCTGGAGGACGCCGACGGCGAGGTCGGCCGCGGGATCGAGTCGGTCGAGTCGGCGGCGGCGATCCCCCATCTGCTCAAGGGCGAGACGCTGGAGGGCGTCGCCGCCGGCGTCGACGTCGAGCTGGTGCGCCAGCCGGTCGGCGTCGTCGCCGCGATAACGCCCTTCAACTTCCCGGCGATGATCCCGCTCTGGTTCCTGCCCTACGCGATCGCCTGTGGCAACTCGTTCATCCTCAAGCCTTCCGAGCAGGACCCACGCCCGGCGGAGCTGATCGTCGAGATCGCCGACGCGACCGGGGAGATCCCGCCCGGCGTGGTCAACCTCGTCCACGGCGGCCGCGCCGCGGTGACGGCGATCCTCGAGGACCCCGGCATCGACGCTGTCTCCTTCGTCGGCCGCGCCGAGACGGCCCGGATCGTCGCCGAAGGCGGGGTCCGGACCGGGAAGCGCGTGCAGGCCCTGGGCGGAGCGAAGAACTCGCTGGTGGTGATGCCCGACGCCGACCTTGGGCAGGCGATGCCGGCGATCATGGGCTCCGCCTTCGGCGCCGCCGGCCAGCGCTGCCTCGCTGGCTCGGTCTGCGTCGTCGTAGGCGGCGAAGCGCGGCGGGGCGAGGTCCGCGAAGCGCTGGTCGAGGCGGCTTCCAAGCTCACCGTCGGGCCCGGCGACGATCCGGCAACCGACGTCTGCCCGATGGTCTCGGCAACGGCCCGCGACAAAGTCGCAGAAGCGATCGACCGCGCCGCAAGCGATGGAGCCAACTTGCTGTTGGACGGTCGCGGCGACACCGGGCCAGCGGGCACGATTCTCGGCCCGACCATCGCCGTCGCGGAGTTGGAGTCCGAGCTGGCCCGAGACGAGCTGTTCGGTCCCCTGCTCACCCTGGTCGAGGTATCGGATCTGGACGCAGCTCTCGAATTCCTCAACGGCTCCCGTTACGGCAACGCCGGCGCGATCTTCACCCGCTCGGGCGCCGCGGCACGCCAGTACCGCTACGGAGCCGAGGCCGGAATGCTCGGCGTCAACGTAGGAGTCCCGGCCCCGGTCGCCTGGTTCCCGTTTTCAGGCTGGAAGGACTCGATCGACGGAGACCTCCATGCAAACGGCACTGACGCTGTCCGCTTCTACACGCGGGAGAAGGTGATCACGAGCAGATGGTGACCCACCGCAGGCGTGATGCGTCACCCGCCAGCCCTATCAGCACGAGGGAGGTGGGCCTTTGCCAGGGTAAAGCGCCCGGTAGACCAAATGCGCCAAGGCCAGGTGGCCGCATATGTTGGGGTGGAAGCTTTCTTTGAAGCTTGTTTTGGGGGTGATGAGGACGATGCCGTTCACCCAAAGGAAGCCGGCCTCGCCGAAGCGGTGTTTGTCGAACGCCTGGTAGGTCCCCTCGACGGTCCGCACGTTGATTTTTTTGTTCTCTGCTTCTTTGACCGCTGCTTTGACCATTAGGTTCAGCCTGTCGATGAACCTCTCGATAGACGCGGCTGCGGTCAGACCGTCAGTGCCGGGCGCAGTGTCGTTGATGAAGGTCACCCCTGGGGATTCGGGGGCCACGTCAATGTCTTTTCCCCCGTTCAGAAATAGCATCGACGGGTACAGGGGAACGGCGATGCGCGCGTTCGGCGCTTTCGCCTGGATGTCTTCGAGGACCACCAGGATTTTCGCCTGGATGGCCCCGAAGCCTTTTTCGCGAGTCGCGATTTCCGCCTGACATGCGGCTGGTTTAAAAAGTGGGTCGGGGGCCCATTGGAGGCAGGCTAGTGCGATTTTGGAGAAACCTGCGTCGTTGCCTCCGACCGTCAGCGTGACCGTGCTGATGTCTTGGTTGGCTTTCCCGTTGGCCTTCCCGCCGGGGGTTAAGAGCCAGAGGTTCTGCGCGGGGGTGGGCTTGATCCACTCTTTCGCCGGTTTCGAGATCCACTCGTCATACTGGCCGCCGTCTGCAGCACCAGCCCAGAGGTTTTTCGTTTCCGCGCCGCTGCAGGCGCGGAAGATGAAATTCGCAGGCGCCTGGTCGAAGACCGTTTCTTCGGCGACCACGCCCGCGCCGAACCTTTCTTCGGCGATCAACGCCGGCCAGGCCAGGTCGCTGCGGTGGCACCAGTTCTCGGAGTGTATGGGGGGCTGCGGTTTTTCGTCCGTGGCTTGGTAGTAAATGCCTCCGTCCGCTGCGAGTCCTTGGCCGGCGGAAAACGAGTCGCCGATCGCAGCGTAGACGTCTTTGGGCTGGTCGGCGACGAGGAGTATCTCGACACCGCAGGCGCTCGTCGCCGGCGGATTTTCTTCGTCGCCGGAGTAGACGGCCTGCCAGTAGTAGACGCCCGGATTTTCCAGTTTCACTTCAGAGGAGGAGGGCACGCTGGCGCCTCCCACCGTCACTTTGCCGGCACTGGTCACCAGTTCTTCGCACTGGTTGTCCCCGTAGACGAAGTATTCGACGTAGCCCGTCGCTTCTTCGGCATTCGGGCCATGCAGCGTGGCGGCGTCGGTGACCCCC
This sequence comes from Solirubrobacterales bacterium, assembly GCA_036525295.1. Classification (GTDB taxonomy): domain Bacteria; phylum Actinomycetota; class Thermoleophilia; order Solirubrobacterales; family 70-9; genus VRUE01. The sequence continues at coordinate 4,971 of DATDAQ010000088.1, read as the reverse complement.
GCCCCTATGTCGACTTCGAGCTCGGTGCCCGACGCTTCCCCGCTGGAGAGCATGGTCGTTATCCCAGTCGTCACCACCGCGGTCTCTTCGCCGCAGGCGTCCGTCGAGGCCTGGTTGACGCCGTCCCCGGTGTAGCTGGCCTGCCAGTAGTAGGTGCCGGCGGGGAGGTCGACTTCGTCTGAGGCGGGAACTTCGCCTTCGTCGACGTCACCCCCGCCGGCGAGCGCCGCCACTTCGGTGCATTCGCTGTCTTCGTAGACGACGTAGCTGATGGCTCCCTCCGCCGTGGCGGCGTTGGCGCCGCTCAGTTCGGCGCTGTCGCTGACGGCGGTGCCCTCTTCGACTTCGATTTCCGCCCCTTCTTCTTCAGCGCCCGAAAGCGTGGTGGTAAGCGTGGTCGGGGTAACGACGACGACCATCTCCGCGCCGCAGGCACTCGTCACTGGCGGATTTTCTTCGTCGCCCGAGTATTCGGCAACCCAGTAGTAAGTGCCCTGTTCGAGTTCCAGTTCTTCGGATGGCGGGACCGAGGCCCCTTCGACTTCGACTTCTCCCGCTTCGATGGGGAGTTCTTCGCATTCTTCGTCGGGGTAGGCGAAGTACTCCACCGTCCCCGTCGCTTCGGCGGCTTTGCTGCCATGAAGCGTCGCGCTGTCGCTGACGAGGATCCCTTCGGGGACCTCGATCGCCTCGCCGGAGCGTTCTCCCCCGGTCAGCTCGGTCGTGATACGGGGCGTCACAACGAGGATCTCCGAGCCGCAGGGGCTCCTCGACTCGTAGTTGGAGCTGTCGCCCGAGTAGACCGCCTTCCAGAAGTAGACCCCCGGTTCGAGGGTCTGGGGCGTGGAGGCGGGAACGCTTCCGCCGCTGACCGTCACTTTGCCCGCTTTGGTGACGAGTTCTTCGCAGCTGATGTCCGAGTAGACGGAATATTCGACGTTGCCGGTGGCTTCGGAGGCGTTTTTGCCCGTCAGTTTGGCGCTGTCGCTGACAGCGGTGCCTTCCGTGACTTCGATTTCCTCCCCTTCTTCGCCTTCGCCGGTAAGTTCCGTGGAAAGGGAGGTCGGGGCGATGGCGCGAGCGATCTCGTCCCCACAGGTGCTGATCGATTCTTTGTGCAAAGAGTCGCCGGAATAGACGGCCTGCCAGTAGTAGGCGCCTTCTTCCAGGGCCTGTTCTTCGGAGGGGGGGACGGCCGTGCCTTCGACTTCGACTTCCCCCGCTTCGGCGAAGAGTTCTTCGCATTTGCTGTCGGAGTAGACGAGGTACTGAAGGCTGCCGGTGGCTTTCGAAGCGTTGGCGCCGCTCAGCGTCGCGGTGTCGACTACGGCGGTGCCGGCGGGGACGCTGATTTCTTCGCCTTCGACCGTTTCGTCGCCTTCAGCGCCCAGCCCGGCGAGCAGCGTGGAGATCGTGACGAGGGCCTTGATCGTCAGCACCTCTTTGCCGCAGGTGCTTTTCGAGGCCTGATGGAGCGAGTCCCCGGCGTATTCGGCCTGCCAGTAGTAGACCGCTCCGGCTTCCAGCGTTTTTTCTTCCGAGGCCGGCACGCTGGTGCCGCTCACGGTCACTTCGCCCGCTTCGGCGACCAGTGTTTCGCATTTGCTGTCGGAGTAGATCTTGTATTTGGCTTTGCCGGTCGCGGTCGAGGCTTTGGTGCCGCTGAGGGTCGCGGTGTCTTTGACTTTGGTGCCCTCGAGGACGGTGATTTCTTCGCCCGATTTCCCTTCCCCGGAGAGCGAGGTGGTGAGCGAGGTCGCGGCCTTGATCGTCAGCACCTCTTTGCCGCAGGTGCTTTTCGAGGCAGCGTTTACCGCGTCGCCGGTGTACTCCGCCTGCCAGTAGTAGACGGCTCCCGCTTCCAGCGTTTTTTCTTCCGAGGCGGGGACTTTGCCTTCGCTGAAGGCCGTTTCGCCGGCTTTGGTGACCAGTTTTTCGCATTTGCTGTCGGAGTAGACGAAGTACTTGATCGTGCCGGTGGCGATGGCGGAGTTTTCGCCGCTGAGGGTCGCCTGGTCTTTGACTTTGGTGCCCTCGTTGACGGTGATTTCTTCGCCTGATTTCGCTTCGCCGGAGAGCGAGGTCGTCAGGGTCGTCGGGGCGGGTTCTTCTCCACAACTGCCGGCAGCGAGGGTGGCACCGAGCACCGTGAAGAGCGCGGTGAGGGTGAGCAACGAGACGATTGAGCGCGGACTGGGACGCGGCATGGGCCTTATCCGGGTGCAGATTTGCCTAATTGAAAAAGAATTCTAGATCGTAACAGCCTACCGGCCGATGTGAAACCCGATCAGCTCCGGTACTCGGGAGAGCAGGGAGCTGATTGGGTCGGGGGTCTTTCCGGCCAGCTCCGCCTCCTCCTTGCGCATGATGCCCATGCGGATTGCCTCGCCCCCGAGCCAGTGGAGGGGCTCGGGGGGTACACGCGGCGGCGGCGGGTCGACGAAGGCGAGGCGGGAGTGGTCGTCGCGGCGGTCCAGCACCAGGGAGGCGAGGGTGCGGCCGACCATGTGGGAGGGGCCGACGCCATTGCCGGTGTAGCCGGCGGCGGCGAAGGCGCGGCCGCCGCGCAAGGGGAGGACGAGGGGGAGGTGGGTTGGCGAGGCGTCGATCGGACCGCCCCAGGCGTGGGTGAGGCGGCGACGCTCGATGCCGGGGAAGTAATCCCGGAGGTGCGCAACGGCTTCGGAGACCACCTGGGCGTCGAGCTCTGCGCGGCCGTGGAGGCGGGCGCCCATCGCGATACGGCCGCCGCCCCAGCCGAAGGCGATCCGGCCGTCGGGGGTGGTGCGGAAGTAGTCGATCAGGGCGCGGCTGTCGGTGATGCACTCGCCGCCGGTCCAGCCCACCTCCTCGAGCAGCTCCGGCACCGGCTCTGTGAGAACGATGTGGGAGGAGGCGACGGTGAGACTGTTGCGCAGCGGCCCGCCCGGTGCCTTGGCCGCGGCGCCGATGGCGAGTACGGCTGAGTCTCCCCGCACTACGCCGCCCGCTGTGTGCGCCTCGACCCCGTGCGGCGAGCCGGCGAGCCGCGTCACCGGCGATTTCTCGCAGATCTCCACCCCGCGGCTCCGCAGCCTCTCGCGCAGCCCCAGCGCCAGCCGCGCCGGTTGCACCGTCGCCGCATCCGGGTAGAAGGCGCCGCCGCGAAAGGCGGGTGAGGCGCAGCGCTCGGTGACCTGCTCTGGCGAGAGCGACTGGACCGCATCGCCCACCCCAAGCTCCCGGCAGGCCTCCAGCGCCTCAGCCCATTTCGCGTCATGCGCCTCCGCGGTCGAGACCTGCAGATACCCGCCGGGCGTGTACCAGGCGTCGACCTCCTCCTCCGCGCAGAACTCCCCGATCCCGGTCGCGGCAGCCTCCGCCGCTCGAGCCACAGCCAGCGCCCCGGCATCCCCCCACCGCCCCCGCATGTTCGGCAGCGAGAACCACATCACGTTGCAGAACCCCCCGTTCCGCCCACTCGGCCCAAATCCACACCTATCGGCCTCCAGCAACACAACACTCGCCTCGGGCTCCAGCTGCTTCAGATGCCAGGCAGCCCACATCCCCGTGTACCCGCCCCCGACCACGACAACATCGACCTTCCGCTCCCCCCCAAGCTCCGGAACAAGCTCAATCGCGGGAGCCTCCTCCAACCAGTACCCATGAGCGTCGTGCTTCACCGCTACGAGTCTTTCAAGGTGCACGGGCGGGGTCCCCAAAACACTCAAGCGCGGCCCGTGATCAGCGCCCTCGTCATCGACGAGCTCGCCTACCGCCTGGTCCTCGCCTGGCTTCGAGACGACGGCGACGGCGACCCTCTCTCCTCCTATCGCGATAACCCCAGCGCAGTCATGGGCGCCATGCGCCGTCGCCTGAGTGCGGCGTGGCGCGCCGTCGACTCCCTCGGCCTCGAGCTTCAGCCGACCGATGACGCCGTGGTCGGCCGGGCGAAATCCCTGATGTCCCGGCCCGGGCTCGCACCTCGCGACGCGTTCCACGCGGCACACGCGATCGAGGCAGGATGCACGCTGATCGCAAGCTCCGACTCGCATTTCGATCGTGTCCCGGGCCTCCGGCTCCTCGCGCCTGACTGAGTCGGCGGCCCCATACACTCACGCCGTGCCCACCTTCGACGCCCTCGCAGACCTCCCCCTGGAGATCGAGGGCTATGAGCTGCAGCCATTGGAGCTGCAGCTGCCGAGCTTCGAACGCCTGAGCACGGTCATCCACATGTGGGGCGCCGGCGAGGACGGACTCGGGGAGGACGTGACGTACGACCCGGTGGATCACATCGCCCTCCAGGACGCCGGACCGGCGCTCGACATCACCGGCTTCTCGACCCTAGGAGAGTTCTGCGAGATGGTCGGTGAGCTGGACACCTTCCCCGTCGAGCCGCAGCGGGAGGTCTCGCGCTTGTATCGCCGCTGGGCCTTCGAGTCGGCGGCGCTGGACCTCGCCCTGCGCCAGGCTGGCAAGGGGCTGGCCGAGGCCGTCGGGCGCGAGCCACGCCCGGTCGAGTTCGTCTGCTCGATGCGGCTCTCACCCGGCGAAGGCCAGCCGTCGGCGATCGAGACCCTGCGTGCCAAGCTCGATCGCTACCCCGGCCTGCGCTTCAAGCTCGACCCGACCAACGACTGGACCGACGAGCTGATCGCCGCGCTGGTTGCGACCGGCGCTGTCGACTCGCTCGACCTGAAGGGCTTCTACAAGGGCACCGTGGTCGACGTCGAGACCGACCCCGAGCTCTACGCGAAGCTGATCGAGGCCTTCCCCGACGCCTGGATCGAGGATCCAGACGTCACCGACGAGACGCGGCCAATCCTCGAGCCGATCCGCGACCGCCTCACCTGGGACGCGCCGATCCACTCGATCGCCGACATCGAGGCGCTGCCCTGGCAGCCGAAGATGGTCAACGTCAAGCCCTCGCGGGTCGGCGGCGTGCGCCAGCTATGTGAGACCTACGACTACTGCGCCGAGCACGGCATCGGC
>DATDAQ010000087.1:0-12818 GCA_036525295.1 Solirubrobacterales bacterium | reverse complement strand
CGGGCCGAATTCCGGAACATAGTTACGGAATTCGGCCCGTCGGCGGGGAGTGGGGGGGCGAAGATGCGGTTGGTGCAGGAGGGGACGTAGACGGCCGCAGCGCCCTGGCGCTCGGTCGGCGGCAGCTGTGGGGACGCCGGTCCCGGCAGGGCATTGCCGCGCTTCGTCCGCCGCGCCAGCGGGCCGCCGAGGCGCAGGCCGGCGCGTGAGGCCTTCTCGACAGTGCTCCAGCGCTTCGCCGCCGCTAGGGCGGCTCGTTCGGCCCGCGGCGTGTGCCTCTCCTGGCGCATTTCCTTGACCAGCTTGCCGGTGTCGATCCCGAGCGGGCAGGCGAGTTGGCAGGAGCCGTCGGCGGCACAGGTGTCCATCGAGTCGTACTCGAACTCCTCCAGCAGGGCGCGCTGGAGGGGCGACCCGGCTGGCTGGCGAGCCATCTCGCGGCGCAGGACGATTCGCTGGCGCGGCGTCGTCGTCAGGTTTCGGCTGGGGCAGACCGGCTCGCAGAAGCCGCACTCGACGCAGGTCGTCGCGGACTCCTCGATCGCGGGGGTCGTTTTCAGGTTCTGCAGGTGAACCGCGGGGTCGCGGTTCAGCACCACGCCGGGGTTGAGGACGCCGTCGGGGTCGGCAAGCCGCTTCACCCGCCACATCAGCTCGGTCGCCTTCTCTCCCCACTCGCGCTCGACGTAGGGGGCCATGTTGATCCCGGTGCCATGCTCGGCCTTGAGCGAGCCGTCGTACTTGCCGACGATCAGCTCGACCAGCTTGCCCATGAAAGCCTCGTAGCGCTCGAGGTCCTCCGCCTTGGCGAAGTCGGGCGTGAGCATGAAGTGCAGGTTGCCGGCCGAGGCGTGGCCGGCGACGCCGGGCAGGAAGCCGTGCTCGCCGAGCAGCGCCTGCAGGTCGCGGGCGCCCTCGGCGATCCGCTCGGGCGGCACGCAGACGTCCTCGACGATCAGCGCCGTGCCGGGCATTCGCACCCGGCCGATCAACCCGTGCAGGCCCTCGCGCACGCGCCAGGCCAGCTCGATCTCCTCGGCGTCGCGAGTGAACTCGAACGGCTCGAGCGTCTCGTGGCCGGCGAAGATCTCGTTGGCCTTCACGACCTGGGCGTCGAGCTCCTCGCTCGTCCCGGCCCCGTACTCGATCAGCAGCACCGCCGACTCCGGCGGCAGCTCTTTCCACTCCTCCGGCGCGCCGACCATGTTCCAGGCGGCGGTGATCAGCGCCGGGGCGACCATCAGCTCGACCGCGGTCGCACCGCTCTCGACCAGGTCGCGGACCGGCGCGATCGCCTCGTCGATACCGGGGAAGTGAACCCAGGCCGTCGTCGTGCGCGCCGGCAGCGGCACGGTCTCGAAGACGGCCTCGGCGACGAAGGCGAGCGTGCCCTCCGAGCCGACCACGAGGCGGCGGAAGATCTCCAGCGGCTCGTCCGCGTCGAGGAAGGCGCAGAGCCGGTACCCGGTCGTGTTCTTGATCGCGAACTTGCGCCGGATGCGATCGCTCAGCTCGGCGTCGGCGCGGATCTCGTCGCGGATCGCGGCGAGGCCGGCGGCCAGATCCGGCTCCTCGGCGGCGAAGCGTTCGGCGGCGCCGGGCTCGGCGGTGTCGATCGTCGTCCCCGATGGAAGCACCAGCGTCATCGAGCTCACGGTCGAGTAGGAGTCCTTGCTGACGCCGCAGCGCATCCCTCCCGAGTTGTTGGCGATCACGCCGCCGACGCAGGCGATGTCGGTGCTGGCCGGGTCGGGCCCGAGCTTGCGCCCGTGCGGGGCGAGAACCCGGTTGGCGTGGCCGAGCACGGTGCCGGGCTTGACCCGGACGCGCGCCGCCCCGTCCTCCACCGCGACCCCGCCGAAGTGGCGCCGCACGTCGACCAGGATCCCGTCGGTCTGGCCCTGGCCGTTGAGGCTGGTGCCGCCGGCGCGGAAGGTGACCGGAGTCCCGCCGCGACGCCCGTAGGCGAGGACTTTGGCGACGTCGTCAGCGTCTTGAGCCATGACGACGACCTGGGGGAAGAGCCGGTAGGGGCTGGCGTCGGAGGCGTAGCGGACGATGTCGCTCGCCCGGCCGAGGACGCGATCGGCGCCGAGCAGCTCCTCCAGGTCGCGGCGCAGCGGTTGGGCCGCACCGGCCGCAAGGCTGTCGGGAGCGCGGTCGGATGCCGGCTCGGACGTCCGCGGCACCAGTGAGGAGACGTTTCGCTCCAGCAGCGCCATGGGTGGGACCTTAGAAGAGCGACATCCCCGGGGCGACCGGGACTTCGACCAGCTCGGGGTGCGGGGACGCGAACGCCTTGGCCAGCGCGTCGCGAACTTCATCGCGGTCCTTGACGCGGTGCGCCGTCACTCCGTATCCCTCGGCGACCGCGGCGACGTCGAGAGCGGGAAGGTCGAGCCCGGGCGCTCCCGCCACCTGCTCGACCTCGGCGAACCACTTGAGGATCGCGTACTCCTCGTTGCGCAGGACGAGGAAGGTGACCGGGACCTCGTAGGCGACGGCGGTCCAGAAGGCGCTCACCGCGTACTGGACCGAGCCCTCGCCGATCACGCAGACGACCGGGCGGTCCGGCTGGGCGATCTGCACCCCAATCGAGGCGGCGAGGCCGAAGCCGAGGCCGCCCCCGGCGGCGAAGTAGTAGCTGCCCGGGCGCGAGAGCCGCAGCTGGTTGCGTAGGGAGAGGGTGCTGGAGGGGGACTCGAGCACGACGATCCCGTCCTCGGGGAAGACCTCGCCCAGTGCCGTGTGGACGGTCGATGAGTTGAGCGGGTCGGTGGGCGGGATTTCCCCGGGGCCGGGATTCGGCTCGGGTGCCGGGCGCGAGGACTCGGGCAGGTCCTCGAGCAGCGCCGCCAGGGTCAGCTTCACGTCGGCGACGAGGGCGTCGCCCATCGGCGCCCGCGCCGCCTCGTCGGGGTCGCTGGTGATCGCGACCAGCTTCGCTCCCTCCGGCAGCAGCGGCCCGGGGATGTAGGGGTAGTAGGGGAAGACCGAGCTGCCGAGGACGAGGATCAGGTCGTGGCCCTCGAGCGTCTTGCCGACTGGGCCGATCGCCGGCGGCAGCACGCCGCGGTAGTTCGGGTGGTTCTCTGGGAAGCCGAGCCGGCCGCCGCCCGTCGCCGGGGTCGCCCAGACCGGCAGGCGCTGGCGCTCGGCGAGGGCGACCGCGAGCTCCCAGGCGCCGGAGGCGTCGATGTCGGGCCCGGCGACCATGACCGGGTTGGTCGCGGAGTCGAGCCGGTCGGCGAGGACACGCACCGCGGCAGGGTCGGCACCGGCGCGACCGTCGACCCGCCGCGAGATCGCCTCGCGCGCGTCGGCCTCGTCGACCTCGGCATACCAGTCGTCCATCGGCAGCGAGACGAAGACCGGGCCCTTCGGCGGCAGGCCGGCGAGGTGGGCGCCGTGGGCGAGGGCCAGCGGCACGTCCTCGGCCCGGGCCGGCTCGTAGGACCACTTGACCAGCGGGTGGGGCATGCGGATCGCGTCGCGGTTGGTCAGGTTCGCCTGCAGGGTGATCTGCGCGCGAGCCTGCTGCCCGGCCGTGACCAGCAGCGGGGAGTGGTTGGCCTGGGCATTGAAGATCGCGCCCATCGCGTTGCCGACGCCCGGCGCGGTGTGCAGATTGGCGACCGTCGTCTGGCCCGAGGCCTGGGCGAAGCCGTCGGCCATCCCGACCACGACCGCCTCCTGCAGGCCGAGCACGTAGCGGAAGTCCGAGGGGAAATCGGCGAGCATCGGCAGCTCGGTCGAGCCGGGATTGCCGAACATCGTCGTCATCCCCCGCTCGCGGAAGAGGTCGAAGCTGGCTTCGCGGACCGTCGGCATACCGCGCGAAACCCTATATGTGCAATGCGATTCTCAAGGAGACGCCTGAGTGGTCGATACCCCAACCGTGGTATCGCCAGCGCTCGCCTACCGGGTCCTTTCCGCCGCAATCGCGCTTGCTGCCCTCTGCGCGATCCTGGCTGGACCGGCGAGCGCTGGCCCAACTTCTACGCGCCTCGCCTACGCGACTGGGGAAATCGTGCCGATCCCAGCCTCGATCCCGCATGAAGAAGGCGACATGGTCGACCGTCGCATCGTCCCCAACCTGCGCTGGATCGCCCAGCGCTTCCCGATCTACGTCAGCGACGGCTACTCGGGCCCGCTGCCAAACGGCGAACACGCCGGCTGCCATGGCTGCCACGTCAGGCACTCCGACCACTACAACGGGCTCGCCGTCGACATCTCGCCGCTGAATTGGAGTGACGAGTGCGACGCCAACTGGCGCGGGATCACCCGCCTCGCACTCTGGGCGGAGCCGCAGCAAAACGAGCCGGCATCACCCTTCCGCTGGGTCGGCTACGACGGTGACGCCGGCCACGGCTGCGGCCACCACCTCCACCTATCCTGGGAACACGCCGCCACACCCCAGTTCGAGATCGCCGAATGGGTCGAAGTCTTCCCCGTCGGCGAACAACCCACCCGCAAGCCTCGCCATCCACGCCACAAGCGTCCAAAGACTCCTCCGGCACCCCCGCCCGGGCCCTCCGGCGGAATCTCGACCGTCCACTCCGGCGGCCTCTCGGCTCGCGGCGACTGAGCCATAGGATTCGCGGCCGATGCGCCGCCCGTGCTCGATCGCCGCCATAGTCATCGCCTTGACGGCGATCGGCTGCGGGAGCACCGACGGGTCCACGCCGGTCGCCTGTCTCGAAGGCGCCGGCACCTACCTGCGGGCACTCGAGGACGCGCCGGGGGCGGTGCGGCTTCAGGGCGAGACGCCGATCAGCTCTTGCCTGGCCGAGAACCAGGCCGGCGGGACGCTTGCGAGCGTGGGCACCGCGATGGTTGCGGCGGCAACTGAGCTCAACGCGGACGCTCGGTCCGACCCGGGCGGGGTTGCGAACGTTCAGCTTGGCTACCTGCTCGGGGCTGCCCAGCGCGGGGCCGATGGAACGCAGGGAATCCATGCCGAGCTGATCCGCCGGCTCGCCGCCGCTGCCCGCTACAGCGCCGACAACCGGCCGCTGCCGGCGACCTTCCTCGACGCCTACCAGCGGGGCTTCGATGCCGGTCGGGCTCGCGGCTGAATACGCTTGAACGACAACGACTTCGATGGAGGCACGGACCTTGACTGAGCAGCTCTGGGGTGGCGAGACCACCAAGGCAGTGGACAACTTCCCGGTGTCGGGCGAGCGGGTTCCCGTGCCCGTCGTTCGCTGGCTGGGCCGGCTGAAGGCCGCGGCTGCGCTGGTCAACGCCGAAGTCGGCGGGCTCGACCCCGCCCTGGCGGAGCGCATCGCCGCGGCGGGCGATGCCGTCGCCGCGGGCGAACACGACGACCAGTTCCCGGTCGACGTCTTCCAGACCGGCTCGGGCACGTCCTCGAACATGAACGCCAACGAGGTGCTCGCCAACCTCGCCGGCGACGGGGCGCACGCCAACGACCACGTCAACATGGGGCAGTCCTCCAACGATGTCTTCCCCTCCGCCGTCCACCTGGCGGCGCTGGGGGAGGTGACCCACGACCTTCTGCCCGCGATGGGCGGGCTCGAGGCGGCGCTGGAGGCCAAGGCCAAGCAGTTCGCCAACGTGGTCAAGGCGGGGCGCACCCACCTGATGGACGCGGTCCCGGTCACCCTCGGCCAGGAGTTCGGCGGCTACGCCGCGCAGGTGCGGCTCGGCGTGCAGCGGGTCGAGGGGACACTGCGCCGGGTCGGCCAGATCCCGCTCGGCGGCACCGCCACCGGCACCGGCCTCAACACCCACCCGGAGTTCGCCGCCAAGGTGCGCGAGAGGCTCGCCGCTGAGACGGGCCTGGAGATCTCCGCCCCGCTCGACCCCTTCGAGGCGCAGGGCAATCGCGACTCCCTGGTCGAGCTCTCCGGCGCGCTCAAGGTCTACGCCGTCTCGCTCAACAAGATCGCCAACGACCTGGCGCTGATGGGCTCCGGGCCGCGGGCCGGCCTCGCCGAGCTGCGCCTCCCCGAGCTGCAGAAGGGTTCCTCGATCATGCCGGGCAAGGTCAACCCGGTGATCCCCGAGGTCGTGATCCAGGTGGCGGCGCAGGTGATCGGCAACGACGCGGCGATCGCCGTCGCCGGCAGCCAGGGCCAGTTCGAGCTCAACGTGCGGGTGCCGCTGATCGCCCGCAATCTGCTCGACTCGATCAAGCTGCTCGCCTCCGCCTCGCGCCTCCTGAACGAGAAGTGCGTCGCGGGCCTCGAGGCCAACGAGGAGATGACCGAGCGCCACGCCGAGGCCACCCTGGCCACCGCCACCGCGCTCAATCCCCACATCGGCTACGACCGCGCCGCCGAGATCGTCAAGGCCGCCGCCGAGTCCGGGCGGTCCCTACGGGAGGTAGCTCTGGAGCAAGGCGTTGAGCCGTCTGTGCTTGAGGAAGCTCTAGACCACCGCCGCATGGCGAGGCCGCACGAGTAGCGCATCCTTCGGTCAGTGCCTGGGTCTGAGCTTCAGCTGGCCGGAGAAGATCTGGGTAGCAGCGGCGCCTCCGGTCGGGGTGAAGGTGACCCTTAGCTTGAAGGGAAGCTTGTCCCTGCTCTCCAGTCGCTCCCGGAACAAGTAGGTGGGCCGCAGCCTCAGAGTGGCGGTTCCCGCGGCAGCCGTCCGAGCGGTCACCGTGGCGATCCGCTTGATCTTCCTCAAGTCGACCGCCATCACCTTCCCGGCCCAGGGGACGTCGACTTTCAGGGTTGCCGTCCCCCTCTCCCTGTTCAGCTTGAATCTGCCGAAGCTGAAGGAGCTCGGTGGGATAGGGGTGCTTTGGATCGAGATGGCGTCGACACCGGCATTGAGGTAGCCGAGATTGTCCACCTCGGCTACCCGAAGGCGGACGACCTGGCCGGCGAACGGGGTCAGGTCGACGGTGAGGGCCAGTGGCGGAGAGAAACCGGGGTCGCCGTTGCCGGTCCTGAACACAGTGGAGAGGATGTCCACGGGGTCGACCGAGTAGATCGATGCGCTCGGCTTCATCACGTCGATCCGGTACTGCTGGCCGAATCCTTCCGGTGAGAGGCTGCCTGGCGTCGGCACCGTGATGGGAGCCAGCGAGTTGTAGTAGGTGATCAGCGAAAGCGTGTGGGTCATGCCGGGCTCGAGGGCGATGTCCTGGAAGAGGATTCCCGTGCCGGAAGCGATCTGGTCCGAGATCACAGCGAAGCCGCCCTGCGGCGGCGGTTGGATGGTTCGTGGTTGTTTTTCGCCGTTTTCCGATTCGGTGCTCACCGGCGCGTCGATTCCCGAATACGAGAACCAACCGCCCCCCGCTTCGGGTGCCGGAACCTGGGCCCAGCCCGCCAGCGTGCCCGTCTCGAAATCGCCGTTGACCACGGTCGCCGCCGCCGCCGGCTGGACGAACAGAAGCGTGGCGCCGACGATCAGCGCCAATCGGCCGCCCAATACGCGTCCGTACCGATTCACAACCGAGAACTCTAACCACACCTCTGGTGGCCGGCGAGAGCCCTGCGCCGGTTCAGCCCTGCAACGTGACGAAACGCTCCTCGGTCAGCTCCTGCACGGCGAAGGCGGGGCCCTCGCGGGTGTTGCCCGAGTCCTTGACGCCACCATAGGGCATCTGGTCGGCGCGGAAGGTGGGGACCTCGTTGATCAGGACGCCACCAAACTCGAGCGTGCCGGCGGCCTCGAGGCCGCGGCCGACGTCGCGGGTGAAAACCCCGGCTTGGAGGCCGAACTTGGAGTCGTTGGCCATCCGCAGCGCCTCGCCGAACTCGCCGTAGCGGTGGATCGTCGCCACCGGGCCGAAGATCTCCTCGCACCAGACCTTGGCCTCGCGCGGCGGCGAGGCGAGCAGGGTAGGGGCGAGGCAGCGGCCCTCGTCGACCAGCTCGCCACCGGTGAGCAGCTCCGCCCCCGCCGCGACCGCCTCGTCGACCCACTCCTTGACCCGGTCCCGGTCCCCGGCCGAGATCAGCGGCCCGACGTCGGTCTCTGGGTCGAGCGGGTCGCCGACCCGCAGCGCCTCGGCGTTGGCGACGAGGCGGTCGACGAAGGCGTCGGCGATCTCGTCCTGCACGAGCACGCGCTGGATCGAGATGCAGCTCTGCCCGGCGTGCGAGAAGGCGTGCAGCTTCGCCTTGTCGGCCGCCGCCTCCCAGTCGCCGTCGGAGTGGACGATCAGCGGTGCGTTGGAGCCCAGCTCCAGGTTGACCTTCTTGTGCGGGACGCGGCTGCGAATGCCCCAGCCGACCCCGGCGGAGCCGGTGAAGGTGAGCGCCCGGGTCAGCTCGTGCTCGACGATCGCGTTGCCGACCTCGGAGCCCGGACCGGGGACGACGCTGAGCCAGCCGTGGGGCAGGCCCGCCTCGACCAGGATCCCGGCCAGCTTCAGCGCCGAGATCGGCGTCTGCCCGGCCGGCTTCAGCACGATCGCGTTGCCGGCGGCGATCGCCGGGCCGAGCTTGTGGGCGACCAGGTTGAGAGGGAAGTTGAAGGGGCTGATCGCGCCGACGACCCCGTAGGGGACGCGCAGCATCACGCCGAGCTTGCCCGCGCCGGCCGGCGAGGCCTCCATCGGCACGGTGCCGCCGGTCAGCTTGCGCGCCTCAGTCGCCGAGAAGGTGAGGGTGTCGACGCAGCGGGCCGCCTCGGCCCGGGCCGTCTTCAGCGGCTTGCCCGCCTCGGCGGCGATCGTCAGCGCCAGATCCTCGACCCGCTCGCCGACCAGCTCGGCGGCGCGGTCGAGCGTGGCGGCTCGCTCGTGCTGGGGGAAGTCGGCCGACTCGAAGGCCTCCTGCGCGGCCCTGGCGGCACGGCCGACAAGAGCGGCGTCGCCTTCGGCGACCCGGCCGACGACCGTCCCGTCATAGGGGCTGCGGACCTCCCCCCACTCACCGGTCTCGAGCCACTCGCCCGCGGCAAGGAGCTTGTGGTCGGCTGCGCGCACGGCCTGCGTCGCCATTGCAACAGCGTAGTGCAGGCCGCGACTCGTCCATCGCGAACCTGTTGACCCAGAGAATGCGCACACGCCTCCTCACCATCCTGCTCTTCTTGCTCCTCGCCTCGCCCGCCTCGGCGAGCGTCTCCTGGGTGGTCGAGGGCCACGGCTTCGGCCACGGGGTCGGCATGAGCCAGTACGGGGCCTACGGCTACGCCAAGCACGGCAAGGGCTACCGCTTCATCCTCGGTCACTACTACTCGGGGACGAGCCTCGGGCAGCTGACCGCGCCCCGGATCGTCCGCGTCCTGCTCGAGATCTCCCCCGAGGACGTCGGCTTCAGCGGTGCCAGCAGCGCCTGCGGCAGGGTCCTCGATCCGGAGCGCGGCTACGAGGCGCACCGGGCCGGCACGAGCGTGAAGCTGCGCAGCGCCGCCGGCCGTCCCCTGGCCGCCTGCGGGCGACGGCTGCGTGCGGCCGGTGCCGGGACGGTCGAGATCGCCGGCACCACCTACCGCGGCGCGCTAGAGGTCGTGCCGACCGACAGCGACGCGGGTTCGCTCAACACGATCAACGCGCTGCCGGTGGACCAGTACGTGAAGGGCGTGATCGCCAACGAGTCGCCTCCCTCCTGGCCGCAGGCGGCACTGCGCGCCCAGGCCGTGGCGGCCCGCTCCTTCGCGCTCACCGGGGGCATCGGCGGCAACGGCTTCGACCTCTACAACGACACCCGCAGCCAGGTCTACGGCGGCCTGCAGAGCGAGACCACTTCCACCAACGCCGCGGCGACGGCGACCAAGGGACAGGTGCTGACCTACGGCGGCGAGATCGCCGAGACCTACTTCTCGGCCTGCTCGGGCGGCCACACCGAGAGCGTCCAGAACGTCTTCTTCGGTCCAGCGGTCCCCTACCTGGTCGGCGTCCCCGACCCCTACGACTACTACTGCCCGCTGCACGACTGGACGCTGAAGTTCTCCGGGCCGGAGATCAGCCGCCGGCTGGATGCCTACCTCGACGGCCAGCTTCAGCGCATCGCGATTGCCAAGCGCGGCGTTTCCCCCCGCATCGTCTCGGCGCGGCTCTACGGCAGCGGCGGCGTGACGACGATCCGCGGCGACGAGCTCGCCGCGGCCCTCGGCGCCTACGACCGCTGGATGACGTTCCGCAAGGTCGAGTGAGAGGGCCGGGCGCTCAGCCGTCCGGGTACGGCTGGATCGGGATGCCGTGGTCGGTCTCTCGCATGCCGAACTCGTAGGCGGCACCGCCGGCGAGCGTCAGCTTCCGGTCAGGCTTGCCCGGCCGCTCGACGTTGAGCTCGAGGTCGGACACCGAGCAATTGAGCGTATGGTGCTCGGGCCCCTTGGGGTCTGCGTAGACCCATCCGACGAAGTCCTTCTTCGGCGCCGAGACGCGGCCGCGGACGACGACGCCCTTGCCCGGCAGGACGAACTCGCAGGCGGTCGGCTCGGCCTCGATCGAGGCGGCGCGGATCTTGCCGAAGCCTCCCAGGCGGTGGTTCTCCCCTTCCAGCGAGAGCAGTCCCGAGGGCAGCCAGGGGGTCGTCCTGCGCCCCAGCTTGATCCGGGCGCCGCCGGCGTCGAAGTAGCCGTCGGGATCGTCCTGGAAACCGGTTCCCTCCAGCCAGACCCAGCGCTCGGCGTGCTCGCTGCCCCAGTTGTGGCCGATCATCCCCGGCCAGCCGCCGAGCTCGATCTCCTCCCCGTCGATCTCCAGCCGGCCGCCGAAGCGGGCGATCGGGAACGGAGCGACGAACTTGGTGCGGGGCAGCGGCGCCTCGTAGAGCCAGTCGGCGGGCAGGTACTTGCAGGGCTCGGCATCGCCGGAGAAGGTCAGGTCCCAAGAGGCGGTCAGAGCCTCGGTCGCGATTAAGCCGCTGGCGCGGCCAGGCCCGATCTCGGCCTTGCCGATGCGGATCCAGGAGCCGACCGGCGCCGAGAGGTCCGCCGCCGGAACGGTCACCTTCGTCGCTCGCGGCCCGTCTGCCTCGCGGTCGAATAAGACGAACCAGATCGAGGCATTGGGCTCCTCGCCCGGATGCTTGTGGACCGTGTGCCGGATCCAGATCCCCTGACCGCCGCCTGGCCGGCAGGCCTTGACGTAGAAGCTCTCGTAGTGACCCGCTTTCGCGGCCACCTTGGGGAAACGCCCTCCCTGGTCCATGCCGGGAACACTAGAGCGAGAATGTGAACCGGGTCGGGGCCGCTAAACCTTGATCGTGATCACGTCGCCGTCGCCGACCACGTAGTCGCGTCCCTCGACGCGGAGCAGCCCCTTGTCCCGCGCCGCCGCGTAGCCGCCGCACTCAACCAGCTCCTGCCAGCCGACGGCCTCAGCCTTGACGAAGGCGTCCTGGATCTCGGTGTGGATCGTGCCCGCCGCCTCCCAGGCGGTCGAGCCGCGGGCGAGGGGACGGGCGACGGCCTCCTTGCCCTCCCCGGCGGTGAAGAAGGTGATCAGCTCGAGCAGGTCGTAGGCGGCGCGGACGAGGCGCGCCAGGCCGGAGCCCTCGACCCCGTAGGACTCGCGCATCTCCTCGGCCTCAACCGGGTCGAGCTCGGCCAGCTCGCCCTCGATCCGGGCGCTGACCGCGACGACCCCGGCGCCGACGGCGGCCGCGTGGGCGGCGACGGCGCCGGGCGCCTCGGCGTCGCCCTCGTCGACGTTGGCGACGTAGAGGATCGGCTTGGAGGTGAGGGCCTGCAGGTTGCGCGGGCCGTGGGCGGCCGCGTCGGGGACGGGAATCGAGCGGGCAGGCTTGCCTTCGGCAAGCGCCGCGACGACCTGCTCGAGCCAGTCGCGCTCGGCGATCGCCTCCGCGTCACCCGACTTGGCGCCCTTGCGCAGGCGGTCGAGGCGGCGCTCGGCCTGCTCGTAGTCGGAGAGCACCAGCTCGGTCTCGATCGTCTCGATGTCGGCGAGCGGGTCGACGCGGCCGTCGGGATGCGGCACGCCGGAGTCGCCATGGCAGCGGACGACGTGGCAGATCGCGTCGGTCTCGCGGATCGAGGCGAGGAACTGGTTGCCGAGCCCCTCCCCCTCCGAGGCGCCCTTGACCAGGCCGGCGATGTCATGGAAGGCGATCGTCGCCGGTTCCAGCTTCGAGCTGCCGACGGTCTCGGCGATCCGCTCCAGCCGCTCGTCGGCGACCGCGGCGATGGCGATGTTGGGCTCGATCGTCGTGAACGGATAGTCCCCCGTCTGCGCCCCACCGCTGGTCAGCGCGTTGAACAGCGTCGACTTGCCCGCGTTGGGAAGGCCGACGATCCCGACCTTCATAGCGAGAGCGGCACGATCAGGCCCAGGCCGACGCCGAGCAGTGCGCCAATGAGCACATCGGACGGGTAGTGCATCCCGAGGTAAGGCCGCCCGAGCGCAAGCGCAAGCGCCAGCACGAAGGCAAGCGCCCCCAGCGGCTCGACCCGCGCCATCGCCGTAGCCACCGCAAACGAAGACGTCGCATGCGCCGACGGGAAGCTCAGCGAGCTGGGCGCCCCACCCAGCGGCGGCAACCCCTCCAACACCGGCCGCGGCCTCTTCACAACCAGCTTGACCAGGTAGTTGAGAGCGATGGCGACGGGGGCCAGCACCGCACAGACCAGCCAAGCCTCGCGATTGCCAGAGTCGAAGACGGCCAACACAACCCCAACCCCAACCCAGACCGCCCCATTGTTCCCAGCCTTCCCCAGACTCTTCGCAGCTTTCTCCAAGCCAGGCGTGTGGCCGCGAGTTCTCATCGCGCGCAGGAGCTTTTCGTCGGCATTGGGCATCGGCGCAGCAGAATAGGCGCTACTCGGGCGGGTGGCGTCGGGGTGGGGTGGTCTCGCGCCGCGCGGAGTCTGCGGAGGGCGAGGCCTCATGCCTAGTAGCGGTTCCATCTCTCTGCCCGGAGCAG
>DATDAQ010000086.1:0-9173 GCA_036525295.1 Solirubrobacterales bacterium | reverse complement strand
AAGCGTCCGTTCTCGGCCCCCCTACCCCACGCCACCCGCGCGAGGAACGCTCCCGAGGCCGTGCTACCAAGCGGTCTCTATGAGCTGCTCAAGGTCGGCCCGGGTCGGGGGGCCCGGCGTGAAGGCGAGCTCGGGGCGCATCAGCATTGAGTCGAGAGCTTGGGGAAGGCTGGAGCGGTCAGCTCCAAGGGCTCCTAGGCCGGGGGGGTTGCCGCCCAGGGTGAGGAGGCGGGGTTCTATTTCTTCGGGTTCGGATTCGAGGGCTCTGGAGAGGGGGGCGAGGCCATCGGGGGCCCGGGGGACCATGAAGGCCATTGCTCGGGGGAGGATCGTGGCGTTGGTGGGGGCGTGGGGGGTGCCGCAGACGCGGGCCAGGGTCTGGCAAACGACGTGGTGGAGGGCGAAGGCGCCGGAGTCGATCGCGTAGCCGCAGAGGATCGAGCCGAGGGCGAGGGCCTCGCTGCCCCGCTCGGCGGGATCTTCGTCTAGCGCGGTCGCGATCAGCTCGGCCCCGCGCAGGGCGGTCATCTCGGAGACGGGATTGGCGAAGGGGGTGTAGAGCGAGTCGGCGCCGTGGGCGAGGGCGTTCATCGAGCTCGCCCGCAGCTCCGGCTCGGGGGCGCTGGTCATCGCCCCGGGGTCGGCGATCACCAGCGACGGGCGGACGAGGGTGCGAACCCGGTTCTCCGCCCCGGTCGGCAGGCGGTGGATGCCGGTCATCTCGGCCCCTGACATGGTGGTCGGGATCGCGGTGACGCGGGCGCCCGTAACCGAGGCGATCGCCTTTGCCGTGTCGATCGTGCGGCCGCCGCCGAGGGCGACGAGAGTCGGCGCGTCGACCCGGTCGAGCAGCGAAGCGGCGGCATCGGTAACCCCCGTCGCCGCGCTGGCGGTAGCCGGCACCTCGTGCACCGCAGCCGCAGCGCTCGCCAGTTGCTCGGCGCCCACGAGGTGCCGCTCGGTCGAGAGCAGGGCGAAGGAGGCCATCCCGTGCTCGGCCAGCAGCGCCGGCGCATCGCTCACCCCACCGTCGCGAAAGACGACAGTGCGTCCGGCGTCCCGCCAGACGAAGTTGCCGCTCACCCGGCTGAGACGGTCCGCGGGTTGACGACGGGGCGCAGGTTCGGTTCGACCTCCGCCCTCATGTGCTCGAAGTCGGGAGGCAGGGAAAGCTTCTCGCCCAAGTGCTCGAGCGGCTCGTCGACGGTGAAACCCGGGCCGAGGGTGGCGATCTCGAAGAGGACCCCGCTCGGCTCGCGGAAGTAGATCGAGCGGAAGTAGAAGCGATCGATCACGGGGGTCGGGTTGGCGCCGGCCGAGATCGAACGGTCCCGCCACTGCTCGTGCTCGTCGAGGGTCGATGCCCAGGCGACGTGATGGACGCTGCCGGCGCCCTGCAGCGAACGCTCCTCGGGTGGCTGCTCGTAAACGTAGAGACCGCCCCGATTCGCCCCCCGCGCCTCCCAGGTCTCCTCGCCGAGGGACTCGAACTCGAGAGCTTCGAGCAGCGCGTGGCTCGTGTCGGGTGCCCCGCTGTAGGCGCAGACCGCGTGGAAGCCGCGAAGCGCATGGTCGGTCGGAACCTCGGGATGGTCGGCGATCAGCGGCTCGTCGGCGACCTCGACCACGGCCAGCTCATGTGCGAGGCCCTCCGGATCGACGAAGCGCAACCCTCCCCCGGCCCGCTCGGTCTCGATCCCGCGCGCGGCAAGCCGCTCCTCCCAGAAGTCGAGCGCGGCAACCGAGGCCACGCGCCAGACGATCCGGTGCACGTCGCCCGCGCCCGCCCGGCCCAGGGGCACTCCCGGAAACTCGAAAAAGGTGAGGTCGGAGCCGGCGCTGCCCTTCTCGTCGGCGAAGAAGAGGTGGTAGACGGTGGGGTTGTCCTGGTTGACCGTCTTCTTGACCAGGCGCAGGCCCATCGTCCCCGCGTAGAAGTCGACGTTGCTCTGGGCGTCGGCCGTGATCGCGGTGATGTGGTGAATTCCCTCGAGCTTCACGACATCACGTATAGCATCCGCGCATGAGTCGCGGACGACGACGCATGGTCCGAATACTCGTGGTGCTCGGCTCCGTGCTGGCCTTCCTCAGCGTCTTCGCGATCTGGACCGAGCGGCAGGCTCTCAACACCGACGACTGGGTCGATACAAGTGGCCGCCTGATCCAGGACCCGACGATCCGCGAAGCGGTCGGCGACTACCTGGTCGACCAGCTGTACGAGAACGTCGACGTCGAGGAAGAACTGAGCGACATCCTGCCCGGCGAGACCAAGGAGCTGGCGGGCCCGATCTCCGGCGGCCTGCGCCAGGTGGCGGGCGACGGCGCCAACCGGGTCCTGGAAACGTCGACCGCCCAGGAACTCTGGAAGGACGCGAACCGAACCGCCCACGAAGAACTCATCGCCGTCCTCGAGGAAAAGGAGGGCACGGTCTCGACCGAAGAAGGCGAAGTCAGCCTCAACCTCGGC
Source organism: Solirubrobacterales bacterium (assembly GCA_036525295.1). Taxonomy (GTDB): domain Bacteria; phylum Actinomycetota; class Thermoleophilia; order Solirubrobacterales; family 70-9; genus VRUE01. The sequence continues at coordinate 6,706 of DATDAQ010000086.1, read as the reverse complement.
AGCCTCGTCACCAACCTCGCCGACCAGGTCGGGATCGGCGCCGACCTGGCGGAAAAGCTGCCGCCCGACGCGGGCAAGTTCACGATCCTCAAGTCGGACCAGCTTAAGACGGCACAGGACGTCGTCGTCGCGATCAAGGGCCTTGCGCTGGTGCTCTCGCTGCTCACGTTCCTCTGCTTCGGGCTGGCGATCTACCTCGCCCGCGAGGAACGCTGGGTGACCGTGCTTTTCTGCGGCGTCGGGCTGATCGCGGCGAGCTTCGCGGTGATCGTCGCCCGCGAGATATTCGGCGGGATCGTCGTCGACCAGCTCGTCGTCGAAGAAAGCGCGCGGCCGGCGGCGGAATCGGCCTGGTCGATCGGCACCTCGCTGATGACCAGCATCGCGACGACCGTGATCGTCATCGGGGTCCTCTTCGGGATCGCCGGCTGGCTGGCCTCGCCGACGGGCTCGGCTCGGTCGACCCGCAAGTTCGCGGCGCCGGTCCTGCGCGAGTACCCCGCCTACGTCTACGCCGCGCTGGCGATCGTCGTCGGCATCTACTTCATCCAGGCCCCGACCCAGAACCTGCGCTCCTTCCTGACCACCCTGGTGATCGCCGGCCTTGCCGCCTTCGGCATCCACGAGCTGCGCAAGCAGGCCGGCGAGGAATTCCCCGACGCCGAGTACGGCGACGTCTTCGGCCGCACCAAGGAGCGCGTCGTCGGCGCCGTCAAGGACGCCAACCTGGGAGAGCGGGCTTCGAAGCTGCGCCTGCCGGAGATGCGCAAGCCGGCAGCCGAGGCTGAGACCACGGCCACACCCGCAAGCGATGACGATGCACGCCTGGCCCGCCTCGAGCGGCTCGCCAAGCTGCGCGAGCAGGGCATCCTCACGGATGAGGAGCTGGCGGCAGAGAAGGCGCGGGTGCTCATCGGTTCCGGCAAAGACGCCTAGTCTCAGAGCCCACCTCCGGACTCGAACCGGAACTCTCCGCTTTACAAGAGCGATGCTTTACCAATTAAGCTAGGCGGGCAGATCGTGTCCCCGTCAGCGTACGCCCTTGCCTGGCCGATTGACTTCGACTGCGGACTATGAGCCGTCGATTCGCACCGGGATCGTTTGCCATCCCGCCTGTTGAGCCACCGCGAAAGTGGCGTTTCCGTCAATGATCAGGAACCCGCCCGCCTGCTCCTCGACGACGTCGAGCGGGGCTCGACGACTGCGTCTTCCCGCGGCGGCTTCGGTCATTCGAATACGGGCGACCTCGACCGACCGCGGCTGCGCCGAAGCCGCTTTCGACAGCCTCAACTCGTCGATCGCAACGATCTGCGCCTCGTCGAGTTCTTTGAAATAGAGGCCGTGATCTTCCTCGAGCTTCATCGGCCGACGACCGGCCATGCCGAAGTCAAAGCGTTCGCGCAAGCGCAGGCGGAGAGCACGAAGGCCGCGCGCGTCGCATCGACCCTTGACCTTGAACTCCGCCCTGTCCCAAATGCTCTGCGGCACGTTGGGCTTGCCCTCGGCCGCACCTTTTAGAGCTTCTTCCAAGTCCTTCATCAAGGCAAGCGCCTCGTCCTTGGTGCGCGGTGGAAAATCGCGCGCACGCTCGATCCGGCGGCGAAGCATGCCGTAGCTCCTCGCCGCCTCCCGAAACTGTTCGGCGCGTTCTTCGTGCCGCAGGAAGGTCTGCAAGGCCGCCAGCACGGTCGCCGCAATCGCGAGCGCCCCGGTCACCAGCCTCAACGACGTATCGTCTTCAAGCGCGGTGAACACGCTCGTCGCAACCAATGCCGACAGCATGGTGGCGGGAACACCCAACCGCCTCTCGGCGGCGACAGCCCTTGTGGTCGCCTCGTTGTAGGCGGAGAGCGCCACGCGACAACGGACAAGCCACTCACTCAAGACATTGCGATAGCGAGCGAGGTCTTCAGGGCCGAGGTTTTCCATGCTTCTCCTTAATCGCCTTAGTCGCTGTAAGCATCGAATACCGACTCGAGGCCCCTGAGGGTCTCGATGGATTTGGCGAGCGCCTTCGGGTCGGCCTTGCCGATCGTCAGGTAACCGCTGACCATCCCGCCGTCGTAGTTCAACACCATTCCGAGAAGCTTGACGCCCGCACGCTCCACCGCCAGGCCGAGGCTGTCCGCCAATCCACGCCTCTGCCGGGACAGCAGCCAGATTCGTGTCTCGGCAGCCCGGGCGCTCCTCCCCGCCGAGGCCTTCCTCACACTCACGTCGTAACGCCTGGCCATCTCAGCGACCAACACATCTGCCGAAAGCGAGCCCGAGCCCACATCACGGTAGAAAGGCCCAGCCGTCGCGTAGCCGCGCGAGCCCGCAAGGGCAGCGAATTGCGAGCTGCCCAGGGCCTCGCGATGGTCCACGCCCATTTCGGAAAGCCGAGTGCCGAGCAGCTCGCGTCCGGATTTCTCCAGCGATGCCGAGGACGCCACACTGAGAAATCGCCGAATTGCTCGACGAGCCTTTCGAGTTTTCACAATTTCGAGCCAATCCGCATGGGGCCCCGAAGCGGCTGAGTCGGTGACGACCCGACATATGTCTCCTGGGCAAAGGGAATGGTCCATCTCAACAGCGACTCCGTTGACCTCGGCGGCGACATAGCCGTCCCCAATGTCGGTGTGCAGCTCGTAGGCGAAGTCAAGTGGCGTGGCCCCGGCGGGAAGCTGCCTGACATCACCGCTTGGCGTCATGACGTACAGGCCCTCGAGGGAAAGCGCCTCTTGAGTCGCCGACATCAGCGCCTGGGGATCGGCCTCCGTCGACCAAGACCCTGCGTGTTTCAACCAGCTCGGTATGTCGGCGACATACCGATCATGTGGATTGTTCTTGTAGACCCAATGCGTCGTGGTGGCGGAATCGACCATTTCGGATGTCTGTACCTGGATCTCGAGCGGCTGATCCGACGGGCCGATCACAGTCGTATGAAGCGCCTGGTACATGTCCTGCTTGGGCATGGCGATGAAGTCCTTGAAACGCCCCTGGAGGGGCCTCCAGCGAGAGTGAACGACGCCGATCGTGCCGTAGCAGTCCTTGATCCTCGCAACCACCACACGCATTGCGACAAGGTCGAATATCTCGTTGAACGCACGACCTTTGCTGGTCATCTTCCTGTAAAGCGAATAGACGCTCTTGATCCGGGTTGAGATGTCGGCTTCGATGCCCACCTCCGCGAGGCCATTGGAAAGCTCGGCAGCGGCACTCTGCATCTGAGCTTTTCCCTCCGCGAATCGTTCACCGATCAGGGCCTCGATTTCCGCGTACTTGCGTGGGTGAAGCGCCTTGAAAGCGCTGTCCTCCAGCTCATGCCGAATCCTGTCGAGCCCTATCCCATGGGCAAGCGGCGCATACACCTCGGAAATGGTCCCTGCCAAGAGGACCTGACTCCTTCTCGGCAGATACTGGATCCGGCGCATTTCGTGTACACACAGCGCAAGCCTTATTGGAATGACCCTGATGTCATTCGGGATGCTGACGATGATCCGGCGACTCTGTTCCGCGCGGTGCGTATTTCTGTGCGGTCGAATTTTGTATTCCGCAAGACGTGCGACCCCGGAGGCCAGTGAGGAGACCTCCTCGCCACACTGCTCCCTGACGCGTTTGATCACCCCGTCCTTCGTGGCCATCTGGACAAACAACGCCGCACAAACCGATGCAGCGTCGAGTGAATTCTCGGCGCACATGGTCGCCAGTTCGACCCCGCTTGCGATCTCGAGGGGCCCTGCGCCGGGCAGCTCTCGCACACACGACAACGCCGAGTCGAGGTGAACGGGATCGACTGCATCCTGACCCTCACCGAAGGCCTCGAGGATCCTTGCCCGAGCGTCGTCGTCCACCGATCCGGACGCGCTCTCCCCCCTGACTTCGTCTCCCTGACTCAACGCTCCCAAATGATCGCGGAATCTTGCGGTATAGGTCGCCACCTCATCCTCTCCGGGGCCCAGGCCCCCGCTCTGGACCGCGGATCGCGGGGCTGTGAGATCGTGCCGCCATGAACGTCAACCTCCGCTTCCTGAACCCCGACGAGGGCGGCATCCTGAGCGCGGCGATCGAGGTTGCCTACGGAGACAGCTACGACGTGCGCTGGGTATACGACGCGGAAGAGGTATCGAGACGACTGGCGGACGAGAGGTACGTCTCCTGCGTGGCAGAGACGCCGGAGGGAGAGCTGCTCTGCCACGAGGGGATGAGCCTGGCCGCGGCAGGCGACGCGGTCGGGCACTCCGGGCAGGCGGTGACGATGCCGGCGGCGCGGGGGCAGCACCTCTTCACCAGGACCAAGCGCTTTCTCATGGACTGGGCGGCCGGACAGGGGATGGCGGGCATGTACAGCGAGGCGACCGCCGCACACCCCTACAGCCAGCGCGCCAACGTCGAGCTGGGCGCTCACGAGACCGGATTCCTGCTCGGCTGGATCCCGGCATCGGTGTCGAACGACGCCGCCGGCGACGGGCGGCGCGGACGGCAATCGGCGGCGCTCTTCTACACCAAGCTGAACGACGGCCACGAGCGACCGGTCTACGCGCCCAAGCGCCACCTCGGGATCGTCGGGCGGACGCTGGAGCTGTGCGAGCTGCGCGGCACGCTCGCCGCGCCTCCCACGGATTTCGCGCTGGAGGAGCGGACCGAGCTGCACGTGGCGGTCGATGCCGACCACAACCTGGCGCTAATCACGGTCCACGTCCCCGGCGCCGACCTCGAGGCCGCGGTCGCCGCCGAGCGCCACCACCTCTTCCACCGCCTCGGCCTCGACGCCGTCTACCTCGACCTGCCGCTCGACACGCCGGCCACCGCCCTCGTGGCCGACCACCTCGAGCAACTGGGCGTCTCCTACGCCGGCGTCTTCCCCAACAGCCGCTGCGACGGCGACGTCCTGCGCATGCAGTCCCTGCACCGCGCCCGGATCAAGGCCGACGACGTCTCCGTCGCCTCCGAGCACGGCCGGGAACTGCTCGACTACGTCCTCGCGGACCTGCCCTGAGACGGGTCTAAAGCGGGGCCTCTCGCGATGCCAGGTGAGCCCCCACCTTGCGCTTGACGCGCTGGAGGGCGTTGTCGACGGTCTTGGTGTCGCACTCCAGCCGCTCGGCGGTCGCCTCGTAAGAGTGCCCGTCGAGGTAGAGGGAGAGGACCCGGCTCTCGAGGTCCGAGAGCACCCCCGAGACCCCCGAGAGGCAGGAGACGAGGCTCTCGAGCTCTTCGGAGGCGATCACCTGGTTGACCGGGTCGTGGACGGTCGGCCCGGGCAGGATCTCGTCGAGCGTGGTGTCGGAGTCGCCCGCCGCGGCGGGGGTCTGGCTGAACGAGACGTACTGGTTGAGCGGGGTGTGCTTGTTGCGGGTCGCGGTCTTGACCGCGGTGATGATCTGGCGCGTGATGCAGAGCTCGGCGAAGTTGCGGAAGCTCGACTCGCGATCGGTGCGGTAGTCGCGGATCGCCTTGTAGAGGCCGAGCAGGCCTTCCTGGATCAGGTCGTCGGACTCGCCCCCGAGCAGGAAGTAGGAGGACGCCTTGAGGCGGACGAAGCCGCGGTAGCGCCGCACGATCGCGTCGTAGGCATCGGCGCGGCCGTCCTTGGCAAGAGCGACCAGATAATGGTCATCAAGCTCGGGTTGAGGGTTAGAGTCAGCCGGCCTGAGCGAGCCGTTGAGACGGCCGGTGGGGAGTTGCATTTCCTGGGTAGGCGAAGATAGAGCCACGGATCCTTCTCCTTGACGAAGGGTTCGTGGCGCCGTTTACCTCCCCTGGGGCGCCCCTTATATGACTGGGTAAGCTCAGACTCAAGCTGAGGTTCACCCTTGTTGGCGCGTTAGTTTACGGGTGCGCGGAGTTCTGTCAACCCCCGAACTGACGTTCGTATGGCTGCGGCTGCGGTTGCTACCGCTGCCGGACGGCCTCGAAAAGCAGCGCCGCGGCCGCCGCGGACACGTTCAGGGACGCTGTCCGACCCCGCTGCGGAAGAGCGACCAGACCGTCGCAGGCAGACGAAACGCGGGGACGAATTCCCTTGCCCTCGCCACCGAGGACGAGGACGGTCGGCCCGGTGAGGTCCACGTCCCAGGGCGCCTGACTCGCGCCGGCGTCAGCCCCCCAGATCCAGAAGCCGGCTTGCTTCGCTTCGGCGAGCCAGTCGGCCAGGTTGCGGACGTGGGCGATGGGCAGGTGCTCGACGGCGCCCGCGGAGGCCTTGCAGGCGACCGCGGTCACCTCAGCCGCGCGACGCTCCGGGACGACCAGCCCACCCGCACCGGAAGCCTCGGCCGAACGCGCGACCGCGCCGAGGTTGCGCGGGTCCTGCACCTGGTCCAGCGCGACCAGCAGGGCGTTCTCCTTGAGCAGCAACTCCCCCGCCCCCACATAGGGATAGGGATCGACCTCCGCCACAACCCCCTGATGGTCGGGCGACCCACAAAGCCGCTCCAGCTCCTCCGCCGACGTCTCAGGCGCCCGCCAAACCCGGTGCACCTTCCGCCGCCCCCGCTCCGCCTCGGCAACCGGCTGCTTACCGTAGATGACCTGCGAGCCCATCAGGCCTTCGGCACGAGCTTCGCGCCCTCAGCCGAATCCCGAACCTCCCACCCCAGCTCAGCCAACCGATCTCGAATCTCGTCAGCTCGCCCAAAGTCCTTGGCTGCCCGAGCCTCCTGCCGTTCCCCCAACAGCTTCTCCGCCTCGTCGTCGGCCTCAGCTCCCTCGTCCGGCTGGG
>DATDAQ010000085.1:0-23842 GCA_036525295.1 Solirubrobacterales bacterium | reverse complement strand
GCAACGCGACGATCAACGAGGTCGATTTCCCGGCCGAACTGGGGCCGAGCTTCGTCTACTCGACGCCGGAGGCGATCGCCGGCGCCGTCGACCAGTTCCTCGGCATCGAAGCCAGCGGCGGTCCGCGCGGCTCGCTCGAAGAGGCCGATGGGAAGCCGAAGCGGATGAAGGGTCAGAAGGGCGGTAAGCAGCGGGAGAAGAAGCCGAAGCTGAAGACCAAGCCGCCCGGGGAGGACGGGTTGGCGCCGGCGGGCGAGGCGGGCGAGGCAGAGGCGAAGATCGTCGCCCGCAAGGTCAGCCACGGCTTTCCCGTCTTCTATCCGACCCGCCTGCCGCCCGGCGCCGCCTTCGAGGAAACCAACCCGGAACTGCACATCCAGGATCCCCGCGTCTACCACTTCGAGGACACCGACGACGACCGTCACGGCGCCTACCGGATGGTCCTGACGCTGGACCTTCCCGACGGCACCCATTACTTCGGCCTGCAGGGGATCCAAGGCTGGAGCGATCCGCCGATTCTCAGCGGTCCCAGCATCACCGAAACGATCCGCGACCGCGAGTACGAGATCTTCCTCGACGGCGACCGGATCAGGCTGATCGCCTGGCACCGCGGCGACAACACCTACTGGGTGGCCAATAGTCTGCTGCGGGTGCTGACCAACGACCAGATGATCGGGATCGCCCGCTCGGCCAAGGTGAAGGTCCCAAATGAGAAGTTGAAACGTAAGAAGGGGGAGCCGTGAGCGCAGGCAAGGAACCGGTTGGGGTGATTGGGGTCGGTTGGGTCGGCCTGGTGACGGCAGCTTGCTTTGCCGAGCTCGGCCACCGCGTCGTGGCCCGCGACATCGTCTCGGAGAAGGTCGATGCGCTCGCGCGCGGGAAGATCACGATCCACGAGCCGGGCCTGGACGAGCTGTTGGCCCGCAACACCGAGCGGCTCACCTTCACCACCGAGATGGATGAGCTGCTCAGCTCGGCCCGGCTTCTCTTCGTTTGCGTCGACACGCCGCCGACCCGCTCCGGCGACGCCGACCTCTCGCGGGTCCGCTCCGTAGTCGCGGATCTGAGCGTTGGCGGCGATCACGTGCTGGTAATGAAGAGCACGGTGCCGGCCGGTACCGGCGAGTCGATCCGGCGCGAACTGGCCGGCCTGTCCTACGTCTCCTGCCCCGAGTTCCTCAAGGAGGGCACGGCGGTGGCGGACTTCATGCACCCCGACCGGGTCGTGGTCGGGGCCGACCCCGGCGACGAGGACGCCGCCGCCGCGGTCGCCGGCCTCTACGAGCCGCTGGGCGGCGAGATCGTCCGCACTGACGTGGCCAGCGCCGAGATGATCAAGCTCGCTTCCAACGCCTTCCTCGCCACCAAGATCTCCTTCGTCAACGAGATCGCCAACGTCTGCGAGGAGGTCGGCGCCGACGTCGCCGAAGTCGCTCGCGGCATGGGGCTCGACCATCGCATCGGCCCCGCCTTCCTGCGCCCCGGGATCGGCTACGGGGGGAGCTGTTTTCCGAAGGATCTCAAAGCGCTCAAGCAACTTGCCGGCAACACCGGCTACCACTTCCAGCTGCTCAACTCGGTGATCGAGGTGAACGAGCTGCAGAAGCGGCGGGTCGTCAAGAAGCTCCAGTACCGCCTCGGATCGCTCGCGGGCAAGCGTGTGGCGCTGCTCGGCCTCGCCTTCAAGCCCGACACCGACGACATGCGGGAGGCCTCGAGCCTGGTCCTGGCGGCGCGGCTTCAGGGCGAGGGGGCCGAGGTTGCCGCGTACGACCCGGTTGCCGCCGATGCCGCGCGGAGCCTGCTCGATGACGTCGAGTTCTGCGACTCCGCGATGGACGCCCTCGAGGGAGCCGACGCCGCGGTCCTCGTCACCGAGTGGCCCGAGTTCGCCGAGCTCGACTGGGCAGCTGCCGCCGGCCACATGGCGCGGCCGCTTCTGGTCGACGGGCGCAATTTCCTCGACGCCAAGCTGCTGGCAGCGGCTGGCTTCGAGTACGAAGGCATCGGCCGGGCGGTCGAGGGTTCGGTGCCTGCAGGCACCCCGGACTAGTCCAGTGCAGGCGATAGTCCTAGTCGGGGGCGAGGGGACGCGGCTGCGGCCCTTGACCGAGACGGTGCCGAAGCCGGCGCTGACCCTGGTCGACCGCCCCTTCCTCGCCTACATGATCGAGTGGCTGGCAGGTCATGGGGTCACCGAGGTGGTGCTCGCCTGCGGCTTCCTGCCCGACGTGCTGGGCGAAGCGCTCGCCGGTGAGGAGGAGCGCGCCGGGGTAGCGATCCGCTACGTGGTCGAGCCCGACCGCCGCGGCACCGCCGGAGCGATCCGCTTCGCCGCCGACGAGCTCGGCGACCGGCTCGAGGACCGCTTTCTCGCCCTCAACGGCGACGTCCTCACCGACCTCGACCTCTCCGGCCTGCTCGCCGCCCACCGCGAGCACGGGGCGCGGGCGACGCTCGGCCTGCACCCGGTGGAGGACTCTTCCGCCTACGGACTAGTGCGCAGCGGCGCGGGGGGAGAGGTTCTCGAGTTCCTCGAGAAGACCGGGGAGCGGGCACCGGGTGAGATCAACGCCGGGATGTACGTGCTCGAGCGCTCGGTGCTCGGCCTGATCCCCCCCGGCAAGGAGGTCTCGATCGAGCGCGACGTCTTCCCGCGCCTGGCCGGCGACGGCCTGCACGGCCTCTGCCTGGACGGCTACTGGATGGACATCGGCACCCCCGAGCGCTACCTGCAGGCGAGCTGGGACATCCTCGAGGGGCGGGTCGAGACCCGGGTGGAGCCGACCGCGCCGGGAATGCTCGTGGCACCGGGCGCGGAAGTGGCGACGGGTGCGACGGTGGGCCCGCGGGTCGTGCTCGGGCCCGGTTGCCGCGTCGCGGACGGTGCCGAGGTCCGCGACTCGGTGCTGCTCGAAGGTTGCGTGCTCGGCGAGGGCGCACGGGTCAGCGGCTCGATTCTCTCGGCAGGTGTCGAGGTACCGGCCGGCGCCACCCTGGACGGCGCCGTGGTCGGCCGGGGTGAAAGAGTTCCGGTCTGAAGCCCCGCCTCATGCTCGACGATGTCCTCGCCATACCCGATCACCTGCGCGACGCGCTCTGGCGAGTCGAGTCGGCACGGCTCGAGCCTGCCGACGCGGCCGGCCTGATGGTCTGCGGCATGGGCGGCTCGGCGATCGGCGGCGACCTTGCCGCGGCGGCCCTGGGCGACCGGCTCACCCGCCCGCTGCTGACCGCGCGCGGCTACGAGCTGCCGAGCTGGGTCACCTCCGAGTGGACGATCCTCTGCTCCAGCTACTCCGGCGATACCGAGGAGACGCTGGCCTGTTTCTCCGCGGCCGAGGCTCTCGGCGCCCGCCGGATCGTCGCCAGCACGGGAGGTGCCCTCGTCGACGAGGCCCGCGCGGCCGGCGTGCCGGTGATCGGGCTGCCGGGATTGCTGCCCGCGCCGCGGACCGCGGTCGCCTACATGCTGGTCTGCGCGGCCGAGGTCGCCGCGCTCGCGGGCATCGCCCCCCGGCTCCACACCGAGATCGACGCGGCTGCCGCCTTCCTGGCCGAGCAGTCCACCGAGCTCCAAGAGCTGGCGGCCGAGCTGGCCACTCGTCTCGACGGGGCGGTCCCTGTGATCGTGGGCTCCGACCTCACCACGCCCGTCGCCCGCCGTTGGAAGACGCAGGTCAACGAGAACGCCAAGCTCCAAGCCTTCTTCTCCGAGCTGCCCGAGGCCGACCACAACGAGATCTGCGGCTGGGCCGGCGACGCTTTCTCGGCCGTGCTGCTCGAAGACACCGATCAGCACCCGCGCGAGCGGCGCCGCTTCGAGCTGACCGCCGAGGCAATCGCCGAGGCGATCCGAATCGAGACGCAAGGCCAGACCCGCATCGCCCGCCTGCTCTGGGCGACGATGCTAGGAGACCTCGTCTCGCTCGCCCTAGCCGAGGCGCGTGGGGTGGACCCACTGCCGGTCGAAGCGATCGACCGCCTCAAGGCAAGCCTCGGCCGTCCCTAGGCGGAATCAGGCGGCGCGGCTGGAGTCCTGCATGGCGTCGTCCGCGTCCTCACGCTCGGGTAGCAGAGAAGTGACGGGCACGGTCGGATCGAATACCCGCGCCCCCACCTTGCGCAGCCCCGAAATCAGGTCTTCGTACCTTTCCCGCTGGCCAACGGCCATGGCCGACCGGTCGTCCAGTCGTTCCGCGATGATCCGGGCGTGGAATTTCGCGTACCAGGTCGCCGCGCTCCGAATCTGCACGAACTCCTCCTCGGTGAGCTCCTCAACCTTGTCCCGGAAGTCCATTCCGCAAAGCTAGCGACGCCCGCGGACACGCGAGGGCGCTGAGCCGTCCTTTTCGACCAGTTTCCGATGAAGACCGCCAAGGCCCAAACCCCCGCGCTCACAGCGCTGCAAGATGTTCTCGACCGGCGCGGCCGCATCTACATGGAGTTGGCCGAAGCCCCCGACTTCGGCGCGTACCTGGCATCGGACCCGCCCCGCGACGACGAGGAGATCCTCACCGAGCCCGTTCTGGCCGACATCCTCGAGCGGATGCTCGGCTTCCCGGCCGACGCCTATTTCCCGCAGCTGGGCAAGAGCGGCCTCAAGCCGGACTTCACGCCGATGGACCTGATCGCCCACCCGTACGTGCTCGACGCGAAGAGCTCGCGCCAGCGGCTGGCCGCGCACGAGAAGCAAATTCGCGATTACGTCAAACAGCGACAGCTCGACTTCGGCGTCCTCTTCAATCTCAGGGAAGTTCGCGTCTACAGGCGCGCCGCCAAGGGCCACGATCCCGATCTCTCGTTCAAGATCGAGCCGCTCTGGCGCCTTGCCCGGGGGGAGGCACAGCCGGGACCAGACCTTCAGGCATTCCAGCGCTTCGTCGAGAAGCTCGCTTATCGCTCGATGGGAGTCGAGGAGAAGATCGAGGCGATCCGGAGCATGCCGTCCTGGGAGGAACGGGGCGGAACCGACGAGTTGCGGGTCGACGTAGATCTGCTCGTCGCGCAGTTGCGACAACACTCGGGGTTGCTCGCCGAGGATGCCGAGGGTCAACCGGAGGCGCTCGAGGCGCATATCAAGCTCAATCCCGGTTTCGAGAAGAAGCTGCTCGGGGAGCTTGCGACGATCGCGCGGGACATCGCTCCACAGACGAAGGAGGACTCGCTGCCGACCTCGGTTGCCGAGTACCGCTCCGGGTTGGATCTGGAGCGTCGTATCTGGCATCAGTACACCCTGCGGGTTGCGCAGCTGACACTGGCGCGCATCCTTCTCTACCGAGCCTGGGAGGACGCGGGCTTCATCCAGGAGCAGCTTTATGACGGGGGTTTTCGCGACACCTTCGCCGCGATGGGCGAACGAGTCCGCGACGTCCTCAGGAGTGCCTTCGCAGCCGGCGCACAGCGCTACCACTGGCTCTACGAGCAGCAGAGCACCTATGACTGGTACACGCCGGGCGACGGCGAGCTGGTCGAGGTCCTCTACTCGCTGACCCAGTTTCCCCTCGACCGTCTCGATGCCGACGTGCTCGGCGGGCTGTACGAGTCCTACGTCGACGAGATCGACCGCGACAGGCTCGGGCAGTTCTATACGCCCCGCGACGTCGTGCGCTTCATGCTGGACCGCGCCGACTTCCACGGCCCCGACGGGGTCTTGAGAATCGAGGGCGATGCGCGTAAGGGCCTGAAGACGTTCGATTTCGCCAGTGGTTCCGGCGGTTTCGACGTCGAGATCGCGCGCAGGATCATCGATGACTCAGGGGTTCTGAACGGAAGTCCGGAGGATCAGCTCGAGGTGCTTGGGGCGATCGTCGCGGGACTGCACGCGATGGAGATCAGCCCGTTTCCCTGTTACCTGACGGAGATCAATCTGCTGCTCCAGGTGTCGCGTCTGCTCAGCGCGCTCGGCCACGCCCACCGGGACGTCCCCCACTTCGTGCTCGGGGTCGTGCACGAGGACGCGTTGAAGGCGAAGCGACCGGTCGGGGACAGCCTCGAGGGGCTCGAACCCGAGCACCGCGCCGACCACGCCGTGCTGACCCCGGATGAGCGCTTCGGCCTCGTCGGCCAGCTGGATCCTGAGAAGCAGGCGGCGTTCACCCGGATCAGAGAGGGGAGCTTCGACCTCGTCGTCGGCAATCCGCCCTACGTCGCCGAGGCCAATAACAAGCCGCTGTTCGAACGGTTGCGCCAGATCGACGCCTGGAAAGGGATCTACAGGGGCAAGAGCGACTACCTCTACTACTTCCTCTACATGGCCGCGGAGTTGCTCGCCCCGGGCGGCCGCCTCTGCGTGATCGTCCCCGCTGGCTGGATGAACGCTGGGGAGGCCGACTGGTTGCGCGAGAAGCTCGCCTCGACCCTGCGGCTGGACGAGCTTTTCCTCTTCGGCGCCTACCGCCTCTTTGCGCTGGAGGAGGATGCCCGCCACCGCAATCGGAGGGCACCGACGCCTACGGTCGAGAGCGCGATTCTGCTCGCAACCAAGGGTGAGGTACCGAAGAACCATAAGCTGCGCGTGGTCGCGCTGGAGGACGAGGGTGAGGCCGCGCGGGCGCTGTCTGGCGACATCGAAGCGCGCGCTCCGGATCGTCACGACTTGCTGGAGGAGATGAGGAGGCGCGTCGGTGGACGGCAGGGGAGGAAGAGCGGGATCCATGTCCACGACGTGAAGCAGTCGGAGCTTCGCGGGGACAGACCGTGGCCGGTGAAGCACGGGGCGAAGGATGTGCCGACACGGGTGGTTTCGCACCTTCAGGGGATGGTGGATGATCGGGCATCTGTGGAACCTCTCGATGCGCGTGCCTCGGTGGTGCGTGGTATCGAGACTGGCGCTGATGCATTCACGCCGCGAATTGAGAAGCGGCTGAGGGAGTCCTCACCAGGAGCGCTGAAGCGTCTTCAGGGTGAGGAAGTGGAGCTTGGTGATCCCATCCTTGAGCTACCCGCGGGCTTCGAGCGCAAAGCTCCGTGGAGCGATCATCCGGATGTCTTGGCGAAGAGCATCGAGCCCGGCGCGATCCTGTATGGGGCCTTGGATGAGGGTGACTACACGAGTCTGGTTTGGCTCGATCGAAGTGACCAACCCCCCGCAGCGGTGACAAGCGCTTTGGAGAGATGGAAGCCAGTGCTTGCTAATCGCGCGGAGATCGCTCGCAATGAGTCGCGACACTGGTGGGAGTGCGCGTGGCCGCGAGACAAGCAAAGTCTTCGTGAGCCCAAGCTGATTGCGCTCTATCGAACCGATCGTGGACGCTTTGCCTGCGACGAAGCTGGTGTGTGGCAACCGTCGAATAAGACCACCCTCGTCATCCCGGTCGAGGAGGGTCCCTCGGTGGCCTACCTCGGCGGCCTGCTCAACTCTGAGTTGCTCGACCTCTGGTACGCGGTTCGCGGCAAGACCCCATGGCACGTACGGCGCAACTACGAGCCGAAGCGGATGAAGGAAATGCCCTATCGCCACGTCGATCTCTCCGTGAAGGTCGGCGGCGGTCGATTGAAAGAGCTCAAAGCCTCCCTGAAAAAGGGGGACGCAGAGAAAGCGGCGTCCACCGCCGCCGAGATCGCCGCCGACCTGCGTTCGAGCGGCGACGCCGGCCTCGCCGCTGATGCCCCTGAGGGGGTCATGGCAGCGAAGGCACTTGAGCAGATCGTGCGCGCGATAGCCGACAACCGGCGGGCTCTCCTGTCCTACCGCGATCGCTTTCCGTCCCTGACCCGGGTGGTCAAAGACCCCTGGTCGGCGGAGGAAGTGGACCCGACGGTCAATGCCTTCGTCTCGGCTCTGTCGAAGAAACAGCGCGCCTCCGTTCGTATCGATCCGGAGCTGAGCCATTCGGTTGAGACCGACGGTGTCCTCGGTCGCTACAGCTTCGAGGAAGACTCCCTCGTCTTTCGCTACCGCCGTGAGGTTGCTGCCAGGGTCGACGGGCCACGAGAAAAGATGATGGTCCTGGCGGAGCTGATCGGCGACGAGCGGAGGCTGATGCCGGCGGACCTGCTTGCGATGGAAGTGCCACGGTCGGTTGAAACTTTCCACGCGGCTGTCGACGCTGCGCAAGCCGAGGTCGAGGAGCTGCTCGCCGAGGGCCGAGCCCTGGTCGAGACCGCGGAGCGTCTTGTGTGCGCGCTCTACGCCGTGCCCGTTGAACTCGAGGACGAGGTCGTCAGTCACGCCCTGGCTAGGGCCGAGGCAAACGCCGCGGTCTCCGCGTAGCGCGCGGTCGCCCTAAGCGTTGGGGATAGAGGGCCGTCGGGGGACCCCCGACGGCCCGGACTGCGAAGCCGCTCCCAGGGTCCCCAAGCTTTTAAAAAGCTTCGTCCCGAGGCGACGCATCGGGGGGCCCGGGTGTCGCCTCGACCGGGGCTCGCTCTCGAAGCTCGTGTGCTGTCGAAGGGATGTCGGCACCCCTCCCCTGCCCGCTTGAGGCTTTCGAGCGCCCTTCCCACCAAGCCCACGCTGCCATCACTGCCCCGGCATAGATCCAGCCGAGGATGACGTCGAAGAAGTAGTGCTCACCGGTCGCCATCAGCGTCAGCCCCATCGCCACCGGATAGAGCGCCAACAGGGGGCGCCAGATCGGGCGGACCCGGCTCCAGAGGAACATCGCCACGAGCGCGACGAAGGCCGTGTGCAGCGAGGGCACCGCGGCGACGAGGTTTACGCCCTCCTGGCCCTTCTCGAAGATGCCCGACGTGCCCACCGAGAGGATCTCCCAGCCCTTGCCGGTGGTCCGGTGCACTTCGCCGATCAGCCCTTGCTCTCCGGCCATCCACGGCGGCGCGGCGGGAAAGAGGATGTAAGTCGCCAAACCGGCCAACGCGAGGCTTACGAGGCGACGGGTGAACCGCAGGAACGCCATCCGGTCGCGAGCCCAGAGCACGCCCGCGACGGCGAAGGGGACGATGAAGTACGAGGTGTAGACGAGGGTGAAGGCGACGTCCCACCACATCACCGCCCCCGGCCGGTAGAGGTGCGCCTGCAACCACTCGGTCGGCGTCTCGCCGAGAAATACGAATCGGTCGAAGTCGATCATCGGCCAGAAGTTGACGCCGATGCCCAGCGAGTCGGCCGCGCCGCGGGTGAAGTCGTATACGGCGAGAACGGCCACCAGGGGCAACCAGTCGAACAGCAGCTGCCGGATCTCCCGCGGCGGCCGGCCGATCGACACGCAGGCCAGGGCGCCGCACGTCCAGGCGATCACGAGTTCTCGCTGCACCGGAACCCCGTAGTTGGCGGTGTAGGCAACCAGGGCGACCGCGTAGAGGACGAGCGCGCAGCGTCGCACCGCCGTCCAAGGCGTTGGCATCGCCTTGGGCGCCGACTCTGCCCCAAGCGCGGCGAATTCAGCTGTACTACCCATGCCCCCTCTTCCTCTCTCCAGGCGCGCAGCCTCTCAGATCCGGCGACGCTTGGCCTCGCCTGGCGCCGCTATAACCGTATTCTTCGCCCTTCCCGACGTGAAAGGAATCGATGGCAACCGCCACCGCAAACTACAAAGTTGCCGACATCGGCCTCGCTGACTTCGGACGCAAGGAGATCTCCCTCGCCGAGGTGGAGATGCCCGGCCTGATGCAGACCCGCGAGGAGTTCGCGGCCGAGCAGCCGCTGAAGGGGGCACGGATCACCGGCTCGCTCCACATGACGGTGCAGACCGCCGTGCTGATCGAGACCCTGATCGCCCTCGGCGCCGAGGTCCGCTGGGCCAGCTGCAACATCTTCTCGACGCAGGATCACGCCGCGGCCGCGATCGCCGCCGCCGGCATCCCGGTCTTCGCCTGGGAAGGCGAGACCCTGGAGGACTACTGGTGGTGCACCGAGCAGGCCCTGCTCTGGCCCGACGGCGAGGGCCCGAACATGATCCTCGACGACGGCGGCGACGCCACCCTGCTCGTCCACAAGGGAGTCGAGTTCGAGAAGGCGGGCGTCGTTCCCGACCCGG
Source organism: Solirubrobacterales bacterium (assembly GCA_036525295.1). Taxonomy (GTDB): domain Bacteria; phylum Actinomycetota; class Thermoleophilia; order Solirubrobacterales; family 70-9; genus VRUE01. The sequence goes on along the minus strand of DATDAQ010000085.1, from coordinate 13,901 downwards.
CCTCGGCCGACTCGGAGGAGTTCCGCGTGGTGCTCGAGACTCTGCAGCGCTCGCTCGAGTCCGATCCGCGGCGCTGGACCGAGATCGCCGAGGGAATCAAGGGTGTCACCGAGGAGACGACCACCGGCGTGCACCGGCTCTACCAGCTGGCGGAGACCGGTGATCTGCTCTTCCCGGCGATCAACGTCAACGACTCGGTCACCAAGTCGAAGTTCGACAACCTCTACGGCTGCCGGCACTCGCTGATCGACGGGATCAACCGCGCCACCGACGTGATGATCGGCGGCAAGGTCGCCGTCGTCTGTGGCTACGGCGACGTCGGCAAGGGCTGCGCCGAGTCGCTGCGCGGCCAGGGCGCCCGCGTGATCGTCACCGAGATCGACCCGATCTGTGCCCTGCAGGCAGCGATGGAGGGCTACGAGGTGCGCACGCTCGATGAAGCGGTCGAGACGGCCGACATCTTCATCACCGCCACCGGCAACAAGGACATCGTCACCGCCGGCCACCTGGCGCGGATGAAGCACAACGCGGTCGTCGGCAACATCGGCCACTTCGACAACGAGATCGACATCGCCGGGCTCGAGGCCTCGCCGGCCGAGAAGATCAACATCAAGCCGCAGGTCGACGAGTGGCGCTTCCCGGACGGCCACTCGATCATCCTCCTCTCCGAAGGCCGCCTGCTCAACCTCGGCAACGCGACCGGTCATCCGAGCTTCGTGATGTCGAACTCGTTCACCAACCAGGTGATGGCGCAGATCGAGCTCTTCAGCCGGCCCGAGGGGTTCACGGCCAAGGACGTCACCGTGCTGCCCAAGCATCTCGACGAGAAGGTCGCGCGGCTGCACCTCGCGGCGCTGGGCGTCAGGCTGACCGAGCTGTCCGAGGAGCAAGCCGCCTACCTCGGCATCCCGGTCGAGGGTCCCTACAAGCCCGATCACTACCGCTACTGATCAAGGCACCCAGGCCATGCGCGCGATGATCCTGGCAGCCGGGCTTGGCACCCGGCTGCGGCCGATCACATACGCGATGCCGAAGCCGATGGTGCCGGTCGCGAACCGGCCGGTGATGGAGCACATCGTGCGCCTGCTGGCACGTCACGGCTTCGGCGAGGCGATCGCCAACCTGCACTGGTTCCCGGAGACGATCGAGGATCGCTTCGGCGACGGGTCGGACTTCGGCATAGGGCTCTCATACAGCTACGAGGAGCAGCTGCTCGGCACCTCCGGCGGCGTCCGCAACGCGTCCGGCTTCCTCGGCGACTCCTTCCTCGTCATCTCCGGCGACGCCCTCACCGACATCGACCTCGGCGCGATGCGCGAGTTCCACGAGTCCCACGACGGCGTCGCCACCCTGGCGACCAAGCGGGTCGCCGACACCAGCCAGTTCGGCGTCGCGATCACCGGTGCCGACGGGCGCATCCAGGGCTTCCAGGAGAAGCCCGACCCGGCCGAAGCGCTTTCGAACCTGGCCAACTGCGGCATCTACATGTTCCGCTCGGAGGTCTTCGACTTCTTTCCATCCCCCGGAACCAGCAAGGCGGCCGGCGACGGCGACCCGCCCGGGTTCGCCGACTGGGCGATGGACGTCTTTCCGGCGTTGCTGGAGGGCGACGTGCCCTTCTACTCGCACGAGGTCGATGCCTACTGGAACGACATCGGCAACCTCGGGGAGCTGCGCCAGGGCAACCTCGACGCGTTGCTTGGAGAGGTGCGGGTCGAGCCCGGCGCGCCTGAGGTGGCAAGCGGCATTCGCGCGGCGAGCCCACTCGACGGCGCCGAGGTCGAGGGGCCGGTTCTGATCGGTGCCGACGTCGCGCTCGGTGCCGGCGCCCGCATCGAAGGGCCCGCGATCGTCGGCGACTCTTGCCGGATCGGTCCGGGGGCCTGGGTCCGCGACTCGATCCTCCTCGAAGGCGCCGAGCTGGCACCCGGGGCGATGCTGATCGGCGCCATCGCGGGTCGCGTCGCGAAGAAATAGCGCTTCCGTGACACCCCGCGCGCCACAGGCGCGCCGCGGCCCCACAGGATCGGGGCATGAAGGTTCTGCACGCGGTTGCCGACGGTCTCCTGCCCTCCCTGTGCGCGGCCTGCGGACGTTCCTGCCGGTCCGGCGCGGTCGCCTGCACGCGGTGCACGCGGAGGCTCGCCGAGGCGGAGCCGCTCGCCGGCAACGGTCCGCAGGGGCTCGATCGCACCTGGTCCTCGGCGCCGCACGAGGGGGTGGCGCGGGATCTGGTCGCGGCGCTCAAGTTCCGCCGCCTGCTCCCGGTGGCCGGGACGATGGCGGAGCGAATCCAGTGGCTCGCCCCGGCGAGCCTGCTCAGCGGTGCGATCGTGCCGGTGCCGACGGCGACGCTGCGCTCCCTGGGGCGCGGCTTCGACCCGGCCGCGGAGATCGCCGCGGCGCTGGCGACGGTGACCGAGATGCCGCTGTCCGCCTGCCTCCGGCGCAGCGGCGGCGGGCGTCAGGTGGGCCGCCGCCGCGCTGACCGGCTGGGCCACCCGCCGCAGGTGCACGCCCGGGGTGAGGTGCCGCGCAGCGTTCTGCTCGTCGACGACGTGCTGACCACCGGCGCGACCCTTTCGGCCTGCGCCCGGGCCCTGCGTAGGGGAGGCGCGGTCCGGGTAGTTGCAATCACCTTTACCAGGCGGTTGTGAGGGCGTAGCATCGAGGGACCGACACCCCAAGGAGGCAAGATGCGGATCGAGATACGCGGGCGCAACGTCGAGGTGACCGACGAGCTGCGAGGTCATGTGACCAAGAGATTCCGTCGGGTCGGGAGACAGGTGTCGGAACTGGCGACACTCGACATCGAGATCTACGAAGAGCGCAACCCCTCGATAGACGACAGCCAGGTCGCGGAGGCGACCCTGCGGCTCAAGGGCGTGACCCTGCGAGCTCGCGAGGCTTCCCCCGAGATGGCCCACACGATCCACGAGCTCGCCGAGGACATCCGCCGCCAAGTGAAGAAGCACCGGGAGCTCCGCCGCAAGCGCACCCAGACCCGCAAGGCTGCTGCGCGCCTGCGACGCCAGACGGCAAGCTGAAGCGACGAGGGCGGGGCGCCTCCCGAACTGGCGGATACTCAAAACGCCGGCCTAATTGAGGGCTTCGCGAAACGACTAGCGAAACGCTTGCCCTTCGTCGTTGAGTAGTTCAGGTTCGCCGGGTCCAGACAACAAGTGGCCCCGGCGGGCGGTGGAACGCCCCCGGGGCCGTGACATAGGAGCGTGAACTCCCATGCACGACCACGGTACCCCGTCAGGGGTTGCGGTTCAGAGGGCCGTTCTAGGCCTGGTTCTCGACGCCCATCCGAAGCGCCTCACCATCCCCAGCCTCGTCCGTCAGATTGACGCTGGCGACGCTGTAGAGACGGCCATACGCGACCTCGTCGGCGTCGGCCTCTTGGAGTGCAGCGGCATCGCGGTCAAGCCGAGCGACGCCGCCCTTTACTTCGACAGTCTCGAACTGCCGTGAGCATCGACATAGCTGCTCGCTTCGGCGACAACCTCGCCCGCCTTCGCAAGCGTGTCGCTATCTCGCAGGAGGAGTTGAGCGTTCGCGCCTCAGTCCATAGGACCGAGATCAGTCAACTGGAGCGAGGCTTGCGAGTGGCGAGGATCGACACCCTCGTCAAGCTCGCTGGCTCGCTGGAGGTCAGTTGCGACGAACTTCTGGCCGGGTTGGAGTGGACGCCCGGTGAGACGACCTACGGACGTTTCCAGCTTTCCGAGGAGGATGGGCCGTAGTGACACGGGTACGCGCCAAGGCGCAAGCAAGCCGCGTGAGGATCGTCAGGTCGGCATGGAGCCGCACCCGCTCTAGCCCGCGAATCCGCAGCGGCTTGAGGCCCCATTCGTGCTTCAAGCGCCCGAACTCCCTCTCGACCGCGACCCGCTTGCGGTAGGTCGAGTTCCAGCGCTTCGATTTGTAAGAGATCAGCGGGTGCAGCCTGTCGGCCTTGATCCAGGTCGAGGTGGGCTTGCATTCTCCGGTCGGGCAGCGCCACTTTGAGGCTCCCCGTTTCCGATCCGATCCACCGAAGGTCCACTCGCCGTGATCGCAAGTCGGCGGTAGGTGGTCACCGCGCTTGACGCCCGGTGTCCGCTTGAGCGGGATCACCGGCAGGCAGTCACGCTCGGCGCAGACTTCATGGACGCCGGGAGTGTCGTAGCCCCTGTCCATCGCGGCCGTGTCGGCAATCGCGCCACGCCGTCGCGCCTCATCGATCAGCGGCGCTGCCTGCCAGCCTTCAAAGGCGTTCGCAGGCTCGACCCGCCACGACACCGGCAGACCCGTCGCCATGCACGCCGAGAGGTGCAGGCGGTAGCCGTAGAAGGAACCGCCCTTGCGGGTCGAGATAGCCGAGCGGCGTCCCCATGCCGCGTCGGGGTCAGAGAAGCGCTTGGGGATCTCGACCTCGCCAATGTCGCGCTGGCCGTTGGCATAGGCGGGCATGTCTGAGGCGTCTATGGCGAGGTCGCGGCCGTAGCTCGGCAGCTTCTCCCGCAGCCCCGCGATTACCCCGTCGATGCACTGCTCGACCATCTGCCAGTTATCGCGGAGCTTTTCTTGGAAGCGGTAGGCGGCGTAGATGCTAGGCGGCTTGCCTTCGCAATCAAGCGCCCGCTGCAAGGCCCAGTGCTCGCGCACCAGGGCGACCGTCTTCGTCCAGGTTGGGATCGCGTAGAGCGACTTCGCGAGCGCCAACCCGACCATCGTGCGGATCGGGTAGCCGGGACGGCCCGTCCAGCGCGTAGCCTGAAGTTCCTCGATCAGCCGCCCAATCTCGGGCGAATCGAGGAGCGATTTCAGCACGGCGGAAGCCGCGCCCCCTGCTAAGTTGGATGATGCCAAGCGAGGAACCTCTCGTTTGGTCTGGCCCTCGGAAGCTCCAACTTCGCGGGGGCCTTTTCTTTGACCTTTGCCCGACCGACTCTACTGCTCGGATTGGACGGAAAACCGCTCTAGAAAGCGGAATTGAGGCTACGCAGGTTCCGGTTCGGAAATGCTCTGCTCAAGCTCACGCTTGCTTGCTACGGGCTGCTTCTCGGGCTTGCGCCGCTTCTTCTTCTCCCGGGCCTCTGCGGAGGCGATCGAGAACAGGTCCATGAGGTCAGGGGGTGCTGACGACAGATCCAAGATCCGCTTCTCCTGCTCGGCGTCCTCGATGAGTTCAGCGAATTTCAAGACGTCCTCGACCCGGACAAGGGTGACTGCGTTCTTACCAACCTCGCGGGATCGCGCGGCCTCCTCGTAGGCGTCCTTGGTGAACTCGAACGCCACGAGGAAACCCATGTGCTTGCCGGACCTCTCAATTGCGGTCTCGAACTTGTCCACGTATTCGCGGCCGACCGGTTTCCGGTGCTGCTTTGCCTGAATCGGCAAGCGCTCGAAGAATGACCAACCGTCGATTCCCATGTCTCGGGACTTTTTTGCTGAACGTTGGCCGCCGACGCGATCGACAACCCAGTTCTCGAACTCGAAGTGCCCGAGTTTCTTGAGATCCGCCAGGCTCTTGGGCAGGCCAACTACTTTTGCTTTGGCGCCGAGCCGATCGACTCGCGCTTTCATGATGCTGACTGCTTTCTGGCTTACGTCGATGCCGACCCACTCTCGCCTTAGCTGTTGGGCAACGGCAATGGTCGTCCCGCATCCACAGAAGGGATCGAGGACAACCTGACCGGGGTCACTGCTCGATTCTATGATCCGCTCCAGCAACGTTTCCGGCTTCTGGGTGGGGTAATTCTCTCGCTCCGCGGCACGCGCAGAGAGCGGGCCAACGTCGGTCCAAACGTCTTGCAGGGGAACGCCGGGCATCTCGTCCAGATAGCGCTTCTGCCGGGGAACAGCTCCGGGCTTGGTCTGGACGACGCGGCCTTCATCGATGAGTTCCTGCATCCGCTCCCGGGAGTAGCGCCAATAGCGAGTCACGCCCATCACCTCGTACCGAGGGTTGCCCTTACTCGCCCCTCCGGGACCGGTGATATCGCTGAGCGTGTAGCGGCGCTCCGTCTGCGGCTCGACGTGCTTGTAAAACTTTTCTACGTACTCGTCGTCGTAGTCCGTGTATATGGGGTTCCAGGTCCACTCCTGACCCTTCGTGTAGAAGAGGATCACATCGTGGATATGCCCGTGGATGCGCCGCCCCTGTTTCGTGTCGCTGTGGGCGCTGTTTCGCTTCCAGATGATCTCGCTGCGGAATCCGCCATCGCTGCGCTCGAATAGCTGATCGAGCATGACTTTGAGGTAGTGGCTCGCGGTGGGATCGCAGTGAAGGTAAAGAGAGCCAGTCGGCTTGAGGACGCGATGCATCTCCGCCAGGCGGTTCTTCATCCAGTCGGTGTAGTGCTTGATCCCGCCTTGCCAGCGGTCTACAAAAGACCGAATCTCGGCCTCCTCGCCCCAGATGACCTCGTAGTTCCGATTCGAGAAGAACGGTGGATCGAGGTAAACCAAGTCCACGCACTCGTCCGGGAACTGCGCAAGGCGGCGCAAGTTGTCGCCTTTGTAGAGGACCCCGGTCTCAAACTTTTGGTACGTAATTGGTGGCATCAGGGAACCTCCTGTTCGTCCCAGGTCGGGTGATCCCTGGCGGTCGGCCTGAGATGCACCAAAACGTTCAGAGCGGGCCAAGCGACCCGACGGAGGGGAAAGCACATGGGGTAGCGACCGCAAGCCAGCGGGGTATCCCCGATTCAGCTACTCCAGCGAACCCACGCCCAGAGCGGCGTGAGGAGTTTCGCTAATCCCTCAATTAGGCCGGCGTTTGTCAGGGCGGGAGGCGCCCCGCCCTCGTCGCCCTAGCTACTCTCTGGTGCATGGCCAATGCACGGGACATGGTCACGCGAGCTCTGCGCGTGGGAGAGGGAAGGAAGTTCAAGTCCTACGAGAAGCGCGCGGAGGCGATCAACCGGATCGAGCCCGAGATGGAGCTGCTCGAGGACTCCGAGCTGCTCGCGGAGGCCGACGATCTGCGCAAGCGGGCTAAGGAGGGCGAGTCGTTCGACGACCTGCTGCCCGAGGCGTTCGCGCTGACACGCGAGGCGGCGCGCCGCTCGATCGGCCAGCGCCATTACGACGTTCAGCTGATCGGCGGCATGGTCCTGCACGAGGGCGCGATCGCCGAGATGAAGACGGGAGAGGGCAAGACCCTGACCGCGACGCTCGCCGTCTTCCTCAACACGCTGGCCGGCGACAGCGTCCATCTCGTCACCGTCAACGACTACCTTGCGCGCCGCGACGCCGAATGGATGAAGCCGATCTACGACGCGCTGGGCATCAGCGTCGCCGCGATCCAGGACGGTGACGGCCACGCCGTACGGCAGGAAAAATACGCCTGCGACGTCGTCTACGGGACGAACTCCGAGTTCGGCTTCGACTACCTGCGCGACAACATGGCCGAAGCGCTCGAGCACTGCGTCCAGCCCGGCCACCACTTCGCGATCGTCGACGAGGTCGACAACATCCTGATCGACGAGGCGCGGACGCCGCTGATCATCTCCGGCGCCCCCGAACAGGCCGCCCAGACCTACTACACCTTCGCTCGCCTCGCCAAGCAGATGGACGGGGTCCAGGCAAAAGACAAGCTGCGCTCCCTCGGCGAATCGAAGGACACCTCCGAGGCCGAGCACGACTACGAATTCGACGAGAAGCACAAGACGGTCTCGCCGACGGAGAAAGGCGTGAAGCGGGCCGAGGAGTTCGTCGGCGTCGACAACCTCTACCTCGGCGAGCACGGCAGCCTCGTCAACCACCTGGTCCAGGCGCTGAAAGCCGAGGCGCTCTACAGGAAAGACAAGGACTACGCCGTCATCGACGGCCAGGTGATGATCATCGACGAGTTCACCGGCCGCATCCTCGAGGGGCGCCGCTGGTCGGAGGGCCTGCACCAGGCGGTCGAGGCGAAGGAGGGTGTCGCGATCGGCGAGGAGAACCAGACGCTCGCCACGATCACCCTGCAGAACTACTTCCGCCTTTACGACAAGCTCTCCGGAATGACCGGCACGGCGCTGACCGAGGCGACCGAGTTCATGAAGATCTACAAAGTGCCGGTGGTCGAGGTCCCAACCCACCGCCAGATGGTCCGGGCCGACCAGAACGACCAGATCTTCAAAACCAAGGACGGCAAGTGGAAGGCGGTGCTTGAGGAGATCGTCGCTCGCCACGAGAAGGGTCAGCCGATCCTGGTCGGGACCGTCTCGGTCGAGGTCTCGGAGATGATCTCGGGCGAGCTGAAGCGCCAGGGGATCGAACACGCGGTCCTCAACGCCAAGCCCGAGCACGCCGAGCGAGAGGGCGAGCGGATCGCCCAGGCCGGCCGTAAGGGCGCGGTGATGATCGCGACCAACATGGCGGGCCGCGGCGTCGACATCAAGCTCGGCGGCGACCCCGAGCAATCGGCGGTACACGAGCTGAAGAAGAAGGGTGTCACCCCCGGCGACGAGGGCTACGAGGAGGCGCTCGCGGCCAAGGTCGCCGAGCTGGAGCCGCTCTGCGCCGCGGAGGCCGAAGAAGTGCGCGACCTGGGAGGCCTCTACATCTGCGGTACCGAGCGCCACGAGTCGCGCCGCATCGACAACCAGCTGCGCGGTCGCGCCGGCCGGCAGGGGGACCCCGGCGAAACGCGCTTCTTCCTCTCCGCCGAAGACGACGTGATCCGGCTCTTCGCCGGCGACCGCATCTACAAAATCCTCGACAAACTTGGCCCCGTCGACGAGGAAGGCGGTGAGATGCCGCTCGAGGCGGGCATGCTGACGAAGACCGTCGAGGGCGCGCAGAAGAAGGTCGAGGAACAGAACTTCCTGATCCGCAAACGGGTGCTCGAGTACGACGACGTGATGAACGAGCAGCGCCGCATCGTCTACAAATACCGCCGCGAGATCCTCGAGGGTCGCGACATGTCGGACGTCGCCCGCGACGAGATGGAGGGGGTGATCGAGCGCCTCGTCGACCAGTACACCCCTGGCGACGTGCTCGACGAGTGGGACATGCCCGACCTGGAGACGCAGCTGCGCCAGATCTGGCCGGTGAGCGTCGAGGTCGGCGCGATGGCGCCCGAGACGGTCGACCGCGAGAAGCTCAAAGACGCCCTCGACGACGATGCGATGAACGCCTACGACGAGCGGGAAGGGGTCTTCGGCGAGGAGCTGATGCGCTACCTGGAGCGCTCGATCCTGCTCCAGGTGATCGACAACCGCTGGCGCGAGCACCTCTACGACATGGACTACCTGCGCGAGGGCATCCACCTGCGCGGCTTCGCCCAGATCGACCCGCTCGTCGCCTACAAGAACGAGGGCTTCGCCATGTTCGAGGAGCTGATGCACTCGGTCTGGGAGGAGTTCAGCAAGTCGATCTTCCACGTCGAGGTGGAAGTCGACCCCTCCCAGGGTCAGCCGGCTCTGCGGGCGGGGGGCAACGCTCCGGCGGCGCTCTCCTACTCCGGCGGTACCCCAGACGCCCAGCCTTCGGCGCTGCAGCAGGTCGCGGCGGGCGCGGGAGTGGGTGCCGGGCAGCTCGAAGCGGGTACGGGACCGGTGGGTGGCAACGGCGCCACCGAGGTGGTCGAGACCGTGGTCAAGGACGAGCGGGAGAACATCGGCCGCAACGACCCGTGCTGGTGTGGCAGTGGGAAAAAGTTCAAGAAGTGCCACGGTGCGTAACGCGCCTTGAGCCACGATCCGATTCGAGAGTTCGTTCGGGCTTTCAACGAGCGGGATCTGGACGGGTTCGTCGCGGCGCTCGATCCTGAGGTCGAGCTGCACTCGATGAAGGGGCTGCGCAAGGGGCGGGATGCCGCGCGGCTCTGGGCTACCCGCCCGCCTGGTGGAGTCCAGCAGACGATCGAGTTGGAGGAGCTGTTCGAGGACGACACCGAGGGGGGCGGCGGCAGGGCGCTGGCGCTGGTCCGACGGGCTTGGCACTGGGACGAGGACGGCTCGCCGGCGGGGGAGGACGAGATGGCCTGGCTCTTCGAGCTGCATGACCACCGGGTGCGGAGCTGGCGGCCCTTCGAGGAACGCGAGGCGGCCTGGCGGGCGTACCATGATGGCGATGGGCACCCCGGCCGCAGAGAATCGCGAGGCCAGTGAGGCCTGGAGCGGACCGCTCTTCGAGCGCTTCGTGCAGTACCGCGAGCTCGTCGCTGGCGGACTTGGAGCACATGGCGAAGTGGCGATGGCTGCATACCCGCCGAACGCAGGCGACCGGGTCGTCGACCTGGGCTGCGGTTTCGGCGACACGACGCAGCGGCTGGCCGAGCTGGTTGGCCCTGAGGGCGAGGCGTTCGGAGTGGACGTCGCCGAGCCGTTCATCGAGCTGGCCCGCAAGGAGGCCGCGGAAGCGGGAGCGGCAAACGTTCGCTTCGCTGTTGCCGACGTGCAGGTGGCCGAGTTCAGCGAGACCTTCGACTACGCCTTCTCGCGCATGGGAATCATGTTCTTTGCCAACCCCGTGGCGGCGCTGCGCAACGTGCGCGAGGCCCTGGCTCCGGGTGGGCAGCTCTGCGCGGTGGTCTGGCGTCGCAAGGAGGACAACGAATGGGTCCGCCGGGCGGAGCTGGTCGTCGACGAGTACCTCGAGCACCCGGAAGAGAGCGATGAGCCCACCTGTGGTCCCGGGCCCTTCTCGATGGCCAACGCCGACACGCTCAGCGAGCAGCTCAAGATCGCCGGCTTCGAGGAGATCAGCCTGCGGCGCAGCGACCTGCCGCTGAAGATCGGCAACGACCTCGACCACGCGATCGAGTTCAACATGTCGCTCGGCCCGGCCGGCGAGGTGCTGCGACTGTGGGAAGACCGGATCGACGAGATCAAGTCGAAGATCGCCGCCGACCTGCGCGAGGCCCTGGCCGAGTTCGACGGCCCCGACGGCGTGGTCGCGCCGGCTTCGACCTGGATCATCTCCGCCCGCGCTCCGCAGTAGCCTGTTGCCCATGGCTGAGATTGCGCCAACCGAGTCGGTGCCGGCGCGGCTTGCCGAGATCCGAGAGCAGCTGTCCCTGCTCTCGGACTACCTTTGACCCCGCTTCGCTGGAAGCCGAGGTCGAGCGACTCGGGGCCGAGATGCAGCGGCCCGGGTTCTGGGATGACCAGGGCGGAGCGGCCCGCACCTCCGCCGCACACGCCCGGGCCCAGGGCAAGCTGAAGACCTTCCGCGAGCTCGAAGCCGAGGTCGGCGACCTCGGCGAGCTGGCCGAGATGGCAGCGGATGACGAGGAGATGGCGGCCGAGCTCCGCTCGCAGCTGGTCACCGTCGAGCGCCACCTGGGCGAGCTCGAAGAGGCCCGCCTGTTCAGCGGCGCCTACGACGCCGGTGACGCAGTGGTCACCGTCCATGCCGGTGCCGGCGGCACCGACTCCCAGGACTGGGCGGAGATGCTGCTGCGGATGTACCTGCGCTGGGCCGAGGGCCGCGGCTTCGAGGTCGAGATGAAGGAGGCCTCGCCGGGGGAGGAGGCCGGCCTCAAGTCGGCAACCTTCATCGCCCGTGGCGAGAACGCCTACGGCCTCTTCGCCGCGGAGCGCGGGGTCCACCGCCTGGTGCGGATCTCCCCCTTCGACTCCTCGGCGCGGCGCCACACCAGCTTCGCCCAGCTCGACGTCGGCCCGCTCGTCGACGAGGGGGTCGAGGTCGAGATCGACGACACCGACCTGCGCGTCGACACCTACCGCGCCTCCGGTGCCGGTGGCCAGCACGTCAACAAGACCGACTCGGCGGTGCGCATCACCCACATCCCGACCGGCGTCGTCGTGCAGTGTCAGAACGAGCGCTCCCAGACTCAGAACAAGGCGATGGCGATGCGGCTCCTGCGCTCGAAGCTGATCGAGCTGGAGGAGCGCAAGCGAGCCGAGGAGCTTGCGAAGGTGCGCGGCGAGGTCAAGGACGTCGCCTGGGGCTCACAGATCCGCAGTTACTTCCTCCATCCCGACCAGCGGGTCAAGGACCATCGCACCGGCCACGAGGCCGGAGACGCCCAGCGCGTACTCGACGGCGATCTCGACGACTTCATCCGCGACTTCCTGAACAAGACCGCGGCCTCGGCCGCGAGCTGATCTGTTCTAGCCGGCTGAGCCGGCGGCGTCAGTGGACGCGCGCAGGCCGCCCGGAGGAGACCGCCTGCCCGGTGTTCCTGACGGCGAGTCGCTTGGTTACCTTGGATCGGCAGTTGGATGGCGCCGCGGGGGCCTTCAACTGGACGATCACCACGCTGCCGATGCCCGACTTGCCCTGGCTCCGCTGGTCGATGTGGTGGCCCAGGCTCAGCACGCCGGTCTTGTTGAGCCGGCGCTCCGACGAGCCGTGCCCACTCGTCGCGTCCTTGCCACCCTTGAGCCAGAAGTCGACACCGACCTTGGTCGGGCTGTCTGCCGTGTAGTGGAGGACCAGGCGCAGCTTGCCGCGATCGCGTTCGAAGAGCGCCTTGGGCTTGACGGTGTCCAGCGGACACTCGGCGATGGGAGCGGGTGCGGGGCCGACTTCCAAATTCGCTTCTTCTTCATAGACCTGCAGCCAGCCGCCGTCGTCTTCACCTTCTACTTCTTCCCAGGCTTCTTCTTCGCATTCTTCTTCTTCACACGTTTCTTCCCATTCTTCCCAGTCTTCTTCCGATTCGGCCACCTGGGCCTGGGGGGCTGTCGGCGAAGCCGCGAGGGTGGGACGCGCAATCAGCGTGATGCCGAGCAGCGCGACAGCGAGGGCGACCCCGGTCATGAGGAGGAGGTGCCCAGGTAGCGTGAGAAGGGATGCGAGTCGGTCCTTGGTCTGCGTCATGCAGCCAGAATCGGCCTCCTACCAGGAAACTTTAGGTCCGTACGAATGTATGTCCGCGGATCGTGTGTCCGCGGACCGGTTCTACAGAGCCCCCTCCAGCTTGAGCAGCGCCTCCTTCATCGGCAGCCCGCCGCCGTAGCCGCCGAGGCCGCCGCCGCTGCGCAGGACGCGGTGACAGGGGACGACGATCGGGATCGGGTTGGAGCCGCAGGCGGTGCCGGCCGCGCGGACCGCGCGCTCGTTGCCGGCGCTGCGGGCCATGTCGGTGTAGGTGCGGGTCTGGCCGTAGGGGATCCGGTTGATCGCTCGTTGGACCTTGCCGCGGAAGCCGTCGGTGAGCTGCCAGTCGATCGGCAGGTCGAACTCGGTCAGCTTGCCCTCGAAGTAGAGGTCGAGCTCGCGACGGGCCTCGTCGAGGCGGCCGGGGGCCTCCAGCACACGGGGCGACACCCGGGCCGCCAGCTCCTCGAGGGTCTCCTCGGGGTCGTATGCGGGCAGGTTCACACGCACCAGGCCATTGGTGGTGGCGGCGATCAGCAGCGACCCGAAGGGCGAGTCGATCGTGGCGTAGGCGACGTCGAGGAGGTCCTCGGACTCGGCGCGCTCGGCGAGGCGTTGCAGGGATGCCTTCATGCCAGCTCCTTCCTCAGTCGCTTCATTCCCTCGTGCAGGCTGCGGCGCGCCGCCTCCGGCGAGCAGCCGAGCGCCGCGGCGATCTCCGCGTGGGGCAGGTCGCAGGCATAACGCAGCGCCACCGCGGCCCGCTGCTTCGGCGGCAGTGCCCCGACCAGCTCCCAGATTCCGTCGCTGGGCCCGGGGTCTTCAATCCCTACTTCGGTCACCTCGGCGACCGGAATCGGCCGCTTGCCGTTCGCCCGGTGGTGGTCGATCGCCTTGCGATGGGCAATCGTCAACAGCCAGCCCCGCAGGTTGCTCGTGTCGTCGAGCTTCGGGTAGGCGCGCAGAGCCGAGAGAAAGGTTTCCTGAAAGCAGTCATCGGCGTCGGTCCGTCCCACCGCTCCGCGGAGGACGCCCATCACATCGGCGGCGTGCTCGTCTAGCAGATTCTGAAACGGCGGGAGAGAGGTCACTCTGTGGATTAAACGCCCCCGCCCCCCAAGACGTGAGGT
>DATDAQ010000084.1:0-28148 GCA_036525295.1 Solirubrobacterales bacterium | reverse complement strand
CGCCACCAGCCCGAACGGCTCGTAGATCGAGGGCACCACGGTGAGGTCGGCGATGCGGTAGAGCGAGTGCAGGACGTCGTCGCCGATCCAGCCGAGGAATGTGCCGTGCTCCATCAGTCCCAGCTCTTCGGCTTGACGGTGCAGCTCGGCCTCGTGCGTGCCCGAGCCGGCGACCAAGAAGCGGGTTCCTGGAGCCTCCGCGATCACCCGCGGCATCGCCTCCAGCGCCAGCTGGAAGCCCTTCTCGTAGACCAGGCGCCCGATCAGCAGCACCAGCTTCTCCTCCGGCGCGGCGAACTCGCCCCGCAGTCGCTCCAGCTCGGCCGGGCTCTGCGCCTGCAGGTCGTCGGGGTCGATCCCGTTGGGGATGACGCTGATCCGCTCCTCCTCGACCCCGAAGATGTCGGCGACCTGCTCGCGCATGTAGTGGGAGCAGGCGATCACCCGGTCGGAGCGGTTGGTGATCCAGCGCTCGACCCCGTGGATGTAGGTCTGGGGGTGCTCCTCGACCCAGCCCTGGTGGCGGCCGTGCTCGGTGGCGTGGATCGTCGTCACCAGCGGCGCATCGAAGCGCTTGGCGAGGTGATCGCAGGCGTTGGCAACCAGCCAGTCGTGGCCGTGGACCAGGTCGAAGCTGTAGCGGTCGCCGAGCTCGACCCCGGCGGCGAGCATGTCGGAGTTCATCCGCTCGACCCAGGCGACGAACTCGCCCAGGTCGGTCGGGCGCTTCGGCTCGCGGATGCGGTGGATGACGACGCCGCCGCTGCGCTCCTCGGCCGGCGACTCCTCGCCGCCCCGGGTGAGCACGTGGACCTCCACGTCGCGATCGACCAGCGCCTCGGAGAGCTTGCGCACGTGGCGCGCCAGCCCGCCCTCGATCAAAGGCGGGTACTCCCAGGAGAGGATCAGGACGCGGGTCACGGTTGGAGGAGCGGTGAGAGGCTCAAGTCCGGGGCGAGTGCGCTCATACGCGGATCGGCGATGGCCGGGGAGTCTATGGCCTCGAGGGCAGCTTCGGAGTGGAATATCGCCCGCTGGAAGGCGTAGTCCCCCGCCTGGCCGCGCTTGTCGAGGAAGGCCCAGTCGCTTGCCTGCGTCGCCAGCAGCTCGCGCGCGGCCCGGATCGCGGCGCCGCCGCGCAGCCCCGACGAAAGGGCCCGCAGCAGCCGCAGCTCCAGCCACCGGGCCCCCCAGGCGAGATCGGAGACCGCCGGCGAGTCCCAGGTGCTGAGGTCCTTGTCCTCGCCCCAGGTGGACGCGACGAGCGGCCGCTCGACCGGCGGGTGCTCGGCAAGGGCCTCGGGGACGGTGAGCAGGCGGACCCCGGCGGCAGCAGCCCCGGCGAGCACCTCGCGCAGCCAGGTCGCGCCCTCCGACCACCAGTGGCCGAGCAGCTCGGTGTCGATCGCGAAGACGAGCAGCCCGCGGCGACCGCGCGAATCGGCGAACTCGCGCAGGCGGGCGGCCGCAGCGGTGAGGAACTCCCCCGCCTGGCGGCGCGCCGCCGCCTCTCCGGCGGCGGGGTCGTAGCCGCCGCCGCCGACCTTCCAGATGCGCACGCCGCGCAGCGATTTGCCGGCGAACTGGGCATGCGCGGGGTCGGAGGGATAGCCGTCGAGCGACCAGAGCCACTGGATCGCCTCCC
The DNA here is from genome assembly GCA_036525295.1 of Solirubrobacterales bacterium. GTDB lineage: Bacteria > Actinomycetota > Thermoleophilia > Solirubrobacterales > 70-9 > VRUE01. Next base: position 26,503 of record DATDAQ010000084.1, on the reverse strand, counting down.
AGTCGATCGAGAGGGCGACGGGCCCCGCCTCGGTGGCGACGGGCTCCAGCGCGTCGAGGGGCTCGCGGTGGGCGCTCTGGTCCACGCAGAACCAGCGGACCCCCTCCTCCGCCAGCCGCCACTCCAGGCCGGGGACGTAGGCACACTCGGGCAGCCAGAACCCCCCGTCCCAGCCAAAGCGCCGGCGGTGCGAGCGGATGCCGGCGTCCAGCTGCAGGCGCAGGCCCTCGCGCGTCGCCAGCAGCGGCAGAACGGCGTGGGTCGCCGAGGAGGCCGCAAGGGCGATGCGACCTTCCTCCGCCGCGGCCTGGAACGACCGCAAGGGGTTCCCCTCGTGCCCGTCGAGCAGCTCGAGCGCGTGCCGGTAGCGGGCCAGCTCCGCCTCGCAGGCGTCGCGGCACTCGGCTGGCACCTGGCCGGCGTCCGCCTCGGCCGCCCCGATCCTCCACTCGATCAGGAACCGGCGCAGCCTCTCGGCGACCCCAGGGTCCTCCAACTGGTCCGCCAGCACCGGGGTGATGGTCATCGTCAGCTTCTCAGCCACCTCCAACACCGGCAGGTAGGACCGCACCACGGCGTCGAACAGCCACTCCTCGCCGAACGGGTAGGTCCCGAACCCCTCCACGTACGGCATGTGGGAGTGAAGGACGATCGCCAGATCGCCGGCGCTGCTCTCAGGGGGCATGGCAGACGGCGAGGAAATCCAGAGCCCGGTCGAGATCGCCCCGCCGGAGCTCGAAGTCCGAGGCCGCGATCGCCGGGGTGAAGCGGCCGTAGAACGGCTTGGTCAGGCGCAGCGCCTTGTGCACGTGGTCCCAGCCGAGCTTGATCGCGATCTCGTGCACGCGCAGCTTGCGGGCGTGGAAGAGACCGAACAGCTCTACCCGCGGGAAGTGGCTCTCGCAGAGCTGACGGAACTCCTCGGCTCGGTACTCGTGCACGTGCCAGGGGTTGTCGGACTTCTCCGCTCCCGGTGGAGCGAGCGTCAGGAGGTTGGGCGTGGAGACGTAGGCGACTCCGCCCGGCTGGAGCATCGACTTGAAGTGATCGAGGATCGCGCCGGCGTCCTGCACGTGCTCGATCGTCTGCAGGAAGACGACGGCGTCGCAGGGCTCGGCAAAGCTCTCGACCAGGTCGCGTTCGAAGCGCAGGTTGGGGCGCACGTAGCGCAGGCGTGCGTGCTCGTGGGCCTCGGGGTTGGCGTCGACGCCGACCGCGCTCGACGCCGAGCCGGCGAGGACGTCGGAGCCGTAGCCCTCGCCGCAGGCCATGTCGACCACCCGCCGGCCCCCGACCCGCGCCGCGATCCACTCGTAGACGACGAGGTGACGTCGGTACCAGTAGTTCTCCTCGGGCACGTCTGGAAGCGTGCGCTCGCCGGTCAGCGGCAGCGGCGGCACCCCCTCGGGCTGGTTTTCCTGGACGTACTCGCGCTCCACGGACTGGGACCGTATTGTTCCCGGGCCGATGCCGGCCTCCCCTACAGCCACACACGAGCACATCAAGGACGTCAACACCCGCTACCACGACGCAGCCGCCCACGAATACGACGCCAAGTGGGGCATCGACTTCGGCGACACCGGGCAGGAGCAGGTGCGCGCAAAGCTGCTCAAGGCACTGGGGGGACGCGACGGCCAGAGCTTCGGCGCCGGACTGGAGATCGGCTCCGGCACCGGCTACTTCTCGCTCAACCTGCTGCAGCTCGGCGTGATCGAGAGCCTCACCGCCACCGACATCTCGGCAGGGATGCTGGAGCAACTGGCGAGGACCGCCGAGGGCCTGGGCCTCGAGGTCGAGACCGCGCGGACAGAGGCCGAGGAGCTGCCCTTCGAGGACGAGAGCTTCGATCTCGTCTTCGGCCACGCGGTCCTGCACCACATCCCCGATCTCGAGAAGGCCTTCGCCGAATTCCGCCGCGTCCTGCGACCCGGCGGGGCGATCGCCTTCGCCGGCGAGCCCTCGCGCTACGGAGACCGCCTCGCCGCTCTGCCGAAGCGGACGGGCCTGCTCCTGGCACCGGCGTGGCGGCGCCTCGTCAGAGCTCAACCCCGCGCCATCGCCGAGACCGAGCAGTCCGAGGGCCACAGCCTCGAGGGCGAGGTCGACGTGCACGCCTTCGCCCCCGCCGACCTGCGCCGCCTGCTGCGCGACGCCGGCTTCGAGGATCGCCACGTCGGCGGCGAGGAGCTCCTCGCCAACGCCTGGGGCTGGGGCCTGCGCACGGTCGAGTCCAGCGCTGAGCCCGAATCGGTCTCCTGGAAGTGGCGGAGCTTCGCCTTCCGCAGCTATCTGGCACTGCAGAAGGTCGACAGCCGCCTGCTCGAGCCCCATCTTCCCGCCGAGCTCTTCTACAACCTGCTCGCCTCCGGCCGCAAGCCCTCTTAGGAGCTCCGCTCGCCGCGGCGCACGCGGTAGATCTTGCAGCGGGCTTCGAAGCCCTTGAGGCGGCGCTCGCCCGCGAAGGAGTACTCGAAGGCGTCGGGGGCCGCGTCCCTGGCATCGCGGTCGACGAGGACGCTGCCCGGCTTGGCGATTCCGGTGATGCGGCTGGCGAGGTTGACCGGGCGGCCGTAGTAGTCGCCCGTCTGGGCGAGCGCATGACCGCGAGCGATGCCGGCACGCAGGCTCGGAAACTCCTCGCCCTCTTCCTCGGACGCCTCGACCAGGCGCAGCGCCGCGTCGGTCATCCCCTCAGCATCGGGCGATACCAGCATCGCCGCGTCGCCGATCGTCTTCACCAGGCGCACGGGCGGCTCGGCCACCGCACTCGCCATCTCCTCGAGCCGGCCGGCGACGAGGCCGAGTTCTTCCGGCGCTATCTCCTCGCCGAGCTTGGTGAAGCCGACCAGGTCGGCGAAGCAGACCGAGACCTCGGCGGTGGCACCCAGCTCGCCCGAGGCAAGATCGGCGGTGCCGATCACGTCGCGGCGGATCTGCTCGAGCAGGTGGGCGCGCTGGGCGTAGAGCAGGGTCGGCTCGAAGATCGGCAGCATGTGCTCGGCGGCGGCAGCGAAGCGCAGCGCCAGGTCGCGCTCGGTGTCGCCCGGCTGCATGAGGGTGCGCCGGATCAGCTCGCGGTTCGCGTCGGCGACCCGGGCCGTCCCCATGCCGATGGTCCGCGCCACCTGGATGATCCCGTCCTCGGGAAGGCCGGCGTCGAGGAAGGCCTTGACCCGGCGGGCGGCATCGAGATCGGCCTCGTTCAGCGCCCGCTCGTCGGGATCGGGATACGGCAGTCCCAGGGCCGAGCTGGCGCGCTGCAGGAGGTCGAGGTCGCCGCCGGAGAGCTCGGCGATCTCGCGCGGCGTGTAACGGGCGCCGTCGCCGGCGATGCCGCGCTCGACCGGGAGCAGCGTGAGGCGGCCGGCCGCGACCGCTTCCCGAAGCTCCTCCAGCGGCACGCCTTCGCCGGCCAGCTGCTCGAGCAGGGCCAGGCGATCGTCGCGCGCCTCACCCTCGACGCTCTCCAGCAACCCCTCGGCCTCGAAATCGATCATGCCCTTGCCACCTTATTCGGCGCACAGCCGAGCAAAGTGACAATCACACGGTTGCGACGGCGCCACCACGGCGCGGATCGCCACCGCCGCCGAGCGCGCCGGTGGACGGATCGCGGGCCACCGCCTGCACACCGCCGAAGAAGAGGTTGATCGCAGGCCGGCGCAGGACTGGGACGCCGCGGGCCTCGATCCGGGCCAGCGACTCCTCATCGATCCCGGGCTCGGCCTGGACCACGCCGGCCTCGTGGTGCAGCCGCGGCGCCCGCACCGCCTGCTCGGCCGCCATCCCCTGCTCCACCACGCGCACGATCGTCTGCAGGATCGCCGAGCGGATCCGGTTAGAGCCGGCGCTGCCGAGCCCGAGCGCGATCTCGCCGTCGCGCAGGACCACGGTCGGCGCCATCATCGAGGGGACGCGCCGGCCCGGCGCGATCGCGTGGAAGCCGAGTGGGTTCAGGTCCTCCTCGCCCAGCATGTTGTTGAGGATCACGCCGGTGCCCGGCACGAGCACGCCCGACCCCGAGCCGTTGGAGCAGGTGACGCTGGCGCACATCCCGTCGCCGTCGAGCACCGAGATGTGGGTGGTCGAGCCGAGCAGGTCTCCGGCCGCGAGGTCGAGGCCGCCGGGCTCGAGCAGGCTCGCCTCCAGGCCCTCCCCGTACAGAGCCTCGGAGAAGGCCTCGCCGCGGGCGTCGTTGGCGGCGCCCATCGCAGCGACGAGCTGCTCGGGCCCGCTGCGCTCGCCCAGCCGCTCGAGCAGGCCGAGGCAGTAGGCGATCAGGATTCCCCCCGAGGAGGGCGGTGGGTTGGTCAGCACCTCGGTGCCCCGGAAGGCGGTGCGGATGGGCTGCCGCGAGATCGCCTCGTAACCGGCGAGGTCGCCAGGCCCGAGCGTACCGCCGTGCTGAACCACGAAGTCGCTCAGCGCAGCAGCGACCTCGCCCCGGTAGAAGGTCTCCGAACCCTCGGTCGCGAAGCGTTCGAGCGCCTCGGCCAGCTCTCCGAAGCGGAAGAGATCGCCCTCGCGCAGCGTCCTCCCCGCCGGTGCGTAGAGCTCGCGCGTGCCCTCGAGCCGTGCGTGGATCGGCGCGAGGATGTCGAGGATGTAGGCCTGCTCGGCATTGACCGGCGCGCCCTCTCGGGCGAGCCGCACCGCGGGCTTGACGAGCTCGGCCAGCGGGACCGTTCCGAACCGCGCCAGCGCCTGCTCGAGCCCCGCGGCCGTACCCGGCACGCCGCAGGAGGCCGGCCCGACGTAGAACGTCTGCACCGTCTCGGCGTCGAAGTGGACGGGAACCGGAACCAGCTCCGCCCCCCGCTCGACCCCGTCGGTGCCGGGCGCGGCGACGAAGAAGTCGAGCAGCGCCGTCTCCTCGCCGCGGTGGACCATCATGAAGCCACCGGCCCCGAAGCCGGTCAGGGGACTCTCGGCAGCGAAGGACGCGAGCACGGCGCAGACCGCGGCATCGACCGCGTTGCCGCCTGCGCGCAGGACATCGGCTCCCGCCTCTGCGGTGACCGGGTGCCCCGCGGCGACGACCCCTGTCATGAGCGGGGCTCCGGCTAACCGGGGAGGAACTCGGGGACTTCCAGCGCGCCGAGCTCGCCGGCCTTCTCGGAGCGCGGCGGGCGGCCTCGGCCACCGTCCGCCGTGCGGCGGATCGTCGGCTCGGCGACCTTCCGCTTCGGCGCCGCGCGGCCGTCGAAACGGGTCGCGACGACCGTCACCCAAACCTGGTCCTTGAGCTCCTCGTCGACGTTGGCGCCGAAGATGATGTTGGCGTCGGGGTGGGCTGCCTCGGCGACGAGCTTCGCGGCCTCGCTGACCTCGACCAGGGAGAGGTCGGCACCGCCCGTAATCGAGAGCAGAATCGCCCGCGCGCCCTCCATGGAAGTCTCGAGCAGGGGCGAGGAGATCGCTTTTTCGGCCGCCAGCACCGCCCGGTCGTTGCCGTGGCCCATGCCGATGCCGAGCAGCGCCCGGCCGGCTTCGGACATGATCGTGCGCACGTCGGCGAAGTCGAGATTGATCACGGCGGGCAGGGTGACCAGGTCGGAAACGCCCTGGACGCCCTGGCGCAGGACGTCGTCGGCGACCTGGAAGGCCTCCACCATTGAAGTCTGCTGGTCGAGCACCTCGAGCAGGCGATCGTTGGGGACGACGATCAGGGTGTCGACCTCCGCCGCCAGTTCCTCGATGCCCTTGCTGGCCTGATTGCCTCGGCGGCTGCCCTCGAAGCTGAACGGCTTGGTGACGATGCCGACGGTGAGCGCGCCGACCTCGCGGGCGAGGCGGGCGATCACGGGAGCGGCGCCCGTGCCGGTGCCGCCGCCTGCGCCGGCGGCGACGAAGACCATGTCGGAGCCCTTCAGCAGGCGCTTGATCTTGTCCTGCTCCTCGAAGGCGGAACGGTGGCCGAGCTCGGGGTCGGCGCCGGCGCCGAGGCCGCGCGTCTGCTCTTCGCCGATATGGACGGTGACATCTGCCATGCAGAGCTGCAGCGACTGAAGGTCGGTGTTGACCGCCATGAACTCGACCCCGGGAATCCGGGCCTCGACCATGCGATTCACGGCGTTGACGCCGCCGCCGCCCACGCCCACGACCCGGATCACCGGCTGATGGGGCTCACCACTGCCGGGCGGCTCATACTCCGGCTCCTCCCGCCCGTACCGCGGCGCTTCAACGACCGGCTCGATCTCTCTGCGAGAAGAACGCGGCTCCTCGGAGAACACCCGCTTCAACCGCTCGGGAGGGGTCTCTTTTGAACTCTCGCTCGACCCTGAGCTCTGGGATTCAGACGCATCTCCCGCGGGTGGCGTGGGGCTGGGCTCCTCGCCCGCAGCCTGCGAGGACGAGGAGTCCTGCCCCGTGACAGGACCCGCGGGCCGACCGCCCTGATCCTCGTCAGAAGTAGACCGAAAAAGATCGGAAAGAGGCCCCTCACGCATACTCGCCCGCTTATTGCGCCGACTCATGTGCCAGAACCTCCTTGGCCAACTCCCGATAGTAGTTCGCAGCGCTGCTTGCGGAATCGTACTTGAGCACGCTGGCGCCTTTCACGGGCGCCTCGGCGAATTTGATCGTCTTGCGGATGCGGGACTTGAAGACGAGCTCGCCGAAGTTCTCCTCGAGGATCTCCACCGCCTCCTTGGCGTGGACGGTCCGCGAGTCGAGCATGGTCGGCAGGATGCCCTCGATCCGCACGTCCGGGTTGAGGTTCTCCTGGATCATCTTCAGCGTGTTCTGGAGCTGGACCAGCCCGCGCATGGAGAGATACTCGCACTGCACCGGGACGATCACCTTGTTCGCCGCGGTCAGCGCGTTGATCGTCAGCAGGCCGAGACTGGGCGGCGTGTCGATGCAGACGAAGTCGTAGTTGCCGATGACCTCTTTCAGCGCCTTCTCCAGCGAGCGCTCGCGGCCGATCTTGGTGCTCATCGCGATCTCCGCCCCGGCCAGGTCGATCGAGGCGACCGCGATGTCGATCTCGCGCTTCTGGATGATCTCCGAGATCGGCATGTCGTGGACGAGCACGTCGTAGAGGCTCTTCTCCACCTTGTCCGGGTCGATCCCCTGGCTCATCGTCAGGTTCCCCTGCGGATCCAGGTCGATGCACAGAACCCGGTACCCAGACTCGGCAAACGCCACAGCCAGATTCAAAGTCGTAGTCGTCTTCGCGACCCCACCCTTCTGGTTAGCGAAAGCAATCACCTCGGCATGCTTCACCGGCATCTCCGCCTCAGCCCGCTCAACCACGACCTCATGACGAGAAGGCGCCAGCAGATCCCGAGGCATGAATCTCTCAGGCTCCTCAGCCACAGCTGTCGCTGCGCCTCGCTCCTCCGAAGCTCCAACTGCGTCGGCGGCGGGCCGTGTCTCTTCCTCCGCCTCTCCGGCGGGTGGCGTCGTAGGGGGGACCGCCCCCGAGGACGCTTTAGCGACCGCAGGGGGCGGTGGGTCCCCTACGGCGACAGGACCCGCCGGCCGATCCGGCTCTGAAGCCTCAGGCACCGCCTCCTCCATCCGCTCCAGCTCCTCGACAATCGGATGCGGATCCTCGACAGGCTTTGACATGAACTTGCTCTTGCGGCTCAGGAATCCCATTGCGCGGGTATTCGCATGACCACCCGCTTTTCCTGCCGCCTTCATAAATTGCTAGGAATCACCCGGTAACCGAACTTCTCGACAAGCGGCTGGTCTTCGTCACCGGCAAGGGCGGAGTCGGCAAGACCACGGTCGCGGTCGCACTCGGCCTGCGCGCCGCCGCCGAAGGCAAGCGCACGATCGTCTGCGAGGTATCCGCGCAGGAGAACGCCTCGCGCATCTTCGAGCACACCGAAGTCGGCTTTCACGAGGTCGAGATGGCGGAGAACCTCTGGTCGATCTCGATCGACCCCGACGAGTCGATGCGCGAGTACGTGCTGCTGCAGCTGAAGGTGAGGGCGATGCGCGACATGCTCTTCCGCAGCCGCATCTTCAACTACCTCGCCGCCGCCACGCCAGGGCTGAAGGAGCTGGTGACGATCGGCAAGATCTGGGAGCTGGCCCAGCTCGACCGCAAGGTGAAGAAGGGGCGCAAGTACGACCTGGTGATCGTCGACGCGCCCGCCACCGGCCACGGGATCGGCTTCCTGCAGACGCCCCGCACCTTCGCCAACATCGCCCGCGTCGGCCCGATCCACTCCCAGGCCCAGCAGCTCGATCGCCTGATCACCGACCACGCGCACACCGGCGTCGCGATCGTCTCGCTGCCAGAGGAGATGCCGGTGAACGAGTCGGCGACGCTGGAGCGCGACCTCCGCGACGAGGTCGGCGTCGCGGTCGACCGCGTCTACATGAACGGTCTCTATCCGGAGCGTTTCTCGCCCGAGGAGGCCGAGCGGCTGGCCGAGCTTGCCGGCGGCGAGAACGGCTCCGTGCGTGCCGCAGCGCGGGCGGCCGTCTCCGAGCACAACCGTGCCCGCTCGCAGCGCGCCCAGCTCGCCCGCCTGCGCCGCCGGGTCGAGGCTCCGGTGAAGACACTGCCCTTCCTCTTCGAGCCCGAGCTCGGCGTAGAAGCGGCGGAGCGACTGGCGAAGAGGCTCGGCTGATGGCCCACGTCGGCGAGATCCTCGAGCACAAGGACATCTGCATCTGCGCCGGCTCGGGCGGGGTCGGCAAGACGACGACCTCGGCGGCGATCGCCGCCGGCATGGCCGCGAGTGGGCTGAAGGTCTGCGTGCTGACGATCGACCCGGCGAAGCGGCTCGCCGACTCGCTCGGCCTGAAGGAGCTGGGCAACGAGGCCAGTAAGGTCGACCCGGCGCTGTTCGAGCGCCACGGGATCGAGATGAGGGGCGAGCTGTGGGCGATGATGCTCGACGCAAAGGCCACCTTCGACGAGCTCGTCGCCCGTCAGGCGCCCGACGAGGAGGCGCGCGACCGGGTTCTCGGCAACCGCATCTACCAGCAGATCTCCAGCGCCCTGGCCGGCTCGCAGGAGTACATGGCGATGGAGAAGCTCTTCGAGCTGCACACCGAGGGCCGCTTCGACCTGCTCGTCCTCGACACGCCGCCGACCCGCAACGCGCTCGACTTCCTCGACGCTCCGCGGCGGCTTACCCAGTTCATCGAAGGCCGCTCGCTGCGCGTCTTCATGCGCCCGACCGGACTCGCCGCCAAGGTCGCCGGCCGCGGCGCCTCGGTCGCGCTGTCGGTCTTCAAGCGCATCGTCGGCTTCGACCTGCTCGCCGACCTGGCCGAGTTCTTCAACGCCTTCAGCGGCATGGTCGACGGCTTCCAGGCCCGCGCCAAGCGGGTCAACAGCCTGCTGGCGGACAGCCGCACCTGCTTCCTCGTCGTCTGCGGTCCCCAGGGCGAGCCGGTCGACGAGGCCGTCTACTTCCACCGCAAGCTGGTCGAGGCGAAGCTGCCCTTCGGCGGCGTCATCGTCAACAAGGTCCACTACCCGGCCGAGCGCCTGCGCGGCGACGGCGCCGATCTGGCGACGGAGCTGGCCGAGAGGCTGGGCGACGAGGGCCTCGCCGGCCGGGTAGCCGAGAACTTCGCCGACTACCAGGCGCTCGCCGAGCGCGATGCCCGCAACATCGAGCGCCTGGCGAAGGAGCTGCGGACCAGCGGCGTGATCCGCGTCCCCTACCTGGACGAGGACGTTCACGACCTCGCCGGCCTGGGCGAGATCAACCGCTACCTGTTCGCTTCCAGCGAGGAACGAATCCAGATAGCCGCCGGCCAGGCCTAGCCGGCCTCACGACCGTAATGGTCGTATTTCAGCTCGCGTACCTCCCAGTCCGCGTCCTCGGGGACCGGGAAGAGGTGGCGGACGCGCGGGGTGTCGATCCGCTCGCGATGCTGGACGTCGCCCTCGATCGCGGGGAAGTCAAGTGTGCTCTCAGGGGCCTCGACCTCGTCGAGCCACGGCGTCGCGGTGATCTGGATGTCGCCCTCGTCCGGGATCGGCTCGAGGATGCGGGTCTCCTGGTGGTCATGCTCGTCTACTGGCTCGCGATGCAGTCGATGATGTGCCGTCACTGGCTCCTCCATCTCTCCTGTGTCGGGTATGTCCAACTCTGAAATCGTCTCCACGATCGTGCCGTCGCCGTCCTGCAGGCCGGTCGCGATCAGGGTCTCGTCGGCGGCGGTGCCGAGATCGGCGCCGAGCTCTCCGAGGGCCGCGTCGCGAAGGATCCGCCGCACCCCCTCCTCCAGCCAGATCGCCATGGCAAGGCCGGGCAGCGACTGGGTGCCGTTCATCAGCGAGCGCTCCAGCTCCAGCGCCGCCTCGATCCGCTCGCGGGCCTCGATCCGGTCGAACTCCTCGCAAGCCAACAGCGCCGAGGCGCGCATCGGCAACGAGGCGCCGACCGGCCCGTGGCCATCGAGCACCGCGCGCAGGGCGAGCAGGTGGTCGCTGAGGCCCTCGAGCGCCGACCCGCGCCCGCACCCCAGCTCGAAGCGTGCGACGCCCCAGGCGAGAGCGCCGTCGGGGTCCGGACGCGCCTCCAGTGTGGCGGCGAACTCCGCCAGCCGCACGGCCTCCTCCTCGCTCAGCTCGTAACCGCCGGAGCGGGTGGCGGGGGCGCCGGTGGCAAGGCGGGCCCAGCGGTCCTCGCCCGTCGGGGCGAACGCGTAAGGGCCGAGCCCGACGCTGCCCGGCCTGAAGAGATGCATGACGCTGATCAGCTCGTGCAGCTGCTGCATCGCGGCTTCGGCGCTCTCGGCGCCCTCGCCCTGCTCGGCGAGCGCCAGGAACTGCGGCTCCCAGGCAGCGCGGCCCATGCCCTCGCTGCGCATCGCCTCGACCGGCGCCTCGATCGCGTCGGCGCGAACGATCTGAACGCCATGGGTAAGCGCCAGACGGGGCAACGGCATCCGCAGCCCGACCAGCGGCGCGATCAGCACGTCTGCCTCCTCCGCGCCGCGCGTCTCGGCCTCCAGGACCGCAAGCGCGTTGCCCAGTCGCTGGTGATCGAGGGCGAGTTCGGTGCAGCCATCCCAGAGCGAGGCAAGGAAGACACAGAGCATCCGCGCGGCGCGCTCGCCGGGCTCGCTCGGGACCGCCTCACCGCGGGCTTCGAGGTAAGCGGCGGCGATGCCGGCAGCGGCGACCGAGTCGCGGGCCGGGCCGAAGGCGTCGAGCGCTCGCAGCTCGCTCTCGCGCTCGTACACGTAGCGCGAGGTCAGCGGCCGGTAGCTGAAGAAGTCGGCGTCCTCGCCGCTCTCGGCATCGACGTCGAAGGGAATCTGATCGCCACCGGCGACGAGCGCACTGAGGCGGATCGCCGCCTCGGAGGCAAGACGGGTCAGCTGGTCGTTGAGCATGCGGTCGCGCACGCCCCTCGCTTCCCCCCCGCCCCAGGCGCTCCTGCGCCTGCACGGCGCCTTGCAGTCCGCGGGTCAGCGAATCTGCATTTAGGCGCCTATAAGACGTACAAATGCAGACTCGGCGCTAGACGGTGGCGGGAACCGCAGCGTCGCCGGAGAGCCAGCGACGGCCGTAGCGGCGCATGTCCTCGACCAGGGGGACCAGAGCCTCGCCCTTCTGGGTCAGCGCGTACTCGACCCGGGGCGGAACCTCGGGGAAGGTGTGGCGCTCGACGATGCCCTCCTCTTCGAGAGCCCGCAGGCGCAGCGAGAGGGTACGTGGGCTGATCCCCTCCAAGGAACGCTCGAGCTCGCAAAAGCGGCTGGACCCCTCCGCGAGGTCGCGTATGACGAGGAGGGTCCACTTGCCACAGACGACCTCGGCCGTGCGACAGACGGGACATCGGGAGTTGGATGCGGCACTCATAGGGCGAAGGGCGAGGCGGTTGTGTCAATTGCCTCGCTTCAGCGAGTGTACCGATCTCGCTTCACTTACTGAAGTTTTGCGCTACTCCTGGCTGGATCGGGTGTCGCCGGCCGGCACAGCCTCGATGTCGAGGACGTTGATCTTGTAGCGGACGCCGTTGTCGCCGTACACGAAGGTCTCGGGGAGGCCGGGCTCGACTTCGAGCAGCTGGCAGGTGTCGGTCCCGGAGAGGCACTTTGCGTCGCCGAAGATCGACTTGACGTTGTTGGAGACCATCAGCAGCGCCTTCTTCGCACCCTTTCCGACCCCCATGTAGGTGACGACGGGCGCTTTCTCACCCGGGAGGGGCGTGGTCGGCATCACGCGGTGCCTGGTGCTCGAATCGGCTTTCGACTTCGATCCCGCCTCTCCACCTTCGATCCGGGTGATCTTCACGTCGATCGCAAAGGCGGAGGGGGTGAGCTGCGATTCCGGGCTGGCACCGCCGCCCTTCGACTCGTCCGTCGTCTCGGTGGTGATCGTGGTCGTGTCCTTCGAAGGGTTGGTGGTCTCGGTGACCTCGGTCGTGCTGGTCGACGTCGTCGTGCTGGTCGAGCTCGTCGTCGATTCGAGTTCTCCGCCCAGCTCCGCCCCCTCCACCTGGGGCGCCGTGTAACGCTGTTCGAAGGGATCGGTCGGCTCACGGCCGGCCAGCCGCTTGCGGTAGTCGCGCAGCCCCGGCTTGGCCTGGACGACCGTGAGGCGGGACGCGTCTGCGTCCGCAGCACCCGAGATGGCCGCGACCGGCGGCGACGCAGGCGGGGGGCTCTCGTCCGAGCCGCCTCGAAGGAGAAACGGCACCGCGACGATCGCAACGATCACGAGCCCCACCAGCGGCAGCAGGCGCCGGTCGCGCAGGTCCCAGTAGAGGTCGGTGAGAAAGGGTGGCACCTTCAGCTCCGACAGCTTCAGCTCCGGCCCCTTCAGGCGCTTCATGGCGTGCCTCCCGTCGTGGTCGCGGCCGGCGTGCCTGTTGCCGATTCCGGGCTTTCCGGCGTCGCACCCTGGCTCGGCGGCGTCAGGAAGGTGGTGATCTTGAACGTCGCTTCCAGCGCCGGGAAGCCCACGCTCGAGTCGGCGGCAAGCGAGAAGCCGTCGATCGTGATCAGGCGCCCGTGGACGTCGACCTTGGCGTCTTCGGTCTCGACCAGCGAGTCGAGGCCCTTGACGAAGTCGGCGACGCGGAAGAAGTCACCCTTGAAAGTGAGCTCGTAGGGCATCACGGCCAAGCCGGCCGGGCCGATCGCAGCTCCCAGCGGCAGCGTCGAGGCGGCAACCTCGGTCGCCGAGATAGGCGTGCCGCCTGCTCCTGCGGCCGGGGGCGCGGCCGCCGGTGGCGCTTCGCCGCTGGTGGCGTTCAGGCTGATGTTCTGGAACCGCACGCCGGTGGCAGCCGCGATCTGGTTCAGCTGCACCAGCAGCGACGCCGCGTCGTCGTCGCCGGGAGCCGCCTTGCCGAGGATGACGAGCTGCTGATAATCGACCGGGAACTCCCGGCGGGCCTGGGCGGCCTGCTCGGCTTCGGCGCTGTGCTGAGCCAGCGATTCCCGCGCTTGCCTCACCTGGACGGACAGCTCGCTCGCTTCCTGGCGCTTCGGGCTCAGGGCCAGCATCCAGAAGGCGCCCGCGAGCACGGCGACGCCGAGCATCGTGGCGATCAGCTTGTTCGTCGAGCCCATCTCAGCCGCCTTCCGAGCCCTCTTCGGAGCTTTCGCCGGAGACTTCTTCGGCGGCGGCCTCGGATTTTTCGGTCGCCGTCACCGGTGCCGTTTCTTCGGTGGTGCCGGTGACTGGCACCGGGGCCGCATCGAAGGCGACCACGATGCTGAACTGGGCGATGAAGCTACGGGTGCGGCAATCGGAGGAGCCCCCTCCACCGGAACCGGATTCGGAGGCGCTGCCGGCCCCCTCTTCCTGGTTCGCCAGTTCGGCGGATTCGACGCCGACGCGCGTAACCCCGTCGATGTCTTTGAGCGCGGTGACAAAGCCCGCCACGGCTTCCTGACCGGCGGCACAGCCACCGAGCGTCAGCGACGGGCCGGCTATCGAGCCGCCTACCGACCCGCCACCCGATCCGCCGCTCGAACCTTCCGCACCGGAGGACGCGCTCGCGTCGAGGCTGACCAGCCAGACGTCATGGGGCAGGATCAAGGACAGTTCGCGCATCACTCGCTCCCAGTCGAAGCGGCTGTCGGCGAGGCTGGAGATCGTCGCCACCCGCTCGGCGTGCAGTGCGGCGAACTGGGCGTAGGGAGCGAGGCTTTCGGCGCGCGCCGTGGCGGCCGCGTCTTCGCGTTTGACCTGCGCCAACTCGCTCTTGCGGTCGTCGATCTGATTGCCCGTCAGCACCAGCGCGGTCACGCCGGCCAGCGCCAAGACCAGCGCGCCGATCAGGATGTAGGCGACGGGGCCGGTGCGCAGGGGCGCGTTCTGACCGTGCCGGTCCGAGAGCGGAATCAGGTTGACGGGGCGCATCGCTCAGTGCTCCAGGGCAAGGCCGTAGGGAAGGGTGAGGCGCGCCGCTGCGGCGGGGTCGAACCCCGACAGGGCGGGCGGGCAAGAGGCGGCGACCGCGAGCCCGAGCAGCTCCTCCATCCGGGCGGCCAGGCCCGGGATCGTGCTGCCGGGGCCGCAGAGGACGATGCGCCCCGCCGGCACCGCGCTCTCCTGTGCGCCGTAATAGTCGAGCGAGAGCCGCAACTCGTCGACGATGCTGCCCAGGCCCTCCTCGAGTACCCGGCGAGACGAGGCGAGGAGAGTGGGGTCCCCCTCGATCTCCTCTACAGCGGCTTCGAGCCCGACGTGACGAAGCCACTGGGTGGCGTGCTCGACACTCAGGTCCGTTTCGGAGGAAAGGCGCGTGGCGATTCCCTCCAGGCCGACGCTGGAGACACGGGTGAAGAGGCAGGAGCGACCACGGGCCACAGCCAGGTTCATCACGTCGCCGAGGTTGCAGTAGAGGACCGCTTCGTCCTGGGAGACCGGCATCCCAAGCGGCTGGGCCGGCGTCCCAGCGACAGCCCCATCGGGTCCGGAGCCGTCCGCTTCCTCCTTGGCCCCCACCCCGGCGAGCGCGCGGATCATCCCGAAGGCGGAGAGGTCGACGCCGACCGGCTCCAGCCCGGCGCGGCGGATCGGCTCGAGGAAGGAGCGGACCATGTCCTGGCGAGCGGCGACCACCACCACGTCGAGCTGCGGCTGGGTGCCCTCGGCCGCCGGCACGCCACCTACCACCTGATGCTCGAGCACAGCCCGGTCGAGAGGCATCGGGATCTGCTCCTGGGCCTGAAAGCGAATTGCCGCATCCATCTCCTTCGGGTCCTCGATCGCCGGCATGCGCAGGGTGCGCACGATCACGCGCTGGTTGCCGACCCCGAGCCGTACCTGCTTGGGGAGCTTGTGCTTGGAGAAGAGCGACTTCAGGGCCTCGGCCAGGCCGTCGGCGTCGGCCACCTCGCCCTCGTGGAAGATCCCCGGCGCCAGCGGCTCGATCGCCGCCTCGCTGACCGGCGCGCTGCCGTTCTGCCTGACCTCGGCCGCGGCGATGCTGCCGGCCTCGATGTCGAGGCCGACTGCTGCCGTCGTCTTCTTTTTCCTTGTCAGTTGCATTGAGAGGAAGGGAGCGGTCGAGCCGAGCAAAACCCGCCCTTTCCCAATCGGCAGGAAGGCCACAGACCTTTCGCCCTGCAACTACTTATTTCTAGGAAAACCTGGACGGTCGTTTGAGAGGGACGCCTACAGCCCCTCCTAAAAGGTGCCGAGGTACCAGTCGACCATCTGGTCGCCCGCCAGCAAGCCGACGACGCCGCCGAGGGCGAGGAAAGGCCCAAAGGGAATCGCCTTCTTGCGCGCGGCGGCCCCGTCGCGGGCGATCATCGCCAGGCCGACGAAGGAGCCGGCGAGGAGGGCGACGAGGATCGCCGGAGCCACATTGCGTCCGAGGAAGAGGCCCATCACCGCCGCGAGCTTGACGTCCCCCAGCCCCATCCCGCGCGGGTAGACGAGCGCGGCACCGAAGAGCAGGCCGCCCGCAGCCGCCGCGGCGATCGTCCGCTCCGGCAGGCTGCCGGGGTCGCCGGTCGCGGCGATCGCGACACCGAGGACCGCGGCGACGATCAGGATCTTGTTGGGGATGATCCGCTGCTCGAGGTCGGTCAGCGTGACCGCAACCAGGGTGGTGACGAAGACGAGGCCGAGGGCGATCTCAGCCGGCTCGTCCCAGAAGACCAGGACGGTCGCCGCGTAGAGCGCCCCCAGGGCAAGCTCGGTCAGCGGATAGCGGGGCGAGATCGGGACTCCGCAGCAGCGCCCCCGCCCCCGCAGCAGCACCCAGGACACCACCGGCAGGTTGTCGTAGGCGGCGATCTGCGCCCCACAGGCCGGGCAGCGCGAGCGCGGCCCGACGATCGATTCCCCCCGCGGCACCCGGTGCGCGACGACGGTGACGAAGCTGCCGATGATGAGCCCTCCGAAGAGGGCGAGCGCCGCGGCGGCGGCCATGCGTTAGCCGCCTTCGATCGGCGTGCTGGTGTCGACCTCGATCCGGGTCGGGTAGTTGGGGTGGTCGTACATGATCGGGATCGCGTCGGCCGGCGTGTTGCTCCGCTCGACACTGAGAGCCACCCCCAGCCGTTCGTCGGCGTGGATCGTATACGGCGCTTCGTTGAAGGCCATCGTCAACCGCACCTTCTTCCATTCGAAGCGCGGCCAGTAATCGTTTTTTTCGGGTGTGTAGGTCCAGTAGCCGGTGCCACCGACTTTGTTGGTCAGCTGCGTGTCGGTCGCTTCCGGCGGCGAGCCGACTTCGCTGCGTTTGAAGAGGTAGACGCAAACCGTGCCGGTATAGAGTTCGTCGTTCAGCGTCCGTGTGTAGAACTCGAGCGTCGCCTTTTCGGTCATTTTGAAGTCCGCTTCCATCGGGTCGGTAACCCAGCGGTGAACCTGGCTCTCGGGGTTGGTGGTCCCGGCCGGCGTGTAGTGGCAGCCGCTGGTGTCGTCTTTGCGGATCTGAACCCCCTTGTCGGTGTCCGGCGTGGGCTCCAGGTAGGTGTCGTCGGAGTAGTCGTGCAGCACCGGGCTGGTGGGGTCTTCCGGGGCCGGGTCCGGAGGGCCGCCGAGCAGCAGCGCATCCGGCGCCCCGAGCGTGGTTCCGGTCTGCAGCCCGCTGGCACAGGTGCCGAGGGTGTTGTGGAGGAGGTGGTCGCTGGTGATGTCCACCCGTTCCGTTTCCCCGCCTTCCCCGCACGGGGTGTCGGTGAGGAAGAACTGCTGCGCGGTGACCAGGTTGCCTTCGGAGTCGGGCGCCGGGTCGTTTTCGGAGCTGTCGGTGGGGTCGACGAAGTCGGACTGGGCTTCGACGTAGCCCCTCTCACCCGCCTGGTTGCCGGGCGTGTCCAGCTTGATCGCGACGACGATCTGCTTGAAGTCCTGCGAGGTGGGACAGGCGGACCCGCAGGCTTCGTCGTTGCGCCAGAGCACGTAGCGATGGACCGTGCCGCTGACGTCGCCGTTTTCGAAGGATTCGGATGGGACGACGACGCCGCCTTCCACCGTCTCACCCGATTCGCCTTCGATTTCGCCCCCGTTGACGACCAGTTTGCGGTAGGAGCCGCGCGGCTCCCTGACCACGGCAAAGGTACCGCTGCTGGAGACACGGTAGTCGGGGTCGAGCGCGTCGTTGGAGTGCGGCGGCGTCGCCGTCAGCGCCAGTTCTTCGTTGGTGAGGCTGCGCAGCGCCTCGAGTTCCTGCTGGGCCAGGTTCAGCGCGACCTGGGTCTGCTTGGCTCGGTCGGTGTTGCGGTTCGCCGCGCTGAGCAGGGCGAAGGTCGTGAACGCCCCGATCACCAGGAGCACCGAGGCAACCAGCACCTCGACGATCGTGAAGCCCGCCTCTCTCTCGTCCGTTCGCCGCATCAGTAGGTGAGGGTCGCGTTGCGCAGGCTGGCGCCGTCGGAGACGGTCAGGGCCGCCGGCCCGCGCGGGTTCGGCATGGTCAGGGTCACCTTGATGTAAGTGGCTTCGGCGGCGTTTGGAACGTAGCTGAACACGCTGCTGCTGCCGATCCCTTCGAAGATCGTCCTCGGCGTGCCCGTGTAGACGCCTGGGGCGGCCTCGATCCGCGTGCACGTGGTCGTCGAGCATGTGTAGGTCACCTCGCATTTGATCGCGGCCGACGTGCTCGCGAGCATCCCGCTGCCCCCGCAGGTGCTGCGGCGGACGTATGTTTCGAACGACACCGAGGAGGCGGTCGCTTTGTCGACTTTGACCCCGTTGCGGATCTCGCGCGTCAGCCGCTCCAGCACCCAGCGCGCGGTCGAGACCGTCTGCGCCCGCTCGCTGATCTGCGGCTGGGTCTTCATCGCGCTAACGACCAGCGAGCCGACCGCGCCGAGCACGACCACGCCCATGGTCGAGGCGACGAGCAGCTCGATCAAGGTGAAGCCAGCCTCGCGCTGGCGCCCGGCGAGCCTCGCGTTCAGCGCCGCCCTCATCGCACCACCTTGAAGGCGCGCTTGGCCGGCTGGCTGTCCCAGGTGCCAACGGCGTTTACCGACTTGACCGCGAAGACGTGACGGCCGAGCGCGAGCTTCGCCACCCGCATCGGCGAGCTGCAGGCCTTCCAGCGCTGGCGGTCGACCTTGCAGGAGAAGCTGGTCCCCGGCTGGCCGGTCCCGTCGGAGAAGCGGAAGGCGACCTTGCGCTTCTTCGTCTTCGAGGCGGGCCCGAAGGTGATCAGCGTCTCCGGCGCGACGTAGGCGATGCCGCCGTCGTGCGTCTTGGTGCCTGAGCCACCGATACCCCCGGAGCCGCTTCCCGAGCCGCCGCCGGTGCTGCCCCCTCCGGAGCCTTCTTCTTCACCCGGGGGCGGGGGAGGTGGGGGGGGCGGCGGCGGAGGAGTTTCCTGTTTGTAGGAGATCGGGCTCGAGCAGGGCGAGACGAGCCCACCCGCTTCCGCGGTGGCGCGGAAGCTCGTCGTCGAGCCTTCCGCCACCGTCACCGCCAGGCCGGTTCCAGCCAGCTCTTCCACGGTGCCCTGGGCCACGGGCTCGCCCGAGCAGTCGAAGGTCGCGTACAGCTTGATCCAGGTTTCCGGCTCGGCTTGGCCGAGGATCGAGGGCGAAGTAGAGGCACCGGGGGATTTCGGGTTGGTCGCGGTCAGGGCCGGCGCAACGGGACCCAGCGCCAGCAGGTTTCCGACCGAGACCAGACGCGTGGTCGAGCCCGTGCGTTCGTAGATGTCGGTCTCGGCGTCGGGGTCGCCTTCGGTCAACCTCTCGTCGGTCGTGAAGAAGACCCGGTCGCCTTCTTTCGAAACGCCCTTGCCGTTTTCGGGGAGGCCGGAGCCAAACGCTCCATTCCCCCCTTCGGGGCCCGTCGAGATCAGCGTCGTGGCGCCTTCGTGGCGCTTGTAGATATCTGAGCTGGAATCCGTGTCTTCGGCAATCAGTTTCTCGAGGGTGATGAAGAAGACGTGGGAGCCGTCGTGGGAAGCGCCGGCGAAGAGCGCGTCGGGGGCGCCGTTGCCGCCTTCGGGGCTGGTCGAGACCAGGGCGGTGACACCGGCGGAGCGCTCGTAGACGTCAACCGAGGAGTCTTCATCCGCGCCGGTCAGCTGCTCGGCCGTGCTGAAGAGCGCCGCCGCGTTGGAGCCGTCCGGCGAGACCCACCGCAGGGAGGCGTTGAAGGCGCCGTTGCCGCCTTCGGGGCCGGTCGAGACCAGGGTGGTTTCCCCGCCGGAGCGCTCGTAGACGTCCTGTGAGGAGTCTTCGTCGGTGGAGGTCAGCTGCTCGCTGGTCTCGAAGAAGACCGCCGCGCCGTCCGCCGAGCTGCGGGCGAAGGTCGCGTTGGGGGTTCCGTTGCCGCCTTCGGGGCCGAGGGACGCGAGCGCTGCCCCGCCACCCGGCGTCCAGCCGTAGACGTCCTGGGATTCGTCTTCGTCTTCTTCGGAGATCTGTTCGCTGCTCTCGAAGAAGACGTGGGAGCCATCGCCCGCGACGCCGCCGTAGACGGCTTTGCAGTCGACGCTGCCGGGACAAGTGCCGGGAGTCGAGGCGAGCTGCGTAGCCCCGTCCTCCAGATCGCGCACGTAGAGATCCTGGAGCTCGTCTTCGTCTTCTTCGGACAGTGGCTCGTTGCTGCTGAAGACCGCGGCCGAGCCGTCCGCCGAGACGGCGTTGAAGGAGACCCCGAAGGCCTCGTTGCCACAACCTTCTCCCAGGCACCCGGCCGCGCCTTCCGATACCAGCGCAGTCGTGCCCGCCCCCAGGTCGCGCACGTAGATGTCCGGCGAGCTGTCTTCGTCGGCGGTGGCGAGCTTCTCGTCGGTGACGAAGAAGAGCTCTTCGCCGTCGGCGGTGAGGCCGCCCGGCGCGAAGCTGGCGTCGAAGGCGCCGCTGCCGCAGCCTTTTGGTTCGCACGATGCCGCCCCACGCGAGACGAGCGTCGTCGTGTTGGTGCTCAGCTCGCGCCGGTAGATGTCGGTGCGGTGATCGGTGTCGATGCCGACCAGCGGCTCTTTGGTCGCGAAGAAGACCTCGTCGCCGCCGGCCGAGACGGCGTCGTACTGGACCGGCAGGGCGTCGTTGCCTCCGGTCGGGCCAACCGAGACCTCGCGCGTTACATAGCGTTCCAGCGCTTCGTCGTAGGAGCGCGCGTACACGTCGCGTTCGTTATCGGTGTCGCCAGAGACGAGCGCTTCTTCGGTGCTGAAGAAGGCGACATGGCCGTCGGCCGCGATCCCGTTGTAGATGATCGTGGAGGCGGCGGCGGGCGAGGCAGCGAACCAGGCTGCCAACAGGAGCGCGGCAAGAGCTGCGCCGGCGCAGCCGAGCAACCGCGGCCCCCGGCGGGGTGAGCCCAGAGTGGGTGTCAAGGACTCGATCTGCATCGTCAGCGGGTATCGGCTCGAATCGGGCATTCGTTTAGCCATCGCGCAATGCCTGGCCAAAAGCGCGAGGGGCGGGCCAAAGCGGCCCGCCCCTCGAACGTCACGCTTGGCTAGGCCAAGGCGCAGCGGATCTCGGGCTTATTCGCCCCAGTCTCCGCTCGACGGGCAACCGCCGACACCTTTGTCTTCACACGGGAAGGTCAGGGTGCCTGCCACGTTTTTGACGGTGAATTCCTGGGTCGCTTTGCTGCCGAGGAGAGTGAATTCGTATTCGTCTTCGGCGACTTTGGCGATTTTGCCTTCTTTGAATTCGGCGCTGGCGAGAGTAGGCTCGATTGCTTCGAGGTCTTCGACGGTCGCGCCCGCGTAGCTGCCGCTGTTGTCGGTCGAGTACGTCTCCATCGCGACCTGCGCGGAGTGCGCGTACTCCTTGGCCTTGGCGTCGCCGGCCTTGTCTTTCTGGTTGAAGAACGCCGGCAGCGCGATGGCGGCCAGGATTCCGAGGATGAGCATGACGACGAGGAGCTCGATCAGCGTGAAGCCGGCCTCGCTGTCGCCGTTGAGCCGGGCGCCAACCTTGGCCCGGAGATTCTGGATAAACATCAGGGACCTCCTAGGTTCCTAATAGTTGAGCCAGAGCCCCGTCGCATCTCAGCCACGTGGTGTCTGTCGACCCCGGTGGTAGCCCGGCCGACTCGAACATCCGAGTCCCGACAGCTTTGCGCCCCCGCCTCACGGCGGGTTTGCCTTTGGCACCGAGGCACTGGCAGATTCATCACCCTCCCCTAATCGACCACCCCCCGTAACCCTTGATCCCCGAAACTAGGACTTCATCTCCCCAAAACTCGGGCTCGAAGCCGATTTCTCGGCCAAGCAGCCGATAACCGGTCAACCCGCGTCAGCGGATCTTTTCGTAGATGCTGAAGAGCGGCAGGTACATCGAGATCACGATGAAGCCGACCATGCCGCCGACGAAGACGATCATGATCGGCTCGATCAGGGCCGTGAGGGCCTTGACCTTGGCATCGACCTCGGCCTCGTAGAAGTCGGCGATCTTGGAGAGCATGTGTTCGAGCTGGCCGGTTTCCTCGCCGACCGCGACCATGTGGCCGACCATCGGCGGGAAGATCGGGTTGCTCTGGATCGGGCCGGCCAGAGAGCCGCCACGCTTGACCGAAGCGTAGACGTCCTCCATCGACTGCTCGACGACGATGTTGCCGGCGGTTTCCCCGGTCAACTTGATCGACTGCAGCATCGGGACACCGGAAGAGACCGAGCCGGCAAAGGTGCGCGACCAGCGCGCCAGCGCGATCTTCTGGATCACGTCGCCAACCTTGAACGGCAGGCGCAAGGTGAAGCGGTCCCACATTTCTTTGCCCTTTTCCGTCTTCTTCCACTTGAAGAAGGCGAAGAAGAAGATCGCGAGGCCCGGCAAGAGGATGAACCAGTAGCTGGTCAGCAGGTTGGAGAGGCCGACGCAGAACGCCGTCGGCGGCGGCAACCCGGAGGCTTCCTCCGGGTGTTCTTCACCCAGTTCGGTGAAGATGTTGGCGAAGACCGGGATCACGAACATCACGATCGCGACCAGGACGACGACGGCGAAGCCGAAGACCAGCGCCGGGTACATCATCGCCGATTTGACCTGGCGCCTGAGGGCGTCGGTTTTCTCGACCTGGAAGGCGATGCGGTCCAGGGCTTCCTCCAGCCGCCCCGATTCCTCGCCGGCGCGGACCATCGCGCGGAAGAGGCGATCGAAGACGTTCGGGTGGCGCTCCATCGCCTGCTCCAGCGTGCTGCCAGCTTCGACGTCGGCGCGCAGGCCGGCGACCGCCTCGCGGATCGCGTCGTCCTGGGTCTGCTCCTCGAGCGTGTGCAGGGTGCGCAGCATCGGCATCCCGGAGGCGATGAGGGTCGCGAACTGGCGCGAGAACACCGCCAGCTCGCGCATGTCGACGCTCCTGAAGCGCTTGAAGAAGTCCTCGACGTTGATCGGCGAGGACTTCTCGCTGACGTCGAGGACGATCAGGCCGCGCTGGCGCAGCAGCTCGCCGACCTGCGCCTTGGACTCGGCCTCTACTTCCCCGCCCGTGGCCGCCCCGGCGACGTCGAGGGCACGAAAGCTGAATGTCGTGGCGCCGGCCACCGGTTAGCCCCCCTGCGTGTAGGCAGGCTGCGCCGCGCCGGCACCGTTGGGGGCAGCGCCCGGCATCACTGGCGCTTCGCCGCCGAGCAGGCGCTTCAGCTCCTCGGGCACCGAGGCGCGCTGTTCAGCCAGGGAACGCGTGATCTTCCCTTCCCGCACCAGTCGCACCAAATCGGCGTCCATGGTCTGCATCCCAACCGCGCCAGAGGTCTGCACGGCGGCGTAGATCTGATGCGTCTTGCCCTCGCGGATCAGGTTGCGGATCGCCGGGGTCGGCACCAGCACCTCGCAGGCGACGACGCGACCGAGACCGTCGGCGGTCGGCAGCAGCTGCTGGGTGACGATGCCCTGCAGGGCGATCGAGAGCTGGGTGCGCACCTGCCCTTGCTGCTGGGGCGGGAAGACGTCGATGATCCGGTCGACGGTTTGCGCGGTCGACTGTGTGTGCAGGGTGGCGAAGACGAGGTGGCCGGTCTCGGCCGCGGTCAGCGCTGTGGAGATCGTCTCCAGGTCGCGCATCTCGCCGACGAGGATCACGTCGGGGTCCTCTCGCAGGGCGGCACGCAGGCCGAGGGAGAAGTCCTCGGCGTCGGCGCCGACCTCGCGCTGGTTGACGATCGAGCGTTTGTGCTGGTGCAGGAACTCGATCGGGTCCTCGATCGTGAGGATGTGGTCCTGGCGCTCGCAGTTGATCACGTCGATCATCGATGCCAGGGTCGTACTCTTGCCCGAGCCGGTCGGGCCGGTGACGAGGACGAAGCCGCGCGGTTTGGCGGCCAGCTCGCGCAGCACCTGCGGCACGCCGAGCGAGTCGAGGGCGGGAATGTCCTGCGGCACCAGGCGGAAGGCGGCACTGACCGCGCCACGCTGGAAGAAGCAGTTGACGCGGAAGCGGGCGACGCCGGGGATCGCGTAGGCGAAGTCGAGCTGCTTCTGGTTCTCGAAGCGCTTGCGCTGGTCCTCGTTGAGGATGCTGAAGACGACCTCGCGGGTCTCTTGGGTGCCCAGCACCGGGAAGCCCTCCATCGCCACGATCTTGCCCTTGTCGCGGATCGCCGGGGGGAAGCCCGCGGTGAGGTGCACGTCGGAGGCCCTGACCTCGACCATGTGGCCGAGGACCTCGGAGAAATCGAAGTCCATGAGCCCTAGATCGTCTCCTCGGCCCGAATCCTTGAGGGCGGCAAGGGCTCAGGCGGTGACACGCAAAACCTCCTCGAGGCTGGTCTGGCCGCTGCGCACCTTGGTAATGCCGTCCTCGCGCAGGGTCAGCATGCCCTCCTCGCGGGCGACCTCGGCGATGTCGGCCTCCGATGCCTGGGAGACCGTCATCTCCTTGATCCGGTCGCTCATCTTCATCACCGAGTAGATCCCGACCCGGCCGCGGTAGCCGTTCTGGTTGCAGCGCGGGCAGCCGACGGGCTCGTAGGCCTCGATGTCCCCGCCGACGCGGATCTCGGCATCGGCCAGAGCCTGCGGCGGCACGATCGTGCGCCGCTTGCAGTGCGTGCAGAGCTTGCGCGCCAGGCGCTGGGCGACGACGCAGTCGACCGCCGAGGCGGTGAGGAAGGCCTCGATCCCCATCTTGGTCAGGCGGGCGATCGCGCCGGGGGCGTCGTTGGTGTGCAGCGTGGTCAGCATCATGTGCCCTGTCAGCGCCGCCTCGATCGCGATCCGGGCGGTCTCGCCGTCGCGGATCTCGCCGACCATGACGATGTCGGGATCCGCGCGGAGCACCGAGCGCAGGCCGGTGGCGAAGTCGAGGCCGGCCGGCCGGTTGACGTTGATCTGGTTGATGCCGTCAAGGCGGTACTCGACCGGGTCCTCGATCGTGATGATCTTCTTCTCGACCTGGTTGAGGTCTTGAAGGGCGGCGTAGAGAGTCGTCGACTTGCCCGAGCCGGTCGGGCCGGTGACGAGGACAGCGCCGTAGGCCTGGTGGAACGCTTCCACGAAGCGCTCCCGCCCGGACCCGTCCATGCCAAGGTCGTCAAGCGAGCGCTGGGCGTTGTCCTTGTCGAGGACGCGGATCGTCGCCCCCTCGCCGCGCTGGGTGGGCAGCGTGGTGATACGCAGGTCGACCCGGCGGTCCTCGACGGTGACGCTGACCCGGCCGTCCTGGGGCACGCGTTTCTCGGCGATGTTGAGGTCGCTCATGATCTTCAACCGGGAGATCACGGCGCCGACCATCCGTTTGGGGACGTGGGCGGCCTCGGCGAGCACCCCATCGACCCGGAAGCGAACCCGCATCTCGTCCTCTTCGGCCTCGAAGTGGACGTCGGAGGCCCCCTCCCCCACCGCCTGCCCGAGGATGCTGTAGACGAGCTTGATCACCGGCGCGTCTTCGGCGGTGACTTCGATGTCGCTGACCTCGGCCTCGGCCTCGGCCTCGGCCTCACCCTCCGTCACGGCCTCGCTAACCGCGCTCTGCAGCGTGTTGAGGCGGCCGATCAGCGCCTCGATGTCCTCTGCGGCGGAGACCGCGACGCGACAGTCCAGGCCTGTCGCGATCTGGATGTCGTCGACTGCGAGCACGTTGGTCGGGTCGGCGGCGGCCACGAGAAGGGTCTGGGAGTCGACGAAGCCGACCGGCAGGGCTCCGTAGCGGCGCGCGGTGTTGACCGGGATCAGGTTCGCAGCCGCCATGTCGACGTGGTAGACGGAGAGGTCGATGTGGTCGAGCCCGTAGCGCTCGGCGACCGCGCGAGAGAGCTGGTCCATGCTGATCGCCCCCTGCTGCAGGAGTAGCTCCTCGGGGGGAAAGTTGGCCGTGCGGGCCTCTTCGATCGCCGCGCGGGCGCGGTCTTCGGGAACGTAACCGAGGTCGACGAGAACGTCGGTGGTGAAGCCGCTCGAGCGGCCACGAGCGACCGGCGGGGTCAGGCCGGGAGTGCCGCCCGCGTTGGGATCGAGCGCGGGGGCGGTCGAGTCGCCGGATTCCGGGACCGGGCGCAGGTGACCTGGGTAGTCCCTGCCATTCATCGGCTCACGGGTGGTAAGGGAGGGTGCGACCCCTGTAGCCAGCGTCGATGACAGCCTGCTCGATGCTCTCCGGACTCTGGTAGCCGTAGTGCACGGAAGCGGTGGAGATAGCCGTGTCGAGCCGCTTCGGCCGCAGCACGACCAGAGCGGGAACGCGGTTCACGTTCGCTCCTTGTGCGATCGTCGCGTAGCGGGCGATCTTGCTCGCCGGCACGACGAAGGCCACAACATCGCGGAAGGAACGGAGACTGAGAAGCGCGGCGGTGACCATCCGATCGTCGATACCGCCCGGGCGGACGAAAAGGATGACGACGGTATCTCCGGCCTCGAAAGCGGCCGTGACCGGCCGGGGCAGCGGAGGTGGGGCGCCGACGCCGGAGCTGACGGCAGGAAGAGAGGTGGGGCTGCCTTCGGTCGGGACGGCCACGACCGCCGGTGCCGAAGCTTCTTCTTCGCCTTCTTCGGAGCTGCCTTTGCCCATCGTCGACATGAAGAAGACGCCGGCGAGCAGCAGCAGCACGCCGACGGCGGCGAGCTGCGCAAGCGGGTTGTCGTTCAGCTTCTCTCTCATACGTTCGCTGACTGAATCGTCAGCTCGGCCGCCGAGCTTGAGCGGCGCTCAGCAGCTTGCGTCGGGGGGCGATACCGCCACGCCCGTGCACTCGAC